>CAZAXI010000044.1:0-28330 GCA_964489045.1 uncultured Granulicella sp. | reverse complement strand
CGGGCGACCAGAAGTTCTTCGTGGCCTGGGGATTCGTCGAGGTGCTGCCGGAGCGGGTGACAATTCTGGCGGAGACGGCGCTGCGCCCGGAGGAGATCGACAAGGCTGAGGCGCAGCAGGATCTTGAAGCGGGCGAGAAGATGTGGCATCAGGCCGGCGACGACCCTGCAAAGTACCAGCAAGCGAATGCGGAGATGCGCGAGGCGGAAGAGAAGCTGGCTTCGGCCGAGGGCGCTAGCTCTGCCGGGCAGCCCGGCTAAGGAGCACGGCTTAGCCAGCGCATCAGCCCGGTGGCGGGCAATTCAGGAGCGAGGAAACGCTTGCGCTGGCCGAGGAGTTCACCGGCGGCTAGCCGGCCGCTGCGGACCGCGCCTTCCATGGTGGAGGGCCACTCGGTCGCGGTCCAGTCTCCCGCAAGGTAGAGGCCCGGGTATGCGGTGGTCTGCGGCGGGCGGTAACGGTCGAGTCCGGGAACGACGGAGAACGTGGCACGGGCTTCTTTCAGGACGGCGCTCTTGAGCAACTTGGCTTCGCGGACGCGGGGGAAGAAGAGTTCCGCTTCGCGCAGGGCCGCGGCGAGGATCTGTTCGCGGGTCATGTCGATCTCCGGCCAGGACGCGCTGATGACCAGTTCGAGGTAGCTGCCGCGGGCAGGTTCCCAGCGGCGAATGCGCGACTTGGCGAACATCCACTGAATGCGTGTGTCGAGCAGGACGGCGTGGTCAAGATCGGTGACCTCGCGGTCGTACCAAAGGTGGATGGTGGTGATGGGGGCGGCGACGAACTTGTCGAAGGGGATTTGTGCGGACGAGTCCGGCGAGGTAATGGATTGGATCAGGTCCTGCGTCTGACGGAAGCTGGTCGCGAGGATGACTGCGTTGGATTCGATCTCGCATTCGCGGGTCTTAAGTTTCCAGCGGCCGTCCGCAGTGCGCGCGATCGCTTCGACGCTTGCGTTGGCGCACACATCGACGCCGAGGCTTTGCGCCATGTCGACAACGGGCTGAAAGAACTCGCTGAGCGGGGCAGCGGGAATGCCGAGACGCCCAGCCTGGGGCGAGCGCAGGAAGGACTCGCGGAAGACCTTGGCGGCGTACTTCGTGGAGCAGCGTTCGGAGACATCGTTGAGCGCGCCGGCGACGACCGGCTCCCAGAAGTGGCGGATAGCGCGGTCGGTCTGGCGAGTTCGCTTGAGCCAGGCGGCGAAGCTCTCTTCATCGGTGGCCGGGCCGCTGCGGAGGAAGTGCGCCAGGCCGTCGGCGATTCGCGCCTTATCGTGGAGAGTGAGCATGGGCGCACGGAGAAAGCTGAGAGAGTTGTGTGCGGGCGCGGGGAGGCCGCTAGGCCCGATCCAACTTTGGCGCGGACTGCCCGCGGCGGTTGGTTCAAGGAAGCAGAGCTTGTCATACCAGCGAATCGAATTGGCGGCCCCGGCCTGCGTGATGAGATCCAGGAAGTTGGTGCAGCAGCCGACGACGACGTGCTGCGAGTCGATGGTTTCGCCGAGCGCCGGATGCGAGTAAGAGTAAGCGCGGCCGCCGACGAAGGGGCGGCGTTCGAGCAGGGTGACACGCGCGCCATTCCGGGCCAGGGCGACCGCTGCCGCGAGGCCCGCTGTGCCTGCGCCGATAACGGCTGCATCGCGCTGGTTGGTATCGACGGCCATCACCCCAGCACCCGGTTCCACGCGGCCATCACGGCGCCGCGGGCGAAAACTCCCAGCTTCTCGGTGGTAGAAAGGCTGATGCGTTCGCGGAAGACCTCCATCCGGTGGCCGGCGATGCGGCCCAGCAGGCGGTGATAGATGGTAACCAGGACCCACATGGCGGCGCGGCTGTCTCGATCCAGCAGAGGGATCAGCTTGTTGGCGGCCAGGTAGTACTTCTCCGCGCGGATGGCCAGCGTGGCCAGCATGCCGCGCTCCCGTTCGGTCATGGCGCGGGCGTTGGAATGGGCGAGCTCGCGCAGCTCGCTAATAGTCTCGCCGAACTCATCCAGCAGGTCGATGGGGAGATAGACGCGGCCGCGCTCGATGTCTTCCTTGACGTCGCGGAGGATGTTGGTGAGTTGGAACGCGATGCCGGTCTCTTCGGCGAACTTTTCGGCGCGCGCGTCGGTGTAGCCGAAGATGCGGATGCAGACCAAGCCGACCACCGAGGCGACGAGGTAACAGTAGCGGTAAAGATCGTCGAAGTTGGCGAAGGTTTGTACCTCGGCGGCGTGAGGTACGAGGTCCATGGTGGTGCCGGCGATCAGTTCTTCGAGCAATCTGTCCGGAATATCGAAGCGGCGTTGCGTGTCGGCGAGCGCAATGAAAACGGGGTTGTCGGCGTTTGCGTCGTGCAGGGAACCCGGCGAGTCCGAAGCACGCGATGCGCGCCAGGCCTGTAGCCACGCGGTCATTTCGGCGCGGCGGGCGTCGAGGGGCTTGGATTCGTCGTCGGCGATGTCGTCGGCGCGCCGCATGAAGGCGTAGACAGCGCACATGGCATCGCTCTTAGGTCGAGGGAGCACGCGAAAGGCCCAGTAGAAGTTCTTGGCCTCGCGGCGAGCGACCTCGCGGCAGAATCCGTACGCCCCGGCGGTGCGTGGGTTGCGGCTGGCGGTGCGGGGCGCGTTCGGTGCTTCGCTCACGCGATTGGGGCTCCAGCCTTGCGCCGCGTCCGGATTTTCCCGATCAACGCGCTTAGCAGCAGCATCAGCTTCCTGCGCCGCGTCACCACCGGGCGGCCGCGGAGCACGTCATAGTCCTGCGCGGCGATGCCGTCGAGAATGGCTTCGCCGCCCTTGCGGAAAAGGTCGAGGGTGACGCGAAGTTCGTCGTCGACCATCTCGCTGAGGGGCGCACCTTCGCGCAGCATGTCGCGGGTGCGGTCGACCAGCGCCCGCATCATGGCGCCAAATTCGGGGGTGAAGACGCGGCCTTCGATCTGACCCTCGGCCACGCCGAAGCGCTCCATGTATTCGGCGGGAATGTAGCGGCGCGGAATTTCGGAGTCGCGCACGCAGTCCTGCCAGAAGTTGGCGAGCTGCAGGCCGGTGCAGATCTTGTCGGAGAGCAGCGCGCGCTGTTCATCGCGGTAGCCGCAGACCATCAGCACCAGCCGGCCTACCGGATTGGCGGAGTAGCGCGAATACTCAACTGCCTCGTCCCAGGTGTAATACTCCGTCTTCACCTGGTCCTGCTCGAAGGCGCGGAGAAGGTCGTGGAAGAGGGTGCGCGGCAGGTCGCAGGCGACGATGGTCTCGCGCAGCGCGACGAAGACGGGATGGCGCGACTGCTGGGGCGCGTCGTAGCACTGGTCGAGCATGCGGCCCCAGGTCTCCAGCAGGCGAAGGGCGGTAGAGGTGTCGGCAACCTCGTCGCCCAGGTCGTCGGAGACGCGGCAGAAGGCGTAGACGCTCTCGAAGTGCGGGCGCACACGCCGGGGGAGGAAGAACGTGGCGACGTGGAAGTTCTCGTAGTGCGTGGTGGCCAGCGTGTGGCACCAGGCGCGGGCTTGGTCGAGCGTGGGGCGGTCTTCCGGCGTCCGATAGCCGGGCGGCGCACCGGCCAGCGAGTCCATCGCGGCAGTCTCGCGGGGTGCAAGTTCGACCGGACCGGTCATTGGCTATTCTCGCGGGCGCTGGGCCGGTAGCAGTTCGGAAGAACGGCGGTCTTGATGTCGGCAATATTGTCCGTGCTGCGGGTCATCATCCGCGCGAAGACTGCCGGCACCTCCTCCAGCGGCGCGGTGCGGGTAATGAAATCGGCGCACTTGAATCTTCCACTGCAGATCAGGGCGAAGGCCGCGGCGCAGGCGGCGGGGGTGTGGTGGAAGCTGGCCTTCAGGGTGATGTCGCCGTAGTGAAGGCGGTTGGTGTCGAGGCTGACCACCGTGCCCTTGGGCGGGCCGCCGAAGAAGTTGACCACACCGCCCTTGCGGACCATGGCCACGGCTGCCTCCCAGGTGGCCGGTGAGGCCACGGCCTCGATCACGGCGTCGGCGCCGCGGGAGTTGCCAGTGAGTGTTCGCACGGCTTTCACTGTGTCTGTGCCGCCGTGTGGGTCTTCCGCGATCTGCACGACTTCGGATGCCCCAAAGCGCCGCGCTGCCCTCACCTGGTCGTCGCGCTTGACCACGGCAATCACCCGAAGGCCGCGCAGATGCGCGACCTGGATAAACATCAGGCCGATGGGTCCGGCGCCGATCACGACCATGCTGTCGCCTGTCTGCGCTCCCGTCTCGTTGAGTCCCTGCACCACGCAGGCGAGCGGCTCGGTCAGCGCGGCATACTCGAGCGGCACGTCCGTGGGCACCAGCAGCGTGTTCTTCTCCACGATGCGCGCGGGAATGCGCATGTATTCGGCATAGGCGCCATTGTTGAAGAGGAGACATTCGCAAAGGTTCTGCTGGCCGTGGCGGCAAAAGAAGCAAGTGTCGCAGGGAGCGGAGTTCATCGGGACAACCCGGTCTCCGACGGAGAATCCGGTTACGCCCGCGCCGGTTACCACTACGGTGCCGGCGACCTCGTGCCCGAAGACGATGGGCGGCCTCAGCATGATGGCGTGATAGCCCCGGCGATAGACCTTCAGGTCGGTGCCGCAGGTAAGCGCCGCGCCCACACGCAACAACAATTCACCATCTCCCGCGTGGGGGACGGGAATCCGCTCCATGCGCAGGTCTTCCTTGCCGTGTAAGACGGCGGCTAACATGGTCTCCGCCGGAGGCTCCGCAATCATGCCTACCATCTTCTCACTTCACACGGTTTACGGTAGCCTGACTTTGCCTTAGGGGGTCGCGAAGACCCGACTCAAGTGGCTGGGGCAGATATAGGCAGAGTTGCTGGTTGGTTTGTATAAATCGGCGATCTCATTAGCGCATCTGATAACCTGACCGTCAGAAGCCATGGCCTTTCAATCCCCAGAAGCCTATCTGAAGCAGAAGATCTCGGCCGTGCAGGATTACTCGATTCTGTGCGGCTCGGCCATTTCGGCGCTCTTCACGCGGCCTCGTTACTGGGCGGACATCATTACGCAGATGGACTCGATCGGGGTTGGCTCGCTGCCGATTATCGTTCTTACCGGGTTCTTCACGGGATGCGTGCTGGCGCTGCAGTCTGCTACCGCGCTGACGAGTTTTGGCGCTGTCTCCATGACCGGCTCGCTGGTCTCGCTGTCGATGGTGAAGGAACTGGGGCCGGTGCTGACCGGGCTGATGGTATCGGGCCGCAACGCCGCCGGCATGGCCTCGGAGATCGGCTCGATGAAGGTAACCGAGCAACTGGACGCGATGCGCGCGCTGGGTACGGACCCAATCCGCAAGCTGGTGGCTCCGCGCCTGCTGGCCACGGTCTTCATGCTTTTCTTCCTCACTATTATTGCCGACGCATTCGGGATCGCCGGCGGGGCACTGATGTCGGTGTCACTCCTGGGCTTGAACGCGAGCACCTACCTGCACGACTCCTATCGCGGGCTCGTCCATGGGGACATCGTTCAGGGGCTCACCAAGCCGCTGTTTTCGGCCTTCATCATCGCCACCGTAGGCTGTTATTGCGGGATGAAGACCACCGGCGGGACGCAGGGCGTGGGCCGCGCGACGACGCAGGCTGTCGTCATCTCCTCGGTCGCCATCATCGTCGTCGACTTGCTGGTCACGCGCGCGATGATCGGCATCTTTGGCAGTTGAGAGCGCCTATGACCGAAGCCATCCCCAACTCCGGCGTCGCAATGTTGAACCCGCAGGACAATGAGACCCCGGTGGTCGAGTTCAGCGACGTGTCCATCGCGTTTGAGCTGAAGCCGGTGCTCAAGAACATCTCGTTCTCGGTCGAGCGCGGGCAGACGCTGATCATCCTCGGCCCTGCGGGTTGTGGCAAGTCGGTCCTGCTCAAGCTCGCCAACGGCCTGCTCGGCCCCGACTCCGGCTCCATCCGGATCTTCGGCCAGGAGATTACGACGATGCCTGAGCGCGATCTCTATGCGCTGCGCGCGCACATCGGCATGGTCTTTCAGGAATCGGCCCTCTTCGACTCGCTGACTGTCGAGGACAACGTCGCCTACCGGCTGCACGAAGAGCACGTCCCCGAGGACCAGGCGCACGCGCGCGTGGTGGAAGCTCTGAGGTTCGTCGAACTGGAGCCGGCGATCGACAAGTTTCCGTCGGAACTCTCCGGCGGCATGCGTCGGCGCGTCTCCATTGCGCGCGCCATCATCAGCCAGCCCGATCTCATCCTCTATGACTCGCCCACCGGCGGGCTCGACCCGATCACCTCGACCACCATCATCGAACTGGTGATGAAGCAGCGCGACGTGTCGCACACCACGTCGCTGCTGGTCACGCACCGCCTGCAGGACGCCTTCACCCTCGCGACCCATCGTTACGATCCCACCTGCGGAATGAAGCCGATCCCGAAGGACGGCCCGGACCGCGGTATCGATCCGGGAACAAAGTTCCTGATGCTCAACGAAGGCCACGTCGCATTCCATGGAACCACGGAAGAGCTGATCCACTCGCGCGACCCCTGGATCCGCGAGTTTCTCGATTAATCTTCGCTTGACAGAATAGCTATTACGTCGCACGATATACTACGTGAGACGGAATAGCCATGACTGATCCCACAATTCTCGTGCTGTCCAGTCTCGCCGGTGGCGATAAACACGGCTACGCCATGATGGAAGACGTCGAGCGCTTCGCCGGCGTTCGCCTTGGCCCGGGAACTCTCTACGGCGCGATCACGCGGCTGGAAGAGCGCGGCTGGATCGCGCCGGTAAAGTCGGAAGATCGCCGCCAGCCCTACACCATCACCGGGGCGGGACGCGAGCATCTTCACGAACAGCTTGGCAATCTGGGCCGAATCGTCCGTGCTGGCCAGCGCAGACTGGGGGACGCATGAAACGCATCCTGAAATTCCTCGCGCGTCTCTATCCCTCCGCCTGGCGCAACCGCTACGCCGCCGAGTTCGAGGCCCTGCTGGAAGACCGCACGCCGCGCGCCCGCGACGCCTTCGATGTCCTGATAGGAGCCCTGACGATGCAAATGACCACGTTGTCGTTCGTCCGCATCACCCTCGCATCCTGCGTCTTCGGCCTCCTTGCCGCCCTCGCCATCTCCTTCGCAGTCCCGCCGAAATACGTCTCCCAGGCGCTCATCCTCGTCGACGTGAGTGCTGACGGCGCAGGGCACCCGATCAGCAACGCATCGCAGAACGACATCGACGCGATGCTCAGGAATACGTTGGAGGAGGTTCTCAGCAGGTCGTCCCTGGTTCCCATCATGCAGAAGTACAACCTCTATTCGAACGAAAGCGCCGCGGCGCCTTCGGATGCGGCAATCATCCAGATGCGGAAAAGTATCTCGATAGAGTCTGTCCGGTCGGCCTCGTCCTCACCCGGTCTTCCCGGATTCATCGTTTATTTCACTTACCCCGACCCGCATATCGCGCAGCAAGTGGATGGTGACCTAGTCTCTCTCTTTGCACAAGCCAATCTGCGCAGGCGCATCGCCTCGGTGTCCGGCGACGGACCCCCGCAGCCCGGCGAAACGTTCTCGGTGCTGGACGCGCCCAACCTCCCGCAAAAGCCCTCCTTTCCGAAGCGAGGCCTGTTTGGCGCGGGTGGTTTGCTTGTAGGCCTTATCGGCGGTGTTGTCGTGGCGGCCATCATGGGTTGGCGTCGCCGATTGACGGCTGCCGCTGATTGAAGGACGGGAAGGGCCGATGATTTTCAATCATGTCGTGCGCAATCCGAGTCTTGTTAAGAGAACTCTCCTCGTCGCGACTGCATGGATGGCTGTCGCGGCGCCAATAACATTTGGTCAGGCAAGCACGGCTCCAGCGAAGCCCGAAGGGCCCGTACCTCTGCGAGCGATGGCAGCCGATGCGAACCCAGCATTCGAGGTCGCAACCATCAAACCGAGCCAGTCTGGGGTGCCCCTCAAGGTAATTGGAATGCGTGGACGCGATTTTCACGCCCTCAACTCGACTCTCAGCGAACTCATAGGCTTTGCCTATGGGCTTCAATCGAAACAGATCGCAGGCGGACCAGCCTGGCTCAACAAGGACCGTTTCAACATCGATGGGGTACCTGATGCGGAGGGTCAGCCCAGCACAACCCAGTGGAAGGCAATGGTTCAGAAGCTCATAGCGGACCGCTTCAATCTGAAACTCCACCAGGAAACGCAGGAGCTTGCGGTTTTCGCGCTGGTAGTTGGAAAGAATGGGCCCAAGCTTAAGAAAAACCCGAGTGGCGGTCCCTACCCCGGGCATACAACTCAGCAAAGAGTCCCTGGAGAGGTGACATGGATGGTGTCGAATATGACGATGGAAGAGTTCGCCTCCATGTTGCAGAACTCCATCATCGACCGGCCAGTGTTAGACCGGACCGGAATTAGCGGCAGGTTTGACTTCGAATGCAGCTTCGCCGCCAACGGTGGCCAGAGCGACGGAATCCCACTTCCGCAGGGCGTCGATACCAATCTGCCAGACTTGTTCACAGCGCTCCAGGAGCAACTGGGACTGAAGCTGGAATCTACCAAGGGCCAAGTGCCAATCCTGGTCATTGACCGTGCCGAGCTGCCTTCCGGGAATTAGGCGCTCTAGCGCTTCCCTTCTTGCCATTCCTCGTAGGAAATCCGCGGCACGGTGACAATGGCGTCGCGGGTGAGCGCATAGTTGCCCAGGCCGTTCATGCGGCCCACGGCGTGCAGTTCGTCAGCCTTAACGTACGGGCCAGCGGGGTCCACGAAGCGATCCTCCACGTACATCGCCACCACGCGGCCGAGGATAATCCGCGAGCGCCCAATCTCCATCGAAGTGAACTCGCGGCACTCGAGTGCGGCGTGGGCCTCCGCGATGCGCGGGACCTTGACGACCGATGATGGCGCGGTGGTCAGTCCGGCCATCTCTAATTCGTTCACGCCGGCGGGGAAGTCGGTGGCGCAGATGTTCATCTTCTCCAGCAGGTCGTCGGTGACGACGTTGATCACATATTCGCCCGTCCGGCGGATGTTGCGCGCGGTGTCCTTCGGAGTGAAGCGGGCGTCGGGGCGGTTGGTGACGCCCATGGCGACGATGGGCGGGTCGGTGCAGAGGTAGTTGTAAGCGCTGAAGGGCGCCGCATTCAGCTTGCCCTCTTCATCCATGCTGGTGACCCAGGCGATGGGCCGCGGGGCGACCAGCCCGATCAGCAGGTTGTAGATCTGCCGGTGCGGCGTGTTTTCCATTTCGAACTGCATAGGTTCTCCTTGCTGTCCAAGCGTACCGCAAAGGCTGCGCTGCTCCCCCAAACGACGTACTGAAAAATGGACCGCGGACGGGCCAGACCAGCGCGCTTGAGATAAACTTGCTAAGTGAAGCCACTTCAAACCGCCAGGCTCGTTGTGGCCACGGCTGCGGCCCTGACCGCGTCGCTTTTTGCATTGCCCATCGCCTCGGCACAGCTACCGCATTTCATCCCTCAGGCAGCAGCCGAGAATGCTGTGCTGCTGCTTCCCGACGCTCCTGTGGCGCAGAATCAGGCCGCTCCTCCGCCTGCCACGGGCGGGCCGACCGCTCCCGCAACTCCCGGCGCGCCTCCCTCTTCTTCTTCCTCGCCGCAGACCGCACCCTCTGCACCGGCCGGTGATGCTGCGGATCCACCTGCCGCTGATCCGAAGCCGGCTTCCGACCCGACGCCGGCTGACGCCAAGAAACTACAGCATGATCAGGCTGAGCGGGAACTGAAAGTGGAAGAGAAACAGCGCCTGCTGGGCGTGATGCCGCAGTTCCAGGTGGTGATGAACGGCCAAGCTGTGCCTCTGACCGGCGGCCAGAAATGGAAGCTGGCCCTGCACAGTGCAATCGATCCGTTCTACATCGGCTGGGCGATCGTGATTGGCGGAGGGTACGGTGAGCTGGTCGGCGACAACAACGGCTACGGCTGGAACGCGCACGGTTACATCAAGCGGGTAGGCGCGAACTACGCGGACAACGTAAATGGCGCGCTGGTCGGCAATGCGCTGCTGCCGCAACTGCTGCATCAGGACCCGCGCTACTTCCGCAAAGGGACGGGGCCGATCTTCAAGCGTTTTCTTTATGCCGCCGGATCAACGGTGATTTGCAAGGGCGACAACGGCAAATGGCAACCGAATGTATCGAACGTGCTGGGGAACTTTGTTTCGGGCGCCATCTCGAACTCATACTATCCGGCCAATGAGCGTGGTGTGGCGCTGACGCTGGAGAATGGAACCTCGGTTACTCTGTTTGGTGCGCTGGGCGGGCAGATCCTGGAGTTCGGACCCGACTTGGCGCGGTTGGTGCACCGGAAGAAAAAGGCTGATCCCCTCGCACCTGCGGTCACGCCGGCTGCGAACGTGCCGGCCACGGCGTCCACCGTGAACTGAAGAATCCTCACAAAATCAGCGGCTTAGCCGCACCCAACCCAGCAGCCGGCATCTGCACGGGCACCCCGAATTTGCGTGCGATAGAAGGCCGATTAGCGGCCAGAAATGATAAACTTGATAGTAATGACAACGCCGCTGAAGACGCTGTTCCTGAATCCTCCCTCCTTTGAAAAGTTCGATGGTGGCGCCAGCAGCCGCTGGCCCGCAACCCGCGAAATCGAGTCCTACTGGTACCCGGTCTGGCTGACGTATCCCGCCGGCATGCTGGAGGGTTCGCGCCTGGTAGACGCACCGCCGCACCACCTGAAGTGGCCGGATGTGGTGAAGATACTGAAGGACTACGAGTTCCTGGTCCTGTTTACCAGCACCATGGGCTGGGACGGCGACCAGAAGATGGCGGAGGTCATCAAGCAGACCTACCCCAAGATCAAGATTGCGTTCGTCGGGCCGCCGGTGACCACTTCAACCGACCGGGCGCTCAACGAGTGTCCGGCCATCGATTTCGTTTGCCGTCGCGAGTTCGATTTTTCCGTGGTCGAGTTTGCGCAGGGCAAGCCGCTGAACGAGATTCTCGGCATCAGCTACAAGGACGAGAACGGCGTTATCCAGCACAACCCCGACCGGCCGCAGGTGACTCCGGAGCAACTCGACGAAATGCCGTGGGCGACCGAGATTTACGCTCGCGACCTCGACGTGACCAAGTACACGGTGCCGTTCCTGCTGCATCCGTTCGTTGCGCTGTATTCAACTCGCGGCTGCCCGGCGCAGTGCACCTTCTGCCTGTGGCCGCAGACGCTGAGCGGGCATGCATGGCGCAAGCGCTCCACCGACGATGTGGCCGCGGAGATGGCCAACGCCAAGAAGCTCTTCCCGCACGTGAAGGAGTTCTTCTTCGACGACGACACGTTCAACATCCAGAAGGCGCGCACCATCGAGCTGTGCGAGAAGCTGAAGCCGCTGGGCCTGACGTGGTCGTGCACCTCGCGCGTCACCACCGACTACGACACGCTGAAGGCGATGAAGGAGGCCGGTTGCCGGCTTCTGATCGTTGGCTACGAGTCGGGCGATCCGCAGATTCTGAAGAACATCAAGAAGGGCGCGACGGTACAGCGGGCGCTCGACTTCCAGCGCGACTGCCATAAGCTTGGCCTGCTGGTGCATGGCGACTTCATCCTCGGCCTGCCCGGCGAGACGCGCGAGTCGATCCGCAACACCATCGAGTTCGCCAAGCAGCTCGACTGCGAGACCATCCAGGTATCGGTTGCTCATGCTTTCCCCGGGACGGAGTTCTTCGACTACGCCAAGGAGAAGGGGTTCATCACCAATGAGGCCATGATGGACGATGGCGGCCACCAGATGGCGCACATCGAGTACCCCGGCCTGCCGGTCGAGTACGTGATGTCGATGGTGCACAAGTTTTACGACGAGTACTTCTTCCGGCCCAAGCAGGCGTGGCGCGTGGTTTGGCAGTCGATTAAGAATCGCGACCTGCCGCGTCTCTACACCGAGGCGAGGTCGTTCATGAAGCTGCGCAGCCAGCGCAACAAGGCTGCCCAGGCGGCGGCGTCGCTGAAGGCGCACGAGTCTGTCGGCCAGGGCGCTTAGTAAGCAAAACGAAAGATTTGAGATGGCGGTCAGCTTCGGCTGGCCGCATCTTTTTTTCGGGGTATTCTAGGGGCGATGCGATATAGACTCCACATCAATCGTGGGGAACTCCTGGCCGCAGTTCTTCCCTTTGCGGACAGCGTGATGCGGCTGACCTCACCTCCTGGCAAGCACAGCGGAGACCACTCCCCTTGGGGAGTATTTCACCGCTACATCGTTCCCTCCCTGATCATCGTGGCTCCGCTTATCATTGGCCTGCAGTATCTCTTCGGCTACGTGGAACTCACGCCATCCTCCTTGGAATACCAGTCACTCTGGAAGCATCGCTCCATCCCCTATTTCGAGATCGAACGGATCGTGCCCGGGTTGCGCATCAAAGGAAAATTCGTGAATGTCAGCGTCACCGAGATCTACGTATATGGAGCGAAGAAATTGAGCCTCAGGCTGGATCGCCACCAGGATTTCCTAAACGAGATCAGACAATATGCGCCCCAGGCCCGCTTCGAAGAACTCGCCGCAGCCGGCACTTGAGGGGTCGGCATTTGGGCCGGTGCCCCGGCGACTTGCGTTCTCCCCTTTTGTTAGGCGCGCCCCCAATTATCATCTGCTCATGACTTCGCCTAGCCGGTTTCTCTTGCTGCCAACCCTGCTGCTTGCCTCTTTCGCGCCGCTCCCTGCACAGACCTCCACCCTTCATGGCGACGCCGCGCATCCTGCCCACGCGCAGCACTGGGTCGACACGCGGCTCTACTTCGGCCTCGGTCCCGCCGGCGCGCCGGACAAAGGCGTCTCCGAAGCTGCATGGCGGGAGTTCCTCGACCAGGAGGTAACCCCGCGTTTTCCCGCTGGCCTCTCGGTGATCGACGTCTACGGCCAGTGGCAGGGCAAAGGCGAAACCGCGCCGGAGCGGATTCGGTCGAAGCTGCTGATCATCGACTATCCGGCCACGCCGGCAAACGCGGCGAAGATCGAGGCGATCCGCGCGGCGTGGAAGCAGAAGACGGGGGACCAGTCGGTTATGAAGGTGACGCAGCCGGCGGATGTGTCGTTTTAGGATGGATGTGAAATAAGTTGTGCCATCTTTACGGCCGGATTAGGATGGCCGCATGTTGATCCGGAATAAGTACCATTGGCTGTTGCTCAGTTCGGCTGTTTTCTATTTGGCCTTAGCAATCTATATCACTGCGTTTAAGAGTGATCACTTCATGGTCCCGCTCTATCTCTTTATAGCGGCGTTATCGGCGATTCTGTGGCCATCGACCTTTACGACGCTGTCGAATGGTCTATTGGCGAAGCGGATACTCTTCGTTGCCTGGCGTAGTATTCCCGTTGGCGACATCTCCAAGATTGTCCCTCACGAGAAGAACGGCAAGTGGAGCTACGGAACGGTGGTGACAGTCTATTCTCGAAATGGCGAGAAGCTCACTCTGCAACCAAACCATCCTCAGCTCTTCCTCGCGGCGCTCCATGCGCAAACCCCGCAGGCCGAGTATCTCCTCTAAACTGGAGGTAGATGAAGCACACTCTTTCTCCGCAGCGCTATCTCATTCTGCTTGTCGTCATGTTGTCAGCGTCCGTAGGCGACACGCTGTTGTCGCATGGCATGAGGCAGGTGGGGCCGGTTTCGCTGGCGCACCTCGGCCTGCTTCTGGTGGCGATTCGAAACCCGTGGGTGATCACCGGAATCCTCTGCCTACTGTGCTTCTTCGCCAGTTACCTGACCGCGCTCAGCTGGGCCGACCTGACCTTTGTGCTGCCGTCGACTGCGTTTGGATATGTGGTGGTGGCGCTACTGTCAAAGTTCTGGCTGCATGAGACGGTCAGCCTCTACCGCTGGGCGGGAATCGTGCTGATCGTGGGCGGTGTCGGATTCGTCGCCAACGGCCCCTCGCTGACCCAGCACGAATTGGTGGACCCACTGGAAGAGCCAGTGCGCGCGCTGACGGGCGGGTCGAAATGATGGTCGCGGTTGGCGTTGAGACCAGCGTTCTCGAGACATGGGTAACCATCGTGACGGTTGCCGCGACCGCTGTCGCCGGCGACGTACTCACCGCCGGGGCGATGCGGCGCATTGGCGATCTCGATGTCATCCGCGCGAAGTCCGGGCTGGGTGGGGCGGTCCGCGCGGTGGTATCGAGTCCGCTGTTTCTGCTTGGTGTGTTCTCGATGGCGCTCAGTTTCTTCTCGCTGCTGTTCACGCTGTCCAACGTGGAGGTATCGCTGGCAGCGCCTGCGAGCGCGTCCCTGACCTTCATGGGCAACGCGTTTGCGGCCAAGCTGTTTCTGAAGGAGAATGTCGACCGCCGGCGCTGGCTCGCGGCGCTGTTCGTCTGCGCGGGCGTCTTCCTGCTGTCGAGGTAGGGTGCTTAGGGTTGCGGCGCGGGGCTGGGGGGAAGGTTGCTCTGCGAAGGATTGACCGGGGCGGAAACCACTGACTTGAACCAGGATTCTAGTTCGCCGCTCTGGCGCAGCAGTTGAATCTGGGTCTGGCGGAGTTGGAAGCTGGCGTCGAGTACGGCCAGGTACTTGTCCCGCTCCGCGATGCGGGCAGTCTGCTCATCCTTCGGGCTCATCTGCGGGCCGTTCGGGTTGCCATTGCCCGACTGAAGCTGTACGCGCAGAGCGTCAAGCTGTTGTTGCGCAAGTTGCTGCTGGAGCGTGGCGATGTCGGCCTGTGCCTTAAGCTCGTCGATGGTGTGGCGCGTGCGCGTCTGGCTGTCCAGCGCGTCGATCTGGGCGTTTTGTGCATCGTGAAGGGCCCGCGAGGCTTCTGCTGTGGCGATCCGTCCTCTGTCGCCCCGTCCCTTATCGAAGAATGGAAGTGATATCAGGACGCCGAAAGCCGCTTCGTCCGCACCGATATGGGCTCCGCTGAATGTCTCCAGGGTCCCGAACGAGTTGGTGAAGGTGGCGTACCGGTTGTATTGGGCGATGAAGTTGATCTGGGGCCAGAATCCCGAGCGAGATTCTCCCTTCGCCTGTTGCCGCTTGGCTTCCGCGTTGGCAAAGGCTGAGGCCACCGCGGAGTTGGCGTAGCCGTCAGGCGTCTTGGCAATCGTGTCCTGGGGAACAACGATCGCAGGAAGGGTGCCGTCGGTTTTCAGCGACGACGCGGGCGGCAGGCCGATCAGGCGCGCGAGGTGGTCGCGGTCGACCTCGATGTCGTCCTGCTCTTTCAGTTCGGACAGGCGAAGCTGGGCAGCCGTGAGCTTGGCCTGAGTCAGGTCGATCTGCGTGTCCTGCCCGGCGTCGACGCGATCCTGAACGATGGTGACAAGAGCGCCGGCGAATCCAGTCTGCTGCCGGACAACCTGCTCGTGCTGCTGGTCGTTATCCAGCGCGATGTAGGCAAGCGCGGTGTCCTCGGCGACTTGCTCCTGGGCATCATCGAGCGCCAGCAGGGCCGCCTGCACGCCTTCTTTGGCCGAGCGGATGTAGTCGAACTGCGATAAGTTGAAGACGATCGATCCGGCGTTCGCTGTGGCGAGAGTGGGCGGGCTGGGGAGGTATCCGTAGGCCTGGCCGAGGCCTGCGCCGATGCTGACAGCGGGGATGTACGCGTCGTGGGCCTGAGAGAGCTGAGCGCGCGCCTTGTTGACATCGTCCTTAGCCCCGAGGACACGCGGGTTGCTGCGCAACGCCAAATCAATCGCAGTCGTAAGCGATATCTGCGCATGCGCATAAGGCGCAAGCAAGAGAAACACAGACCATGCCATGGCAGCGCGAAGGCCGCTGAGCCGTCGGAGACGCGGCTGCCCGGCCGGGTCGGCTGGGTGACGCAGGCGATTTGGAGAAAGCAGAAGCATGCGTTCCAGGAGATTCGTTCGCAATTTATTGAACGGTTTTCACCTCAAGACCATTGGTTAGGTCGAGGGGGGTGGTTGGGGTGGTGGCAACAACGTCACCCTCAGCGAGACCGCCCGTAATTTCGACTTCGTCGACGTTGACAATGGCCGGATTATCAGGGGTGCCCAACTGGACGGGAGTACGGACGAGCTTGTTGTCGATGATGCGGAAAACGTAAGGCTGTGCGGTAGTCCCCCGTAAGGCGTCGTGCGGAATAGCGAGGACGTGAAGGTGTTTTGCGGTGGTGACGGTGACGTTGACGTTTGCGTTGGGCTCGAGGACATCGGCATCGTCGACCGTGATCAGGCACTCGCCGACAAATCGCGTTAGATATTTCACGATCGTGGTTGGCACCTGGGAGACCTGTCCATACCACGCCATCCCCGGCTTGGCCTCCCAGGTGATTTTGACGGGCTGTCCGACTGCGAGACTGCCGATATCAGGCTCGTCGAAGTATCCAATGATGCGCTTCCGGCTGAGATCTGCGACGTAGATCAGGTCGGTGCCGGTGTCGACGTAGTCATATTGGGAGACCGGGATGGAGTAGACAGTGCCGGAGATGGGGCTGTGAATGTCCGCGGTATCGTAGGCGCTTTGCGCGGCGGCGACTGCGGCGCGCGCATCTTCGAGCTGCGCCTGGGCGCGAGCGCGGTCAGCGTCGCCGTACCGCTCGGTGCTGTGCTGTTGGATGCTGCGAATAAGGTTGTTGTCAGCCTCGATGCGGTGCTGGGTGACGGCTACCTCGGCCGGCGATTCCGCCCCCTGCTGCTCGAGTTTCTGCTTGGCAGCCAGATCGGCTTCATCCTGCTGGAGTTGCAGCTTTGTCCGGCTTAGGTCCGCGGCGCTGGTATTCCGCTCATCCTGCGAGCCACCGTGCTCAATGTCGTTGGCCGCGAGTTCAGCGGCACGGAGCGTCGATTGGGCGTGGGCCAGGTTTGCCAGCGCGTACTTATCGTCCATCTTCAGAAGCAATTGGCCGGCCTTGACCTTGTCGCCGACGTTGACGTAGATCGCCTGGACTTGGCCGGCAGCCTGCGCATGGGCTCCAAAATCGTTCAACAGCTCAACCTCGCCGGTGGTCGTGGTTCTCTTTTCAAGATCCTTATAGGCAACCTGGGCGGTGCGAACGCTCACCCGCTCGTGGGTAAGCGAGCGGACAGCATAAATTGCCAGGACGATCAGGAAGAGGGCTGCTCCCCAAATTACATAATGTGTTGCGCGATTTGACTTGGGGGTAGAGGCCATGTGCTTAGCTGTCAGTATATAAGACACTTTTTGAGGCAAAACGACCCAGAAATTCTTGCCCCCAGATCGACAACAGGGAATCTGTGGCCGATTCGCGGCGATTGGAGCAGGACTTAGGCCGTTCAAGCCAGGCTGGCATCACCCGGGCCGGGCAGCAGGTTGCAAAGCGCATAGATCGAACTCCAGGCCGCCGAAATGTGGGCCGGCGTATGGGCCGGTGTTCTGCCTGATCCGGTAGAGTGCGTCGACGGCGGAGCCCTGGGTCAGGCCAAGCCCAGAGCATAGTGCGGGCCAGTCGGCGGTGCCGCGGCTCCACCCCAAGGCGGGAATCGCAGGGCCCGGTTGTGCATCTCCGGTCTGCCTCAGTTGCAGGCAGATGTGCTTTTCCTGGATAAGGCGGATGGGTCCGGCGAGGGTTGCATTGCGGGTTACGAAGATGGGCTCGGGGTTGCCGATGCCAAAGGGCGCGCAGCGCGCAATCCAGGCGGCCAACTCGGGGGTTAAGTCGGCGAACGTGAGTTCGGCGTCGAAGGAGAGCGGGGGAATCAGCAAAGAAGCTGTCAGCCGCGAAGTCGCATAGGTCTTCATCCGGGCGCGGAGCAGCGGCAGCCGGTTGGAAGGGAGCGAGAATCCGACGGCGTGCGCGTGGCCTCCGAAGCGATGGAACAGCGGCTCGCCCGGGTCGGCCGTGTCGACGGCGGTAATGGCGTCCAGCAGGTGGAAACCGGGGATAGAACGGCCGGAGCCGTGGGCGTTGCCGTCGGCGTGGGTGATGACCAGGGCCGGGCGGCCGGTGCGGTCCACTACGCGCGAAGCGAGAATGCCCAGCACACCGCGATGCCACTCCGGGTGATCGAGGATCAGGCAATCGGGAGGGTACAGGCCGTCTGTATCGACCAGGGTCAGCAGCTCACGATCGATGGCGTCGAGCGCGCGCGCCTCGGAGTTTCGCCGCTCCTGGTTAAGGTTGTCGAGTTTGACCGCGAGTTCGCGCGCACGGGCAGGGTTCCGTGTGAGGAACAGCTCGACCACGTCGTCCGCAATGTCCATGCGTCCGGCGGCGTTGATGCGGGGAGCGATGCGGAAGCCAACCTCGGTCGCGGTCGGCGGTCTGTCAAACGGTATCTTCGCGAGTTGCATCAGCGTGCGCAGGCCAGGTTGAACGGGGTTCGCAAGGGCCGCAAGACCCAACGCGGCGATGGCGCGGTTCTCGCCGGTGAGCGGGACGGAGTCGGCGATGGTGGCGATGGCGACGAGCTTCAGGAACGACGGGACGAGCACGCTGCGGGTGCGCGCACGGAACGCGGCGGGATCGGGGGTCAGCGGCGCGGCGGCCTCCAGCAAAGCCTGGGCGAGCTTGTAGGCGACGGCGGCTCCGCACAGGTGTTTGTTGGGATACGGGCAGCCGGGCTGGACCGGATTGATGACCGCGAGGCAGTCGGGGAGGGCCGCGTCGCCGTCGGGCAGATGGTGGTCGGTGACGATCAGGTCGAGCGCGAGCGCGCGCGCCTCGGCGGCCTCGGTAACCGCGCGAATGCCGGTGTCCACACTGATGACCAGCCGTATTCCCGCCGCAGCGGCCTCGCCGAGAATGGCGTTCTGCATCCCGTAGCCTTCGCGGATCCGGTGCGGCACGTGGTAGGTCACCTGGGCGGGGCCGTGCGGGTCGATCGCCAGCGCAATCCGTTCGATCGTGGTCTTCAGCAGCACGGTCGCGGTAGTGCCATCGACGTCATAGTCCCCGTAGATGAGGATTGGCTCGGCGGCGCGGATGGCGCTGAGGATGCGTTCGACGGCCGCGTCCATGCCGAGCAGTTGCGTCGGATCGTTTGCGGGCGAATCGAGGAAAGCTTCCAGCGTTGGATTGAGGAAAGCTTCCGCCGCGGCCGGAGTGTCGATGCTGCGCGAGACCAGGATTTGTGCGATGGGAAGTGGGCAGGCAAGGTGCGCTGCTAGAGCTACGACGGCGCGCGGATCAGAGGGTTTGGCGACCCATTCGGATGAAACGTCGAGGCTTTCGAACGAGGGCAAAACCAGATTCCTTCACTGCAACTTGGAATAACGGCCGTCAACAGGAACCAGGAACTGTCCGCACCTGCCGGGCGCGGCTAGTCTTCGTCGTGGTCGTCGACAACGATGCCGCCCAGGTCGGTGACGGTCTCGATGAGTTCCTGAAAGCGCTCGTACCACTCGGTGGAGGTTTCGTAGAGGAACATCACGCCCTGGTGCGCGAATCCCAACTGCAGGTAGCCGAGCTTGCCGACGTGGTTCACCAGGTACTCGGCGTCGTCGATCTCGGGCGCGTCGGGATCGGGGTAGGCCTGATCGCGAAGTTGTTGCAGCAGGATGGCGATGTCGGACTTCTCCAGCACCACCTCGCTCATGGTGACAAAGCTGGCGCCGGCAGCCTTGGCGTGCTCCACAAAGTCCTTCCAGGCTTCCGGGTCCTCGTCCTCGAAGATCACCGTAGGCACTTCTTCCGTGACGTAGCCATTGAAGCGGCGCATGCCGTGGCCTGCGATGAAGGCCACCATGTCGTCCTTAAGCGAGATGAGATTGTCGGGTTGCATGCAGAGAGTATTGTCGCAGAAAGTGCGGCGGAGCGCACAACGGGTTGCGTCCGAAAACTGTAACGAATGGCCGGAACGGCTGCGCTTGCCGAGTCTTTCCGCGGGCGTACCATGGAAGCACTATGCGAGCCATTCAGATTACCGAGACCGGCGGACCCGAAGTGCTGGTGTTCCGCGAGTTGCCCACACCCGAGCCGGGACCCGGCCAGGTGCTGATCCAGATCGAGGCCTGCGGCGTCAACTTCATCGACGTATACCAGCGCGAGGGGCGCTATGCCGTGCCACTGCCGTTTATCCCCGGCCAGGAGGCAGCCGGGACCGTGATTGCGCTGGGACCGGATGTGACCTCAGCCAAGGTTGGCGACCGGTTTGCCTGGTGCCACGTAATGGGGACCTACGCCGAGTTCGCCGTGGCCCCCGTTTCGAAGCTGATCGCAATTCCCGAGGACGTCAGCACCCGGCAGGCGGCCGCGGCCATGCTGCAGGGGATGACGGCGCACTATCTGGCGCACTCGACCTATCCCATCCAGAAGGGTGATGACGTTTTGATCCACGCCGGCGCCGGTGGGGTTGGGTTGCTGTTGATCCAGATGGCCAAGCACTTGGGCGCGCGCGTGATCACCACGGTGTCGACGGAGGAGAAGGCCACGCTTGCTCATCGCGCCGGAGCGGACGAGGCGATCCTCTACACCCGCGAAGACTTTGCCGCCAAGGTGCGCCAACTCACCGGCGGCCGGGGCGTGCCGGTCGTCTACGACTCGGTGGGCAAGACCACCTTCGACGGCAGTCTGGCCTGCCTGCGGACGCGCGGCATGATGGTGCTTTATGGCGGATCGAGCGGGCCGGTGCCGCCGTTCGACCTGATTCAGCTCTCGACCAAAGGATCGCTCTTCGTAACCCGCCCGACCATGAAGGACTACACCGCGACCCGCGAGGAGTTTGAACTGCGGGCCGGAGAAGTGCTTCGGTGGGTGAAGGAAGGCAGCCTGAAGCTGAGGCTGGAGCACAATTATCCGCTGGCCGAAGCAGCGCAGGCGCACCGCGACCTGGAGGGGCGCAAAACAACCGGCAAGGTGCTGCTGATTCCGTAAGCCGCACGCATGGAGCCAATTGCCGTTTGCGATGGAACCGACCGGTCTGGGTTTGCGTAGTTCATACGAGAATGCGGGAAACGTATAGCTGGTCGTGGGTGGAGACGCAGGTTGCGCAGACCCTCGAGGTCTGGAACGGCTGTGCTGCTCGTCAGGCGCAAGCCGGTCCACGGTACTGCCCCGACGAACAGAAGAAGCGCGAGAAGGCTTACGACAAAGCCTTGCGTGAGGTTGAGCGCGAGGCAAAGCGCTCGCCGCGGACGAGAGCGGAACGGCTCGAAGCCCAGCAGCGGATCACCGCATCCTTCGCCCGGTTCTCCGCGGCGGCACTGGATCTGCCGGGCGATGCGGTTCAGCTTCTTACGGACGACTTCCTCCCCGTGGGCACCAAGCTGGCGCGCTGGGCGCGACGCTTCGACGAGAGCCTGAGCATGCCCGACATCATCCAGGCCTGCCGGAATGCGTGGACTGCTTGCGGCTTGCAGCCGCTGCTCGGCGCGCGTGTGGAACTCACACCCTCCATCCTCGGCTACAGCCTGCTCTATCCGTATACCGACAACTTCCTCGACCGGCCGGACGTCTCCGCGGAGGCCAAGCGCCGCTTCAGTGAGCGCTTCCGGGAGCGCCTGCGCGGCGAAAGTATCTCCACCCAGAACAGCCATGAAGCCGCGCTGTGGGCTTTGGTGGAGTTGATCGAAGGGCAATATCCCCGCGCAGTCCATCCCCAGGTCTTCGACTGCCTGCTGGCGATCCATCGTGCGCAGGAGGACAGCGTCGCGCAACTGACGGGCGGCGACCCATGCACCAACCCCGACGTCTTGCGGATGAGTTGCGCGAAGGGCGGCAGCTCCGTGCTTGCCGACGCATGTCTGGCCCATGGCTGGCTCAGCGAGCAGGAGAGCCGCTTTTCGTTCGCGTGGGGCGTTCTGCTGCAACTCGGCGACGACCTGCAGGACGTGCGCGAGGACCTCGAGCGTGGCTCGACCACGCTTTTCTCTCGCGCCGCCGAACAGGGCACGCCGCTGGACGCTCTCGCGACCCAGTTGCTGTGTTTCAGCGAGAGCGTTGGCGCGCGCATGGAGGACCTGCCGCACGGTACTCCGATGCTGAAGGACCTGCTGCGAATGAGTTGGCGATCCCTGATCGTCGGCGCGGTCGCGGACTCGCACGCATACTTCACGCCGGAGTTTCTTCGGGAGACGGAGCACAGCTCTCCGTTCCGCTTCGAGTTTCTGCGTGCGCGGCGGAAGAGATTGGCGAGCCGGCAGGGTCTGTACGCGACGCTATTCGATGCGTTTCTTGAGACGCCGGAAGAAGATGACGATGGACTGCCTCTGCCATCGGCTGAGCTTGCCGCAGAAACAGGCGTTTTTTGACTTCGCACGCTGTATCGCTTAGAACTTAAGCTTCAGCTCGTCCTGCGGCTTGCCCTCAAGTTGGCGGCTGCGCAACCCACAACCCATGCCCGCAACGGAATGTTCGGGAAGCGCGGTGAAACTCCGCCACTGCCCCGCAACTGTAAGCGCGCACGCCGCTCCCTCGCCGGAGAGGCGTGAATGCCCGCCAGGATTTTCCCACTGAAGCCGCCAGGCGACGGGAAGGGAAGTCAAGATGATCGGCCGGCATGCACCCGCGTAAGTCAGGAGACCGGTTCTGCTGCGCACAGGTACCACGTTCCCGGGGGGGAGCGTAGGAGTTTCCAATATGTCCGCAGTCTCCGGCCGTCAAGTGGCCGCATCTCTCTTGCGTGCGTCTGCTTTGCGCAGATACTCGCCGCTCGCCGCCTTCCTCTTGCTTCCACTCTTGCTTCTGGTCTCTGCTCCGCCGGCCCGCGCGGTGGTGGTTCGCGGAGCGGTCACCGACCCGCTCGGCCTGCCCGTTCCCGGCGCTCGCATTCAACTGATTCAGGGCAAAAAGGCGGTCGCTATCGGCATTGCCGGTGCGGACGGTACCTACGAGATCCGCTCCACCCTGGCTGGCCGCTTCGTTTTGCTGACGTCTTCGGCAACCTTCGCTCCCGGCATCAGCAAGGACTTCTACGGCGGCTCGACCGATGACATTACGCTGAACATCGTGCTGGAAGTCGCCTCGGTGCACGAGGAGATAACGGTAACGGCCACCGGTGTGCCCACGCCACTCGAACAATCCAGCTCCGCGGTCACCCTGATCCCCGACCTCGATCTGGCGACCACGGTTGGCATATCCGACGCGCTGCGCCAGTCTCCCGGTGTCGACGTGGTGCAACAGGGCCAGATGGGCGGCCTCACGTCGCTGTTTGTACGCGGCGGCAACTCCGACGCCAACAAGGTGCTGATCGACGGCATCCCGGCGGAGGACGTGGGCGGACGCTTCGACTTCGGCACCGTCTCCTCCAGCGGCATAACCGGTCTGGAGATCTACCGCGGCCCGGATTCCGTGCTGTACGGCTCTGACGCAGCGTCCTCGACCATTGCCTTCACCACGCCGCGCGGCAGCGACCTGAAACCCGTGGTGAACTACACCGGAAGCGCCGGCAACTTCCACACCTACCAGAACGAAGGCACGTTCAGCGGCGCGCATAAACGCCTCGACTACCTGGCGGGGTTCTCGCGTGTCGATACGTCGAACGCACTGCCTATGGACGAATACCACTCCGGCACCGCCGTGGCCAACTTCGGCTACGACCTCACCGCGGCCACTCCAGTGCGCTTCACCCTCCGCAATGCCGACTCTGCCGGCGGCGAGCCCAACGCGCACGACTTTTACGGCATCTCCGCGGCGGCGAAGGAGGCCGATCAGGACCTCTACTCCGGCCTTACCATCCAGAACACGTTCGAAGGGAACTGGCACAATCTCGCGCGCTACGGCATCGCCCGCAAGCGCGAGCAGTTCACCACGTTTTATCCGGCCGGCCAGTTGGTGATCGACCAGTACGGCGACCAGACGTACTACGGCAACAAGGTAGCCATCCGCGGCGCCAACGGCTATGCCGCGACCGGCCAGGCGGCAATTGCGTATGGATGCGGCACGCCAAATCCGGCCAGTTGTTATCCCCAGGAGGATTTCGCCGACTCCAACCGCGACGAGCTCTACTACCAGACCGACTACACCTTCCCCAAACGCATCGTCGGGCTGTTCGGCTTCCGCTACGAGAACGAGCGCGGCAGCTTCGTCTACCCGGTCTACGGTGAGGCTGAGGCGATCCAGCGCACCAACTTCGAGTACACACTGCAGTTCAGCGGCGACATCCTCAACCGCGTCTTTTACTCAGCCGGCGGTGCAGTGGAGAAAAACCACCTTTACGGTGTTGCAGGCACACCCAGGATCGGACTTGCCTATGTGCCGGTGCGGCCAGGGGGCCGGGTGTTTCGCGGGACGAAGATCCGCGTGAACGTGGCGACCGGGGTGCAGGAGCCATCGCTGGCCACCGACTTCTCCAGCCTCTACACTCAGCTTGAAGCGCTGGGCGATACTACGGCGATCAAAACCTATGGGATCACCCCCATTCGGGAGCTGCGAACGCGTACCCTCGACGCCGGCATTGACCAGCACATTTACCGCGACAAGCTGATATTCAAGGCGGGATATTTCCATAACGAGTTTTCCCATCAGATTGAATATGTCGACTCAGGGACCCTCAAGCAGGACTTTGGCGTTAATCTGTGCCCGAGCGCCAACCCCAACTGCGGCGGCGTTCCGAACTTCTATGGGGCCGATGTTGGCTCGCTTGCCTTCCACGCGCAGGGGCTTGAGTCCGAACTGGAATACCGGCCGTTAAGCCGCCTCTTTCTCCACGCCGGATACACCTATCTCAACGCCAAGGTGGACCAGTCATTCGCCAGCTCCGCGTTGTCCGTCACTCCTGGCGGATTCCCCGAAACCAACCCAGCGTTTCCGAATATACCCATCGGCGAGTCGCCATTCGTTGGCAGCCGTCCGTTCCGGCGTCCGCCCCATACCGGCTATTTTGCCGTCCAGTACTCGGGCACCAACCTGACAGCCGCGTTCAAGGGCGCGTTCGCCAGCCGGTCGGACGACTCCACCTTCCTCGACTACTCGGACCTGGCCGGCACCAACTCCCTCATCCTCCCCAACCGCAATCTCGACTTCGGCTACGCCAAGCTCGACGCCAACTTCATGTATGCCATCAAGCGGCGGGTGACGGTCTTCACCGAACTCGACAACGTGCTCGGCCAGCAGCACATCGGGCCCATCGGCTATCCGGCGCTCCCGTTTACGGTGCGGGCGGGGTTGAAGCTGCGCATCGGCGGGGAGTGAGCAGGCGGTCGTGGCGTAATTGCACGCTACACAGACAACGATCGGGCCGCATCCGCGTCTAACTGAATGCTATGACGAGACTTTTCTCAGTCGCTTTGTTGCTTACTTCCGCCCTCACGTTTGGGCTCGCGGCGCCGGCCCAGCAGGAAGGCCTCGTGCCGACGCAGGTGCTGGTCGGCGTCGATCTCAAGTCCATGCCCCCGGCGAATGCGTCCGACCTGACGGTGTCGGTGAACGACCACAAGGAGCCGCTGAGCGCGTGGACGCCCGTCGTTCCCGCCAATGCCCAGGTTGCGCTGCTCATCGACGACGGTCTGCGCGAAAGCATGGGCCGCGAACTCGACAACCTGCGCGCCTTCGTCCGCAACCTGGCGCCCGGCGTCGAGGTCCTGGTCGGCTTCATGCAATACGGCCATGTGGTTGCGGAGCAGCCCTTCACCACCGACCACGCTCAGGCCGCCTCCACGTTGCACCTGCCTGAAGGGGTTCCGGGCATGAGCGCCAGCCCCTACATCTGCCTCTCGGACTTCGTCAAGCACTGGCCCGACTCCGGCGTTTCCTCGTCTTCAGTCGCCGGTGTGGGCACATCCTCGCGGCTTAAGGCGCGCTTCGCCATGATAATCACCAACGGCGTTGACCCGTACAACGGCAGCACCAGCGTGATGAACCAGGAAAGCCCATACGTCGACGCCGCGATCACCGACGCGCAGCGTGCGGGCGTCGCGGTATCCGCAATCTACTACAGCGATGCCGGCATCCGCGGCGCTTCAGCGGACAATAGCGGCCAGGACTATCTAGCGCAGGTCACCCAGGCCACGGGCGGCATCAGCTACTGGGAGGGCATCGGCAATCCCGTGTCCACGGCCCCGTTTCTGGCCCAGTTCCAGCACGCGATCGCGGAGACTTACATCGCCACCTTCCTGGCGCCCACCGGCAAAGATGCTCAGCGGGACCTGGTCCATGTGAAGTTCTCAGCCGCAAGGTCCAAGTTGCACGTGCCCGACAAAGTTCTGCCCGGCAACCAGGAGTAGCGCCGGCAACGGCAAGCAAATAACGGTCCGCAATCGCCTGCAAACCTGTGCCGACCGAACGTGCCTGCGTGCCGCAGCGGAGTAAAATCGTCGCCATGATGAATCGGCCTCGCTTTACCGCGCACCACTCGCGCCGCCGGCTGCTCGCGCACCTCTCGCTGATCGCCATAGCAACTCTTCTGCTGGGTCTATCGCCGGCGCCAACTCACGGGCAAAGCCAAGCTACGGAAGATCTGGGTGGCTGCACCCTGAAGGACCATGTTTACCACTGCGACGGCGCAGTCTTCCAGAAGGCGCTCAGCGCTGCCAGCAGCGTAAAGATCGAAACTCACAACGCGGATGGCGTAGCGCGGGACCGGTTGACGACCTTCGTTACCAGCAAGCTCGGCAAGACGGTCGTCCCGCCAGGCGCCCCGGCGGACCTGAGCTTTCTGATGTTACCGGTTGACGATCAGGGAGTCCTGAACGACAGTCCCGGTGGCGCCAACCTTGGGACCCTCCGCATCTATACGGTCGCGCCCGGCGGCTCGCGCGGGCACCTGCTCTGGGCGGAGACCTTTGCCGGAGACTCGGATATGCCCTGGCCCGCCGTGGTGCGCGGCCTCATCCTCCAGTTTCAGTCGCGCTTCCACATCAAGTAGGCAGACCGCAGCGCCAGTCTCCCGATCGAACGTGGGAGCTCGGTTACAGGCCCATCACCGCGCAGCACCCGTCATCCGGGGCTGCACGGTGGAGGGCTGCTGCAACTGATGTTAAGAGCGACCTGAACCGCCGGCCCAGGCTCCTTATTCCTTGTACAAGGCAGCGCCGGCAAGCGCGGCTGCGATGGTCTCGACCAGGTTGCCGGCCGTTGTCATCGCGGCCAGGTGATGGCTAAACAGGTGCGGAATCCACATGAAGCCGAGATTCGGGATAAGGTAACCGATGATCCAGAACCCGACGGCAGCTTTGAGGGCTGTGCCCGGCCCCGCGCCATAACGTGGGCGGATGGCGGCATAGAGCCAGATAAGGAAGATGCCGGCGATCAGTCCGAGGGCGTTGAATTGGACGATCTCGCCCGGCGTGAACTCGGAATGCCCCAGGGCCATCATTCCGTCGGCCCACCTGGGGGCGAGCAGAACACCGTCTACAAGGTAACCCAGGACATCAGATACGATTCCGGCAACGATACCTGCGAGCAGCACGCGGCCGAGGTTGATTTTTCCCATACGATCTCCTTATCCATTCGCGATGGTGAAACACATTGAAAACAAATGTCTTCAAGACGCTTCCCAGGTGCTACCGGGGAATGGCGCAAGTATACCCACATCGTGGACGCTGGCGCAAAAGCTTTCTTCAGGAACTTTTGAGGCAGGAAAAAGCCCCGAAGCGAATCCAACTCGCTTCGGGGCTCGGTTTTACCGTAGCTGACTTGCAGGGCAGGGAAGTTTAGTACATGCCTTCCATGCCGCCGCCTCCGCCGTGGCCGGCGGGCTCCTTCTTCTCCGGGATCTCGGAGATCATGGCTTCGGTGGTCAACATCAGGCCCGCGATCGAAGCTGCGTTCTGCAGCGCCGTCCGCGTTACCTTGGTCGGGTCGATGACGCCGGCCTTCACCAGGTCCTCGTACACGTCCGTTCCCGCGTTGTAGCCGAAGTTGGCTTCCTTCGAGTCGCGGATCTTGCCGATGACGACCGCACCCTCTTCGCCCGCGTTCGAGACGATCAGCCGGAGCGGCTCCTCGAGTGCACGGCGGATGATCGTTGCCCCGATCTTCTCGTCGCCTTCGAGCTTCTTGATCACCTCGTCGACTGCCGGCATGCAGCGCACCAGCGCGACGCCGCCGCCGGGGACGATGCCCTCTTCGACCGCCGCGCGGGTTGCGTGCATCGCATCCTCGACGCGCGCCTTCTTCTCCTTCATCTCGGTCTCGGTAGCTGCACCGACCTTGATGACGGCAACCCCGCCCACCAGCTTCGCAAGCCGCTCCTGCAGCTTCTCGCGATCGTAGTCGGAGGTGGTCTTGTCGATCTGTGCGCGGATCTCCTTCACCCGGCCCTCGACCTCGCCGTCCTTGCCGCCGCCGTCGATGATGGTGGTGTTGTCCTTGTCGATGGTGACGCGCTTGGCCGTGCCCAGGTCCTCGATCTTGACGCCCTCGAGCTTGATGCCGAGGTCCTCCGTGATCGCCTTGCCGCCGGTAAGAATGGCAATGTCCTGCAGCATGGCCTTGCGCCGGTCGCCGAAGCCCGGGGCCTTCACAGCCGCCACGTTCAGCGTGCCGCGCAGCTTGTTCACCACCAGGGTCGCCAGCGCCTCGCCGTCCACGTCCTCGGCAATGATCA
>CAZAXI010000043.1:0-28819 GCA_964489045.1 uncultured Granulicella sp. | reverse complement strand
GTGAAGGAAACCAAGAAGAACGGCGAATTCACCATCCCCGGCATCGGCAAGCTGGTGAAGGCAGAGCGCAAGGCGCGCATGGGACGCAACCCCCAGACGGGTGAGCCGATCAAGATCAAGGCCAAGACCGTGGTGAAGTTCCGCGTCGCCAAGGTGGCCAAGGACACCATCGCCCCACCCAAGAAGTAGGCGCCAGGCCCTCCCCGCATCCCCGAAGTTGCAGGCCCTGAGCCAACCCCGGCCCACCGGCCTGCATCCCACCCAATGAGCGGTCTCCCTGTTGCTACCGCGCCCGCGCTATGGACTGGGGCATGGTCTCTGATGTAGAAGCCATCCTGCCCAGCCTCGTTAAAGGCGACCAGCCCCAGGAGGCCGCTCTTTGGCTTTTCCCCCCCATTTCCCAGTCATTCTGAGCTCGCTTTTGCCCCGCTGCTTCTACTTCGCGTGCTGCAGCGTGCGGCAGGCGTTGAACGTCTTATCCAGCGTCAGCGTGCCCAGCCGCAACCCCGCAGCCGCCGTGAACCGGACCGGGCCGGCGCAGTTCAGTTCGTAGCCGTCGATATCGGCAACCAGCGCATACTCGCGGCCCGCATAGAGCGTGATGTCGGCGTCGCCATTGGCGTCCGCGGTTGCGACCATGGCCGAAACCGGGCTCAGCGGATCGGTGGCAATGACGTGCGCCTGCGCGACCGGCGACCCGTCCGCGCTGGCGACGTGGAGATGCACCGTAACCGAAGTGAGCGGCGGCGCGAGCACCAGGTCGATATTGTCTTTGCTGTCCGCCGGACCCAGGTGGATCAGTTGGGCGGTCGCCTGCGTGGAGCCGGAAGGATAGTAGGCCGGCAGATGCGCATCGTTGTTATTGGGGCCATCGTAGTCGAGAGCGACCCAGTAGCCGCCAGGGTCATTCTTGTCAAAATCGTAGTGGCCGTCCGCGCCCGTGCGCCGCGACGAGACGATGTTGTAGCCGGTGCGGTTTTCGGTCGGGCTCAGCAGGCCGACGTGGGCGTTGGCCGCGGGAGTGCCCGCGGCATCAGTCACGGTGCCGCGAATATGCGTGTCGTGGCGGATGGGAAAATCAACCTCCGCGCAGCCTTTTGCCGTGACGGTCACCGCCGCGGTGTTCTTGTCGAGCATGGTGGTGTAGCCCGCCGGCAGCACGGCGCTCACCGTGTAAGCGCCCGGCGGCAGGTCCTTGAACGCGTAGCTGTGGTCGGCGCCGGTAGACACGGTCGCGGTTGTGGGGCCGGTCAGCGTCACCGAGATGGCCGGAATGTCAGTGGCGCCGTAACTCATCGTGACCGAACCGAAGATGCTCGCGGTGGGCGGCGCGGTAGGATACGCGCGCAGCCAGGCGAGATCGGCGGCGGGCTCAGCGCTGCTGACCGGGCCGGTGCGTGCGCGGATGCTGGGAATCAGCCGATTCTGGGAGACGGGCGCGGTATAAGGCTGGGGAGAAACAGGGGGCTCGGCGTAAACCAGGAATTCGCCCCCTTTGCCAAACATCTCTGCGCTGCCGTACACCGTGATTTCGGCGCCCGGATCGCCCTTGAAGACTTCGAGGACCTGGAGACTGACGTTATCCATCGGGCCTCCGGACATGCCGGTATTAGGCAGTTGCGGGCTGGGCCAGGTCTGGAGGACGCGCGCGCGGAAGATCAGCGGAGTGGATTCGTACGCGGCGCACACGGTGGGCAAGAGCCCAAACACACCCGCCTGCGCGGCTAGCGGCGCGAGCACAAGCAGAACGAAGGCGAAACGAGTTGAGACTTTCATGCGCGGCGCTTTCTTTGCGACCACTCTATATACATAGACTGCAATTGCCGCCGATTTGTTCCCCGAATCGCAAGGTGCGCACTTGCCTCGCACGCCGGGCTCCTGCTTGTCACTCTGAGCGCAGCTTTAGCCCCTGGGGCATGCATTTGCCTTTGTTTACCGACCCCTGATCACTTCCCACTGAACACCCCCTTCACCACCAGCGAAACTCCCAGCGACACCAGCACGCACTCGAGCAGCAGATTCGAGTCATACCTCCATCCCAGCACCGCGAAGCCCGCCGCCGATCCCCACATATAGACCTCCGCCAACGCCGCCCGGTCCCACCTCGGCTTAGGAGGCGGGTGCCCGTCATCTCGATCCCGAGATGCGGATCCCGGCCAAATCCGGCCGACCCGCGCGCAGTAGTCTACGTACGACTCGCCCAGCTTCGCCCGCAGGAACGCCTCCTCCGCCAGGATCAGCCGCACCTGGAACCCCACCAGCGCCAGCACGGTAAACACCGCGCCGCTGGGCCGCATGAGCAGCGTCAGCGCCAGCGTATTCAGCCAACTCCCCAGGTACAGCGGGTTCCGCATATACCGGTACGGCCCCGCGGCCACTACTCGATCGCTGCGCATCGCCTGGTCGCTCATGACGTCGACACCCAGATACGCCGACCCCCAGGTGCGCAGCCACGCTCCCGCCACCGCGCACACGATCGCCGCCTCCAGCACCACCTTGAACGCCGTGCCGATCGACATCGCGCCACTGCGTGACAGCGCCATCGCCAGCGATCCCCACACTTCCCCGTCGATTCCCCGCGGATCCACCCGCCAAACCACATCCCACGGCGCCGTGAACCCCAGCGTATAGATCGCCAAGATAATCCAGAACCTGAAGCGAAACTCCCACGCACTTGCTTTCATAGTTAGTTCTCAGTTGTTAGTTGTTAGTTCTCAGTTGTTAGTTGTTAGTGTCGTGTCTCTGAAGTTGTAAGCATAATGGGAGCCTGACTTGAGCGTGGGCGAGAGCGAAATACGGGGGTTCTTCGCTGCGCTCAGAATGACAAACAGTAGGAGACAACGCCACTTATTTCAGAGTCACTACACTGACAACTGACAACTGAGAACTGACAACTATTGCTTGTAGACCACTCCGCCCTTCATCACGAACACGACGTGCTGCAAGACGCGGACATCCTTCAGCGGGTCGCCTTCCACGGCGATCACGTCCGCCCATTTCCCTGGCGCAATCGATCCCACCTTATCCGACCATCCCATCAGGTCCGCCGCATTCACCGTGCCGGTGCGAATCCCTTCCAGCGGCGTCATCCCGAACTGGTTCACATACACATCGATCTCGTGCGCATTGAGCCCATGCGGATAGACGGCGGCGTCGGTGCCCAGCGCGACCTTGACGCCGGCCCGGATCGCGCGGATCGCGTTCGCCTTCTCCACCGCGCTCACGTCTTTCATCTTCTGCTGGTACAGCGCGGGCAGGTTGCCATACTGCTGCACCCAGTCGATCAGGTACGCCGTGGGCACAAAGTAGGTCCCATGCGCCTTCATCGCCGCAATGCATTCGTCGTTCATGTAGCTGCCATGCTCAATCGAATCGACGCCCGCCTCGGTCGCCCACAGAATCCCCTGCGCCCCATGCGCATGCGCCGCCACCTTGCGCCCCAGCCGGTGCGCGTCGGCAACGATCGCCTGCATCTCCTCGAGTGTGTACTGGCTGGCCTGCGGGTCGTCGCCCTTCGACAGCACCCCGCCGGTCGCGCCAATCTTGATCAGGTCCGCCCCGTACTTGATGTTCTGCCGCACCATCTGCTGCACCGCCGCGATCCCATCGGCCACGCCCTGTCCCTTGTCGTGGTACTCGTAGGGCAACAGGTTCGCGTCCATGTGGCCGCCGGTAATACTCAGCGGCGGCCCACTCACCTGCATATGCGGCCCCTCCACCCGTCCCGCGTTGATCTCGTCCCGCAGGGCCACGTCGGCAAAGTCGTCCGCGCCGACATTGCGCACCGTGGTAAAGCCCGCCTCCAGCGTGACCTTGGCATTCTCCACGCCGATAATCCCCTCCTTCGCCGGCGTCATCGTCAACTCCCAGTAGGGATCGAAGTTGGTCAGCATGGTCAGGTGCGTATGCACGTCGATCAGCCCCGGCAGCACCGTCAACTTGGTCAGATCGATCACCGTGTCGCCCGCCGCCGCCGGCGTTGCGGCCGTCGCCGCCACGCCCACCACCTTGTCCCCGACGACAATAATGGTCTGGCCCGCCGCCTCCGCTCCCGTCACCACATCCAGCAGCCGCCCCGCCCGCACCAGCGTCCTGCCCGCCACAGGTGCAGAACTGGGTGCCCCATTGATGGGCGCGGTTTGCGCATGGGCGGGGAACGCCGCCGCCACCAACCCCGCCAGCACAACCATCTGGACCCACATCCAGCACAGATTCCCCCGCACCCCGCGCATGCCTGCCATATCCCACTCCTTCCAAATCCCGCAACCTGAAGTCGCTTCGGTTGCCCCAAGTCTACGCCACGCCTCTGTCACCAATCGGCTCGGGGGATGATGGCGCGAAAGGCGAAATGCCCGATTCATGAGCTGTAAGCTAACAGCGATCCAGCTATCAGCCGAGGCGTTGGGTGCGTCAACGCACGTCAATTGTGATTTTGCTCAAGCCCTGGGTCAGCGCCGGCCAAGCGGAAAACTCAGCCCCAGTTTCCCGTTGTAGTCATTCCGCCAGTCCCCATGCGGATACAGAAACACGTACTCCGCCGGGGTGACCACGACCGACATCCACCGCGCCACCGGAATGGTCACACCCACTCCCGTCGCAATCAGCAGCTCATTCGTAATCGTCCCTGCCGAGGACGCCCGCACGTCGCCCGACTCCGCAAACACCGAGCACTTGACCCGCGTGCGCGCGAAGACCTCCTTGGTCGCCCCCAGCGTGAACCCATGCGAGTTCACACTCCCCTTCGCATTGGTCTCGTAGTAGTTCGTCGACGAGAAGAAGACGCCCCACCCCCGCGGGAGGTTCACGGTCGGCCGCACGAACCAGCCATTCAGGTTGGCCCGGTAGTGCGCGCCCTGGTCCGCCCACAGATACGTCCACCCGGTCGCGAACGTCGCCAGCGGCTTGGCGGGCTCGGCGCCGGGCGCCCCATTTACGGGCGCACTTTGCGCATGGGTGGGGAATGTCGCCATCGCCATCACCACCCCCGCCACCCAGCTCCCGGCTCGCGTCACCGCACACCCTCCTTGCCGGCCGGCGGGGTTACGGGTGCCCCATCCTCGCGCGTCTCTGCACGACTCCGAGCTCCGTTGTTCCGGCTGATTTATTTCTTGGTGTTGGCCGCGATCTGTTCCAGAAGGCTGATCATCACGTTCGTCTTGCGAATATAAACGCTGGGGAAATAGATCGACATAACCGCAACGATTACCAGAGTAGTAAGAATCACCAAGCTCGATCCAAACATTACCTACCTCCAAATCAGGATGTGGACAACATATACTCAGCCACGCGGCATCCGCATATGGGGTTCGGCAATCATTCTATGCATAATGCAAGTAACCGCCGGAATAAAAACAACATCTGTACCTTGAATCAAACCTCCGGCCAGCGAGGCGAGCAAAAAGAATCGCCGGAGCCAGTGGGTTCTGGCTCCGGCGATCGATGGAAAATGCGTTGCTGCTCTAGTTCAGTAAATCGACATAGCGGGCGATCAGGTCGGTGCCGCCCGAGGTGGGGTCCTTGACCAGCAGGCCCACCACGCGCACGCTGCCGGTGACGCCGCTGAGCGCGGTGAAACCGTTGCGGTAGGTGGTGATGCCGGAGGTATAGACGGTTACGGTTTGCGGCACCAGCAGTCCGGCAAAGCCGCTGACCTGCATCTGGAAGGTGCCCGCGGACGAGTTGATGGAGCTTGCCACGAAGGTCCCATTGAAGCCCCAATGGCGCAGCGCCACCCGCGTGGGTGTGGCCGTGGAGCCGGTTACCGCCGACGCCGGTCCGCCGATCGCCACCGCCTGGCCTGCCAGCAGGTTGCTGCCGCTGAACAGGAACTGGGTCAGTGTGTTGTGCTGCTTGTAGATGAAGTAGCTGGTGCTGCCGCTTACGTCCACCGTCGCAATGCCGCCCAGGCTCAGGCTGGTAGTGGTGGGCAACAGCCCGCGCACATACAGGTTGAAGCTGGTGGCTGCTCCCGAGGCCGGCGTGACGTAGGTGATCTGGCCGTCGGCGTAGAAGCCATTCTGCGAGAGGATGGCAACCTCGTCGGCGTCGATCGTCGCGTCGGCCTTGTCCAGCGAGCCGGAGACGCACACGATGCTGCTGGTGGTCAGCGCGCTGATGCTTTCGCTGTTGTCCCACTCGGTGTTGCCGGTCACGTTGATGGTGAACTGGCGGCCGTGCGGGCCCTGCACCACGAAGGTCTGCGCGGTCGCATTGACGCTGACCACGGCCGCGTCAAACTCGTCCAGGTAGGCGTCGCCATTGGCATCGTTGTTGGCAACGCTGGTGATGTTGAAGGTGGGCGTCACCGATCCGGTGATCGCGCCATTGCTGGTCAGAATCGACTTGAAGAGATCCAGGTCCACGCGCAAACCTACCGGCGCTCCGGCCTGCGCCACCACCAGCGGCGTGGCCAGCGTGACGTTGATGGTCGACGCAGTCAGGGTCGCGGGCTCGGTGGTGATGGTCGGCGCCGATCCGGTGACCGAATTCAGATAGCTCAGAGTTGCGGCGCCCAGCGTGATCTGCACGTTGGTGTAGGTGCCCACCGGAACATCGTTCATGTCCATCAGCGACTGCAGTCCGTTGTAGCGCGCGAAGTCGACCGTGGGCGTGCCGCTTACCAGCGAGACGCTGTTTCCTTTGGCGTCGATGGCGTCCACGCTGTCCACCACCACCGCAAACGAGGTGACCGCGGACATCGGAGCATCGGTGCCGATCACGAACGACGAGCCGGTTGCGCCGCCGGACGCGTTGTTGGCCGACGAGCCTCCGCAGCCGACAGCCAGCAGCGAAGCCGCAGCCAGAGAGAGCAGCGCGAGGGGAAGTTTGCCACTGAATCTGGAGAAATTGGAGGAGGGCAGAGCGGACATAGGCACTTCACTTTCTGCGGACTCCGCAGCTTATTCATTGAGAACGAGCGCTGAGTGGGCAGCTGTGCCGACTTTCCCAGCAGTACTTGCGTACGGCTGGGCACGATCGCGTGCGGAGTTATCGCTGAAACTATGGTTGTTGGATGCCGCGAAAGCCATTTCAGTGGCTCCCGGGGCGTCCAATAACGCAAACCCAAGCATAGAGCCTTAGTTGTGCGAACGGAATGATTAACCGGTCCGCCGGCATACCACCTTGGTGTTAACCGAATCGCCGCAACGGCCCATGAATCAGGCCTTTCGGGGGGTACGCGGCGCTGGCCGCCAATTCCAGGGGTAGAGCCGCGCCGGCATAGCAGCCTGGGGCGAAACCCCAGGTTGGGCGGCAAGCAGAAACCAGAGGGCGGAAGGCCCGACCCTCCCCCCAGGCCAAATTCCATGCCTTCCCCGGGAGAATTCGCTCGCCGTAGCGTAAAATGAAAACTGCAGCCGCGGAAACGCGAGCTTGAGGAGAGTGTCCCGTGGCATCTGGAACAGTGAAGTGGTTTAACGACGCAAAAGGTTTTGGCTTTATCACCCCGGACGACGGCAGCGCAGATCTCTTTGCCCACTACTCGGCAATTGTATCCAGCGGTTTCAAGTCTCTTCAGGAAGGCCAGAAAGTGACCTACGAGCCGACCAAGGGACCCAAAGGCATGCAGGCTTCGAACATCCAGCCGGTTTAGTCCTCGCTCCGAAATCCAGCCGTCGCCTCCAAAGCTGAAGAGCTTTCGCGGAACTGTGGCCCGCAGCCCGTGAGTTTTGTCCCTCTCAGCCAGTTGCCCCACCCCGCGCACCCGATCAGGCGCGGTTCACGCCGTATGCCTCCAAAACGTCGCGCAACGTGACCACGCCTTCCAGCTTGTGAACATTCGCCCGGTTGACCACGGGCAGGATGTCGAGTCGGTTTTCGCCCATTCGCTCCAGCGCCAGATCGAGCCCCTGGTCGGAATGAATGTGCGGAAAGCCCAGCGCATCCACCAACTCACCGAGTTTCTTTTCCGCACCGTCCGCTGGCTCATCCCGCAGCAGCGAGAGGTCGACGATGCCGATCACCCCGCGCCGGTCGGTTACCAGCCACGATCGGAACTCACCGGCGGAGACCCGCTCCAACGCCTCGCGCACCGTGGTCTCGGCCGGGAGCAGTTGGTTCGCCGCCTGCATAATGCTCTCCGCCCGCCGCTGACCGAGCCGCTGGCGCGTCTTCGCCGTGGGCAGATGAATGCCGTCCTGCACGGCCAGCGCTTCGTAAATGGGTTCATGCTGCAATAGCGAAGCAACGAAAAGACTCACCAGATTGGCAATCATCAGCGGGACGATGACCGCGTAATCCTGGGTCATCTCGAAGATGATCAGCACCGAGGTCATGGGAGCGCGCACCACCCCCGCAAACACAGCGCCCATCCCCACCAACGCGTACGCGCCCGCCGTCGCCGTGTAAGCCGGGAACAAATGATGCGCGGCCGTCCCCACCGAGCCGCCCAGCATGGCGCCGATAAACAGCGCCGGCCCGAAGATGCCGCCCGCATTCCCCGAAGCATAGCTGGTGGTGACCGCGATCAGCTTCAGCACCAGGAGAATCAGCATCAGGCGAAGCGCCATGTTGCCGTTCAATGCGTCGCCGACAAACCCGTAACCAACGCCCAGGACCTGCGGCACAAACCAGCCCATCACACCGACCAGCAGCCCGCCCGCTACCGGTTGGAACCAGACTGTCTTTTGCGGGAACCGCAGAAATCGCGCGCGCATGCCCAGCAACAGCTTGGCGAAGATCGCCGAAACCAGGCCGCCGGCAACTCCCAGCACGGCATAGACGGCGAACTCCGCCGAACTCACCAGGTGATACTGCGGGACTTTGAAGAGCGGATGGTCGCCGAGCAGAAGGCGCAGAACCACCCAGGCGGTCGCCGATGCCAGAACGACGCCGCCCATCATCGGCGCGTTCAGGTCGCCCATGATCTCTTCCAGCGCGAACAACACCGCCGCCAGAGGCGTATTGAACGCTGCCGCAATCGCCGCCGCCGCGCCCACCGGGATCAGGTTCTTCACTTGCTCGGTACTCAGCCCCAGCAGGCGTCCCAGCACCGAGCCAATGCCCGCGCCCACCTGCACCGAAGGCCCCTCGCGGCCCAGCGGAATGCCGCTGGCGAGCGTCGCCGACGTGCAGAAGAACTTGCCCAGCACGGTGCGCAGAGAGATGTACCCTCCGCTCGCGAACAGCGCAGCCTTCGTCTGCGGTACGCCGCTGCCACGCGCTCCGGGAAAAAAGCGGTAGAGCAGGTAGCCGATGCCGAGCGAGCCCGCGACCGGAAACAGCAGACGCCGCCAGGGCGCTCCGCTGACCGGGTACAGCCGCATGCCCAATCGTTCTGTCAGCACGATGAACGCAACCACCACCAGGCCGGTCACCGCGCCAATCACCAGCGAAAGCACCAGAAACACCTGGCTCTCCCGTTGCCGGAGCGCGGCCATGCGTTCCAGCAGCGAGACGTGCCACCAACTCCTGCTTTTCGTCTGGATGTTTTGACTCATTCGCGGATGTTCCACTCATAGAATACCCCGCGGTCGCTTGCTGCCAGGTATTTGCTCCGCATGCAGCTTTATCGATCTGCATCCTCCGCGGCTCGTTTCGCTTCATGATGGAAAAGGTGCCACGCCAGCTCGACATGGCACCTTTTCCCTGCTTCCGGTTTCCTAACGGTCGAGCTTGAGATGGTCGCGCCGGTTCTGCTGCCAGCACTGCTCATTGGATTCGGTGCAGAAGGGCTTCTCCTTTCCGTAGCTGATAATCCGAATACTGCCGGCGGGCACGCCATCGGTCACCAGCGCCTTTTCGAGCGATTCAGCGCGGCGCTGGCCAAGCGCGATGTTGTACTCCGCCGAGCCGCGTTCGTCGCAGTGACCCTCGATCACAATCTTCATGTCTGGGTGCTTGACCAGAAATGCGCCATCCTGCCCGGCCACGGTTGCATCCTGGGGACGGATGTCTGCCTTGTCGTAGTCGAAGTAGATGTCATGCATATTCTGCTCGAAGAGTTGTTCTTCGGTTAGCGACGGAGGCGCAGGCTCCGGTTTGGGAGCCGGAGGATTGACCGTCACGCGAGTGGTTGCCTCCGCGCTGCCCCCGGCCCCTTTGGCCGTGAGCGTGTAGGTCGTCGACGCGCTCGGGTAGACGGATTGCGAGCCGCTGGTGGCAACCGTGCCGATACCGCTGATGGACGCGGAGGCAGCGTTGGCCGTTGACCAATTCAGGGTCGCGTACTGCCCTTGGTCGATCACCGAAGGAGTCGCTGTAATGTTGGCGGCCGGCGCGGGCGCGGGCGCGGGCTGCGGTGGTGGAGGTGGTGGCGGGGGTGCGGCCGCCTTCTTGTGGCATCCGCCGAGAAGAAAGATTGCAGCAAGGCAGGCTGCGATTGGAAGCTTCCGAAGTTTGGGGTAGTTCACAGGGGACTCTCCTTTATCGTTGTGCAACGTTGAGGCAACAATGCTCTGCGGCCATTTGCAATGACCGTTCAACGTGATGGATTGGGCGGAGAGTTCAGGGGGCGCGTTGCCGGTTGGAGGGTGAGGCAAAGACGCTGCGGCGCAGCGGAGACGGCGGCGATGGGCGCGCATGCGGCTGCGGCGGAACTTCAAGCCGTGCGGCCGTTAGCGCGTCACCTGGAGGCGGAGTGGTGTCTTCAACGAAAATGAAGACACGCCGAACCGAATGGGTACGGACGGATTTGATCGGAGGCGTGAGCTGCGGGCAAACAGTTCGGGAGAGGCGGGCCGGAATGCCTCGGGTTGCCGCTATCGGACTTGCTGCGTCATAAACCTGCGGTGCCGCAGAGGCTGTTAGTGCAGGCATTCCGGGCGGAGGGAGGCGCGGAACCGACGCGAAAACCGAGATCGACGCAGCCAGGCCCAGCAGACTGATGCCGATGCTGCGCAGACTCCGGCCTGAATGGTGGTCACGATTCGCCATGTTCGGCCTACCCTTCGTGTCGCCAGCCTCCAACCCACTCAAACTCAATGGTAATTCTCTTTCTCTCGATCACAAAATCATCGTGACGCCCATGAATTCTGGCTAATGATACTTGAAGCTGGCGGACATCGAGAGATTTTGAACCAGGCAATCCAGGGCATGCCTTTCAACCAGCAACTAACAACCGCCCTCACGCCGCCCCCTCCTGCCTGAGCTGGCGCGTTTCCACATATTTCTCAAACCGCGCAGCCGGAAGCGCCGGGCTGAAGAGAAATCCCTGATACCCATTGCAGCCCTGGTCCTGAAGAAACTCGAGCTGCTCCCCGGTCTCCACCCCTTCGACGATCAGCGACAGCTTCAGGCTCTTTGCCAGAGCGATGATCGCGCGCAGGATCGAAGCATCCTTCTCCCCGTTCAGCAGATCGTGGACAAAGCTTTGGTCGATCTTCAATTGGTCCAGCGGCAATCGCTTCAATTGCGAAAGCGAAGAATAGCCGGTGCCAAAGTCGTCCATCGACAGCCCGATTCCCAGCGCCTTCAGCGCGACCATTTTGCCGACCGCCTCGTTGGCCCGCTCCACCATGAAGCTTTCCGTAATCTCCAGCTTCAGCCGCTCGGGATTTACCCCCGATGCGAACAGCAGTTGCCGCACCAGCGGCACAAACCCCGAATCCTGGAACTGGCGCACGCTCACATTCACCGCGACGCTCAGGTCTTTCAGCTCGGGCCGGCGCGCCCACAGCCGCAGTTGTTCGCACGCAGTTTGCAGCACCCACTCCCCCAGGCCGTTGATCAGCCCGGCCGATTCCGCCAGCGGAATAAACTCGCCCGGAGCGACCATCCCGCGCTGCGGATGGCGCCAGCGCAGCAGCGCTTCCGCGCCGGTCACCCGTCCCTGGCCGTCCAGTTGGGGTTGGTAGTGCAGCTCGAATTCCGCGTTCTGGATGGCCCGTTTCAAGTCCGCCAGCAGGGTTGCGCGCTCCAGCACCAGCGCCTCCATGGTGGTATCGAAGAAGCAAAGCGCGTTTCTGCCTTGCGATTTCGCGCGGTACATGGCCAGGTCTGCCTGCTTCAACAGTTGGTCTCCGGCCTGCTCGGTCCCGCGGAAAACCGTGACTCCGATGCTGGTGGTCCCCTCGTAGTCGTAGTGCTCCAGGTGGATTGGCTCCTGGCAGGCCCGCAGTATCTTCGCCCCGATCGACTGCGCCTCGGCGGTGGCCATGGCGAGATCGCCGCTGAGGCCCTCCAGCATGACGACAAATTCGTCTCCGCCAAATCGAGCGGCCGTATCGAACTTGCGGACGCACCCCAGAATCCGCCGCGCCACCGCCTGCAGCAGAATGTCGCCAACATCGTGGCCCAGTGTATCGTTCAGAGTCTTGAAATCGTCCAGATCGATCAGCATCAACGCGCACGCCGTCCCCTGCAGCCGCGAGCGTTGCATCGCATCTTCCATGCGCTCGCGCAACAGCACGCGGTTGGGAAGGTTGGTGAGAAAATCATAGAAAGCCAGCTTGCGCACGCGGTTCGCCGACGCTTCCAGGTTGCGCCGCGAGAGCACCGCCTCCGTGGTATTCCGAAAGAATATCGACATGCGCTCGGGGCGGGGAAAACAGCGGACCAGGTACCACACCTCCTGATCCTCCCGCTGCGCCTCGAATGAAGTGGCAACCCCTCCCCGCGCCGCTGCCCGCAACCCCGCCAGCACCGCCTCGGAAAAGAACCCGGAGATCTCAGCCGAGATTTCGCGCTTCAGCGCCCAATCGCGGGTCACGCCGAACTCGAGGGTGGCCGCGTCGTTAATATAGACCAGCCGGTATTCCGTATCCACCGAGATAAAGCAGTCCGAGATGCTCTCCAGCACCGCCGATTCAATCCGCAACGACTCGGCGCGCTCCCGCTCCACAATCGACGCTTCCCGATACAGTGTCGCCGCGTTCAGCGCCAGCGCAAAACAGGCGTAGGTCAGGCCGAAGAACCCCACCACAATCAACGTTGAAATCGGAAAAATCCCGGCCAGTTGCGGGGCCAGCGCCGCCAGCAGCGTCAGCGGCGCCGCGAGCAGGAACAGGCTCAGCCAACGCCCAATCGTTCCTTTATTCACCAGCTTGTTGAACACCGTCAGCGGGAAAAACCACAGCAGGTAGGTAAACAGATTCACATGGCTGCCGCTGCCCAGCACCGCTGACAGCGCGCCGCCGCTGAGGCAGAGCGCATAGCAACTGGTCGCGACCGCCCCCACGGTACTCGCCGCGGCTTTGTGAAAATACAGCATCGCGAACGCCACCAGCCCAAACCCGCCGCTGGCAACCGCAATCGCAGCCTCCAAGCCAGTCTCCACCCGCTCGAACACCGCGAACACACCCAGCCCGGAGCCCAGCACCGCGAATCCCACTGAGATCAACGTCACGTCGCGCGCCAGGGTGTTCGAGTCCCGGTCGAGTTCGATCACCGTTCGCATCTTCGCCTTCGCAACTGCCCTCGGATTAGATTCCCGTCTTGTCAGCCGCCAAGACCTGCTTGTGCCACCCGGCCCCGGCAGATGCAATCAGGGCATCCGACCGCTGCGGGTCGATGCTCGCCGCCGAATCGTATCTTCCCTATCGGCCCCAACCCCCTGAAACTTGACGCGTGCCGCACCTGCGCTTAGGGGGCCAAGGCGCCGGAAGCCTTCCCGAATATCTGGGTAAAGACGCTGAAGTCGAAGGCGACTCCGATGGAGAGCCCCCATTTGACGTGGGTAGCGGTGGGAATTGTGGGTGGTGTCGTGCCGGCTGGAACCAGCGCCATTGAGGTCGAGTAGCCCGACGGCAAGGTGTTCTGATGGGCGGCCGCGATGCCGGCGAAAAAGTTGATCCCGTTGGATGGCTCAAAGTCCGGCCCAATCATGAAATTCCCCAGCGAAGTGACCGAGGTAGCCGCCATGGCGGACGGAATCATCGTAGAGAATCATGAAATAGTCGCCAGTGACCGGGTGGCGACCAAGCCGTTTCTTCATGGAGAGGGCGTCAAAAGGCGTCTCTTCTGCGCAAACCCGCCCCTGGGGAATGACCAGATTCTGCAACTTGACGTTGCCGGGCAGCTCCATCTGCTCCGGGCTTGCCGGATTGGTTATGGTGACGCTGTTGTCGATGGGGATGGTCTGGCCGGGTTGGATTGTCCGGGCGGCCGCCGCGACCTTGCGGTTCCTTGGGTTGGTGCCCATCCTGTACTTGGCTTTCGCGCGTTTCGTTCTGGTTGGCGCAGGCTGTGCCGCGACCGGCGTGGACGCAGGGTTGGACGCAGGCTGCCCCGTGTCCGGCGTCGGCGGAGGGTTGGGCACAGGCTGCGCGGGCCCAGGGTAGGGCGCGGGCACGGAGTTCGCCCCTTGGCTTCGCGCCGGCAGCGGCAGCAGAAGCATGGTGGTGAATGCGATCCAGGCGATTGCGCGGACTTTGCCGCCAGACACAGAAGTGGGAATGAACATGCGCGAGCCATCCTTTCAGAACTGCTGGAGTTCACGATGCAAAGGGGCCCGTTTCTGCGAGCATAGTGCGGCGGATTGGCGTCTCTTGAATCCTGGGTAGCTTAAGGCCTTCCCCGGCCGGATCCCGGTTGTCGTCTCTGCCGGGCAGTTTCTGGCGGTCGCTTTTCGTCTATGCAGAACAAAATATCACGTGAAAGCGGCGGGCCACGGGAAATCGTGCCGCCCACTCCACCACCGGGTATGCCCTCTGTCGGCCAAATGACGTGACCAAAATGACGTGACCGAAATCACATACCTTCGGACCAGGCGGCGCCTATCTTCATTGGGCGGACAGGCAATTGGAAGGCGGCTTGCTAGAGCTCTCGCCACTTCCAGCCCCCCATGCAGAGGTGCCCCATGGACGCCAAATCTGTACGATTCCCGCGCCAACTCGACCAGGACGGACTCTATCATTCGGTTTGCATGACCTGCTTCCGGACCATTGCCATCAGCTCCAGCCTGGCGGTGATCGCCGAGAAAGAGTGGTCGCACCGGTGTGACGGCAGTCCACCCCAGGCTCTTTCTGGGCCGATCCCCGTAAGCTCCCAAACCGATCTGGTTTCGCGCTGACAGCGGTGACGGATGGCCCACCCGCGAACGTGGGGCAACCTTCTATGCGCGGTGATTCGCCGGGTGCCCCACAGCCTTATGCCGGGGGACAGGATTGCGCGAAAAGCGGGTAAGGGTTCGATGCGCGGTGGTTGAAGGCGTCCCATCCGTTCAGGTGCTCGAATAAGGGCAGGGTGAGGGTGCGGCGCGGAACGGGCCCCAGGGGCTAAAGCCCTGTTTATTCTGCGGCGTTTGCGGCACGGCTGAAGCCGTGCCCTTAACGAAAGCGTCGGGGATTATAGACTTGGCGCGAGTCCCTGAAAGCGTTACTGTTCGCTGGTAGTTTGGCGGAGGTTTGGCATGTTGAAACAGTGGGCAAACGGAAGAACGGGAGAATTCAAGCGGCTGTGAGTTTTTTGTATTCCGGCGTCGGCTTGGGGTACCAGACTTGGCTTACAGAAGCAAGGGCTACGGCGAAATGCGGGGGTTCTTCCTGCCCCAGCCGGCAAGCCGGCCGGGGGCCCCGTTCGCTGCGCTGAGAATGACAGGCGGAGGCGCGCTGAGAATGACAGGCGGAGGCTAAGGGGGATGGGGTTAGCGGAGGAAGGGGATGTAGGCGCTGGTGCGGGTGCGGTAGTCGGCGTAGGCGGCGGGGAAATGGGCGGCGAGGAGACGCTCCTCGGCGTGGACGCGGACCTCGGTGCCGGCGAGGAAGACGACGATGCCCAGGAGGAACATGGGCCACCAGGTGAGGCAGAAGCCGGCGGCGAGCAGCAGCAAGAACATGGAGGCGTAGATGGGGTGGCGGAGGAAACGGTAGGGGCCGGTCTGGATGAGTTGGTGGTCGGCGCTGAGCGCGGCCTCGTAACGCCACTGTTTGCCGAGATGGCGGGTGGCAGCCCAGGCGAGTGCGACCGAAGATGGGGCGAGCAGCATGGAGGCGATGAGGGGCGCCGCGGCCTGGTGCAGGTGGGCGGGACGGACGCGGAAGAAGACGCAGAAGAAGCCGATGCCCTGCAAGACCACGCCCCAGAGAGAGGCGGGGGCGCGAACGACTTTTTGCTGTCCGGCGGCGATGCGGCGGGCACGGACGAAGACCAGGGTCCAGGCGATCCAGCAGAGGATGAGTTCGAGGATGGCGGCGCGCTGGAGCATGGGGTGATTGTATGCGGAGGAAGGTGAGGGCGAGGTAACCCCAGGGGTAAAGACAAATGCGGGGGTTCGTCGCCTTCGGCTCAGAATGACAAGCAGGAGCTAAGGGCGAAATGCGGGGGTTCTTCGCCTTCGGCTCAGAATGACAAGCCAAAAGGGAGGGGGGACCCGGTGGGGTGCGGATTCCGTAAATGGGTGTGACGAGCAGGGTTCGGGATAACACGAAAGGGGGATGGGATGAGCGAAGGTGGGATTTGCGAAGTAGGTACCTGGGGGCGATATTCGGAGAGTGCCCAAAGGACGGGCGCGAGACCCACACGCCTAAAGAATCATCTGTCCTCGCTGTCCGACTCGGTGGTCCCCCAGGCTGTCGAGGTCACAACAAAGGAGAAGTCGCTATGGAATCATGCTTGGTCTATGCGTTTGTTGTAGTGGCGGGTGCCCCCCTAATCGGCATCTGGCGAGGACATGTGTGGGCTAGAGCCAATGGATTGGCACTGCGTGCGACGGCCACGCCGCAGCAGGACCAGACCGCATAGATCGCAATTGCAGGAGTGAACAGACGCGGGCGCACCGTAATGGGTGGGCCCGCTTCTGTTTTTAAGTACAGTTGCAGGTTGCAGGTTGTCAGTTGGCTATTGGAGGGTGATGGTTGCGGTAGCGGTGGCGGTTGGATCCGCCGTGGAGATCAGCTTGAGGGTGACGGTATTGCCGCCCATGGGCATGGAGACGGGCGCAGTGAAATAGCCGTCCGGAGCAATAGTGCCGACCTGCGCATTGCCCCCGGTGATGCCGTTGACCTGATAGGTGACCGCATTGTTGACCGCACCAACGGCATAGCCATAGAACCACTGCGATGTTCCCAGGGGAATGGTGGCCGATCCCGGCGAAATGCCGGCAGTTACTGCGGGAGCGGTGACGTGGAAGGAGACCGTTTCCCCGGAGTCCCCAACAATCGCGCGAAGAGTGACCGTGCCCTGAATGAGAGGGTCAGGCGACCCGGGATACAAAGGCGGTGTCACGGGTGCGGTATATACGACCGAGGGGCCTGTGGTTGATGTGAACGAGCCAAGGCTGCTGCTGGCCGTACCGTTGAGGTTCCAAACAGCCTGGCTGGTATCGGTGGAACCGACTGCGGAGAACGTGATCGACGTGCCCACGGCGACACCGTTGATCTGAGGCTGAACGGTAAACGGGGGTGTGCCTCCGGGACCGCTCCACCAGTTAGAGTTGCCGACGCACGCACACATCGAGAGAGGTAATGCCAAAGCCAGGTGGTACTTCCACCTACGAAATGCTCCTGCCCGGAACATGCAGTAAAGATACTCCGAAAGATGGCTGGGTGGACGCTTTTTGGGAATCGGCTGTGAGTTGTCAGCGGTCAGCGGCGGGGTGGGCGCGGTATTCTGGAAGGCGTGAATATAGAACAGATTCAAATACAGCTTCCTGATGGGTCCCGGCGCGAGGTTGCGCGCGGGACGACTCCTTTTGATATTGCCAATGGGATTTCGCCTCGGCTGGCGGCGGCGGTGGTGGTGGCGCGGGTAAAGCCGCTGAAGAATCCCACTCGTGACGGTGAAGCTGTCACGAATGGGGCACCCGGTGTGGTGACTGATGAGGCGACGTCGGAAGATGCGATGTATGGGGCGGCAGCGAGTGGGGAGCGGATTGTGGACCTGGCGGCGCCGCTGACCGAAGACGTGGAGCTGACGCTGCTGAAGGAGCAGGACGAGGCGGCGCTGAAGGTGCTGCGGCACTCGGCTGCGCACGTGATGGCGACGGCGATTCTGGAGCTGTTTCCGGAGACCAAGCTGGGGCATGGGCCGGCGACGGAGAATGGGTTTTTCTACGATGTGTATCGCGAGGTGCCGTTTACGGAAGCGGACCTGGCGGCGATTGAGGCGCGCATGGCCGAGGTGGTGGCGCGGGATGAGAAGTTTGTGCGCGTGGAAGAGCCGCGGGACGCGGGGCTGAAGGAGTACGCGGAGCACGGCGATTTTATGAAGGTGTACTTCATTGAGAAGTTCACCCGGCCGGGCGAGCAGATTTCGCTGTACAAGAATGGCGGGTTCACGGATTTCTGCCGCGGACCGCACATTCCGTCGACGGGGCGGGTGAAGGCGTTCAAGCTGACGGCGATTGCGGGGGCGTACTGGCTGGGCGATGAGAAGAACCAGCAGTTGCAGCGGATCTATGGGACGGCGTTTTTCTCGGCGAAGGACCTGGACGCGTACTTCAAGCGGCTGGAGGAGATCAAGGCGCGCGACCACCGGGTGCTGGGGCGGCAACTGGACCTGTTTTCCATCCAGGAGGTGGCGGGAGCGGGGCTGATCTTCTGGCATCCGAAGGGCGGGCTGGTGCGGAAGACCATGGAAGACTGGATGCGCGAAGAATGTATCAAACGTGGTTACGATATGGTGTTTACGCCGCACATCATGCGGCGGGAGTTGTGGAAGATCAGTGGGCATGAGGGGTATTACGCGGAGAATATGTATCCGCCGATGGAGCTTGACGACGCGGAGTACCGGCTGAAGCCGATGAACTGCCCGGGACACATCTTGATTTACAAGAGCAGTCCGCGGAGCTATCGCGACCTGCCGCAGCGGTATGCGGAATTAGGTAACGTTTATCGTTACGAAAGGTCGGGAACCATGCACGGGCTGCTGCGGGTGCGCGGATTTACGCAGGACGATGCGCATATTTTCTGCACGCCGGGGCAGATCGAGGACGAAGTGGTGGCGTGCATCGACTTTGCCAAGGCGGTGCTGGATACGTTCGGGTTCAAGGACTTCAAGGTGGAGCTGTCGACGTGGGACCCGGCGAAGCCGAAGGACTATTCGGGCGAGGCGGAGCACTGGACGAGCGCGATCGCGTCGCTGAAGGTCGCGCTGGGAAGGCGGGAGATTCCGTATCGCGTGATTCCGGGCGAGGCGGCATTCTATGGGCCGAAGATCGACATAAAACTGGTGGACGTGCTGGGACGGATGTGGCAACTGTCGACGGTGCAGTTCGACTTTAATCTGCCGGCGCGGTTCGAGCTGGAATACAAGGGCGAAGACGGCGAACTGCACCGGCCGGTGATGGTGCATCGGGCGCTGTTCGGATCCGTGGAGCGATTTTTCGGCGTGCTGATCGAGCATTACGCGGGGGCGTTTCCGCTGTGGCTGGCGCCGGTGCAGGTGGGGCTGGTGCCGATCTCGAGCGAGAAACATCTGGCGTACGCGGAGAGCGTGAAGAAGCGGCTCGAGGCCGCGGGGCTGCGGGTGGAACTGGACGCGCGGAATGAAAAGATGAATGCGAAGATACGGGACTTTGGATTGCAGAAGGTGCCGTTTATTTTAATTCTGGGCGATAAGGAAGCGGCGGCGGGTGCTGTGAGCGTGCGGACGCGAGGCAAGGGGGATGAGGGGAGCGTGGGGGTGGAGGATTTTGTGGGAAGGGCGAAGGGGCTGGTGGCGAGCCACGCGATGGAGATGTAAAAGCAGTTCTCAGTTCTCAGTTCTCAGTTCTCAGTTCTCAGTTCTCACTGACGGGTGCGGGTTGACGTTGGCTCGTTTTAACGGTATTACTTTATAGATAAAGTAAGGCGGTGTTGCGATGGAATCGGCGTTGACTACGAAGGGGCAGGCGACCATCCCGAAGGCGATACGCGAGCATTTGAAGGTGGGGCCGGGCGACCGGATCAAGTTCTTCAAGCATCCGGACGGCACGGTGGTTTTGCTGCCGAAGCTTCCAACCTCGCGGTTGAAAGGGATTATCGCTGGCCGGCGGCGGCGACCGGCTTCGGTTGGAGAGATGGATGAGGCGGTCGCGGCTGGGGCGGTGAAGCGGAGTCAGACCTCCGGGCGGCGGTCCACCCCAGCGAGCAAGCTCGCCGGGGACCCCAAATGACCGGCCTGGATACGAACGTACTGGTGCGGTACTTCGCGCAGGATGATCCGGTGCAGTCGAGGAAGGCGGTCGAGATTGTCGAGCGCCGTCTGACGGAGGATGAGCCCGGGTTTGTGAGCGTGGTGACGATGGTTGAAACGGTATGGGTGCTGAGCCGGGCGTACGGTTTGTCCGACCACGAGATCGCCCAAGTGGTGGAGGGTATTCTGCAGTCCGATACTCTTGTGGTTCAGAACGAACTGGAAGTATTTACTGCCGTTGCCGTGTTGCGATCCGGTCGCGGCTCGTTTGCCGACGCCCTGGTGAGTGCGCTGGGCAGATGGGCGGGCTGCGATTCGACCCTGACCTTCGATAAGAAGGCAGGGCGGATGGACGGCTTTGCGGTGATTTGAGAAGCCATTTTCCTGTTGGTGGCGTGCGCGAAGGGTGGCGGCGTGTCGCTCAAGAGAATTGTCGGCAGGCGGATGTGCGGGGCATATGATTGGCCGAACGTACGAGGGGCCAGGATGATGCTGCGAAGGTGTGGGGTTTTGGTTTTTGGAGTTCTTCTGTTCGCGCTGGCTGTTGCTATGGGGCAGGAGGCGGCGGGACAAAACCCGCAGAGCGGTGCAGCCGCAACCGCCGGCAACAGCGCGGCTGCCGACGATTCGCAGACGCCGGGGCATGGATTCGAAGTTGCGACGGTGAAGCCGACGGACCCGAATGTGCAGCGGCAATTCAGCGGCTTCGCGCCTGCGCCGCTGGCGTCGGGAAGGCTGAGCGTGTCGGCGATGCCGCTGGAGGGCCTGGTTTTTGCCGCGTATGCGGGCATGCAGATGAAGGGACGTGTGGAGGGCGGACCGAAGTGGGTGGACACCGACCTGTGGGACCTTGAGGCCAAACTGGACGACGCCGACATGGCGGGCTGGGACAAGCTGAGCGATCGCGAGCGAGCGGAACGCATGAGGCCGGCGTTCCGTGCGCTGCTGGTGGAGCGCTTCGGGCTGAAGCTGCATACCGAGACGAAGGAGACCGCGGTGTATGCGCTGGTGCAGGCCAAGGGCGGGGTGAAGATGAAAGAGGTGGATCCGCCAGAGGTAAATATGGATCCGCAGAAGTGGGAAGAGTGGATGCGGAACCAAAAGGCGGCCGACGGGTCGATTCCGGGCATGCTGATGGTAACTATGGACACATGGAAAGGGCATGCGCTGCAGGCGGGTGGGCTGGCAGGGCAGATTGCCTATGCGGTTGGCGCGACCGGCAAGCCGATTGTGGATGAGACCGGGCTGGAAGGCCACTACTACGACCTCTCCTTCAAGTTCACCAAGGACAAGGACGGGTTGACCATGGAACAGCAGATCGCGGACGGGTTGGGGCTGCGGATAGAAGAGCGGAAGGTGCCGATGAAGGTCTACGTCATCGACGCGGCGGAAAAGCCGGGCGAGAACTAGGATGGAGTGAGGGTTGTGGAGGTTGCCGGGCGCGGTCGGATTGGGTTAATCTCGGGTAGTTTCTCAGGAGGCAACGATGCGCCATTGCACTCTCTGGGCCACTTCTCTGGGTTTTGCTCTGGCAACCTTTCCCACGCTCGCGCAGGGGCCTGAACCGCTGCCGATGGCCTATAAGACCGTGGAGGATGCAACCTTCAGGAACAGCCCGGCGCTTCCGGCGTGCGCCATGATTGCGGTCGAGAGCGGCGATCCGGGCAAAGGGCCTTCCGTGATCCTGCTGAAGGCCAAGGCGGGTTGCGTGGTTCCGTGGCACTGGCACACGGCCAATGAGCGGCTGGTGATCGTGAGCGGCACGGCAAAAGGAGAGATGAAAGACGGAATGCCGCTGATGCTGAAGGCGGGCGACTATGTGGTGCTGCCGGCGCGGGGGATTCACCGGCTTACGGTGCTGACGGATATCGAATTATTCAATATGCCCGACGCTGCGTTCGACATCCACTATGTGGACCCGGCGGGCAAGGAGATACCGGTGGAAGCGGCGCTGAAGGCTGTGAATTAGCGCGGGCTCTTTGCTGCGCTCAGAATGACAGGCAAAACTGAGGGCTGCGATGCGCGGTGGCAGAGACTAACCCCACGATAAACGCTCGCGGGGCTCGCGTTGATCATGGGGCACCCGGCTGGAGGGCGAATGCGGGGGTTCTTCGCTGCGCTCAGAATGACAGGCAAAGGCGCTAACAGGCGCAACGGTTGCGTGGGGTGATACGGGTGTGGTAGTGTCTACCACACTTATAGTAGATGAGTGGACGGAGGTAGTAGACGAGATGGCGGGAGTGGGGTTGGGAGTTGGATTGCGAGGAGGGAAATTGAGTGGACCGAGGCTGAGCAAGCTGGAGCTGCAGATTATGGAGACGCTGTGGACGCGGGGGGAGGCGTCGATCCGCGAGGTGCAGGAGGCGTTCGCGGCGAAGGGACGGCCGGCGTATACGACGGTGCAGACGACGGTGTACCGGCTGGAGGCGAAGGGCTCGGTGCGGCGGGTGCGGAAGGTGGGGAACTTCCATATTTTTGCGGCGACGGTGGAACGGAGTGCGGCGCAGCGGCGGCTGGTGGACGATTTGCTGGCGCTGTTCGGAGGGCGGACGCAGCCGGTGATGGCGCACTTGATTGAGTCGGGGCGGTTGACGCTGGAGGATGTGAAGGCGGCGGAGAAGGAGCTGCGGAGGCTGGAGAGGGGCTGAGTGGTAAGTGGTCAGTGGTAAGTGGTAAGTGAAGGGCAAGAACAAGCAACGGCAAAGGCCAATACGGGGGTTCTTCGCTGCGCTCAGAATGACAAGCGTGCGTTTGGAGTGCAAGCAACGGCGGGGACGGGGAGGGTGCGATGGGTGAATGGTTAGCGGGGATGGGGCCGGCGGTGGCGAATCATCTTTGGCAGTCGACGGCGTTTGCGGTGGTGGCGTGGGGGGTGGCGCTGGCCTTGCGCAAGAACCAGGCGCGGGCCCGGTACTGGGTGTGGATGGCGGCGAGTGTGAAGTTTGTGGCGCCGTTTGCGCTGCTGATGGGGCTGGGCGGGATGCTGCCGCGGCCGCAGCATGCGGTGGTGACCATGCCGGTGTACTCGGTTGTGGATGAGGTGGGGCTGCCGTTTGATGAGATGCAGGGAACAGGGATCAGGGAACAGGGAATGGAGGGGAGTTCTCAGTTCTCAGTTGTCAGTTCTCAGAAAAGGCTGACGTGGCCGGTGGTGCTGGCGGGGATTTGGCTGGGTGGGGTGGTGGTGGTGGTGGCGGTTTGGTGCGGGGGATGGCTGAAGGTGATGCGCACGCTGCGGCGGGCGGTGCCAGCCGAACCCGCCCTAGCGAAGCCAGGACAGGGCACCCGGCGGTTGGAGGGCGGACGCGAAGTGGAGTTGCTGCGGAGGGTGGAGCGGCGGGAGGGGATGCACATGCGGCTTGTGCGGGCTGTTCCACTTTTGCTCTCGCGAGAGTGGATGGAGCCGGGGATTTTTGGGATGTGGAGGCCGGTGCTGATCTGGCCGGCGGGATTGAGCGAGCGGCTGGACGATGATCAGGTGGAGGCGATCCTGGCTCATGAGCTGGCGCACGCGCGGCGGCGGGACAACCTGACGGCGATGCTGCACATGCTGGTGGAGGCGGCGTTCTGGTTCCATCCGGTGGTGTGGTGGCTGGGGGCGCGGCTGGTGGAGGAGCGCGAACGGGCGTGCGATGAAGCGGTGGTGGAGATGGGCAGCAGGCCGGGTGTGTACGCGGAGAGCCTGCTGAAGGCGGTGCGGTTCTGCGTGGAGTCTCCGCTGAAGTGCGTGGCGGGCGTGACGGGCGCGGACCTGAAGCAGCGCGTGCGGGCGATTATGACGGCGCGGGTGGGTCGGCTGGGTTGGGGGAAGAAACTGCTGCTGGCGGCGGCGGTGGTGGGCGCGATGGCGGTACCGGTGGTGCTGGGACAGGCTCAAGCGGCGCGGCGGATGATGCTGGCCGCAGTGAATGCGGCGCCGAGGCCGGTGCGGGCTGTTCTGGGAGCGGCGATGGCGCACGCGATGATTGCGGAGGAGCAGACGCCGAGCACGGGATTGATTGCGGAGATGCAGGCACCGAGTGGCGTGGATGCGCCATTGCCGCAGGGGCAAGCTGAGGACAAGCCATTTCACTTCGACGTGGTTTCCATCCGACCGTCGAAGCCGAGCAATCAGAGTGGACAGCCCGGGGGTTATATGCGGCTCATCGGCGACGGGCTCGAGATTTCGAATATGTCGCTCAACCAGATGCTTTCAGGCGCCTATCAGCATCGGCTACAGTTCGTGAGCGGAAGGATATTAGGACTGCCGGATTGGGCCAAGACTGAAGAGTTCGACGTTCAGGCCAAGGTGGCCGATTCGGACATAGCGGAATGGGGCAAGATCAGCCACAGCGCGCGCAGGCCGGATCAGGAGCGCATAGACCTATCGTTGCTGCTCCTCGCTACCGAACAGTTCAAGTTGAAGACGCATTCTGAGAACAGAGATGAGCAGATTTATGCGTTGGTGGTTGCGAAGGGCGGGCCGAAGCTGAAGCCGTCTACGTCTGACGAGCCGGCAACATTGAAGATGCTCGGGCCTGGCCACCTCTCCATCACCGGCGAACCTTTAGACGGGATCGCGGAGATGTGCGCGCAGATGGTGGGCCGCAAGGTTGTGGACAAGACGGGATTGACAGGAAAGTATGACTACACTCTGGACTGGACGGCGTATGAAGGCCCAGCGGCCGCCGCTGCCGGATCGGAGCCGGACGCTTCGCAGCCGCCGGTTTTTACGGTAGTGCAGGAGCAGCTTGGGCTGAAGCTGGAGTCGGAGAAAGGGCCGGTTGAATATATCGTCGTCGATCATGCCGAGAAGCCTGAGTCAATGGTTGGGGCGGACCCGCCCAAGCAGAGCTTGGACGGGGCACCCACCGACCAGAGGCAGGAGCTGCATGGGGTCTATAAGGTGTGGCTGGATCAGGATGTGCGGTGGGTGATTACTGATCAGGAGGCGGAGGCGTTCAAGCGGCTGACCAACGATGAGGAGCGGGACAAGTTCATTGAGCAGTTCTGGCAGCGGCGGAACCCGAACCCGGATTCCCCTGACAATGCGTATCGCGACGAGATTTATGCGCGGATTGCGTATGCGAACGAACACTTTGCCAGCGGGCAGCCTGGATGGATGACCGACCGCGGGCATGCGTACATCGTGTATGGGAAGCCGGATGAGATCGATGTGCAGCCGGCGGATGGGACGCAGATCTGGCGGTATCGTTACATTCCGGGGGTGGGCGACAATGTGGTTTTGAAGTTTGGAGAGGGCGAACGCAAGGGCGACTACCGGCTGATGGGGCCGTGGCCGCAGACGCAGGGGACAGGGAACAGGGAACAGGGAACAGGCGCGGTGGTAGAGAGGCCGAACCCGCTGAAGCGGAGGTTGTCGGACGCAGCATTTATGGGTGGGGCGCAGGCGGCAGCGCCGCCGCCGGAGTTTGCGGTGTCGACGGTGAAGCTGGATAATCGCGCGTCGAACTTCAGTTCCGGCATGGATACTGAGAATGGAATGTTGCGCGCAGGGAACGTGACGCTGAAGCGTTGCATCATGGGCAGCTACGGTGTGGGGCCGGAGCAGGTGGTGGGCGGGCCGGATTGGGTGGATACGCTGCGGTTCGATATTGTGGCCAAGGCCGACCAGCCGGTGGCGGACGATGCCGTAATGAATTCCATGCTGCAACGCCTGCTGGCGGACCGGTTCAAGCTGGCGCTGCATCGCGAGACGCGGAGCCTGGAAGCCTACGTTCTGGGGGTGGACAAAAAAGGGGCGAAGCTCGCGCTGGCCAAGGGCGGCGATTCGTCGACGAATACCGAGACCAACCAGGCCGGCGTGACCATTACCGCACGCAACACCGGGATGGGGCTGCTTGCCGAAGACCTAGCGCGGGTGGTGGAACTGCCCGTGGTGGACCAGACGGGGCTGAAAGGCATCTACGACTTTACCCTGCACTGGACGCCGGACAATCTGAGGACCGTAAACAACGCGGACAGCATTTCCATCTTCGCGGCGATCGTGGAGCAGCTTGGGTTGCGGCTGCGTGCGACCAAGGCGCCGGTCGAGGTGCTGGTGATCGACCATGCCGAGATGCCGGGGGAGAATTAGGGGAGTTGCAGGTTGTTAGTTGCTAGTACTAGTGCTAAGTAACGGCAAATGCGGGGGTCTCTCCGCTGCGCACGGCTTCGGTCGAGATGACGCGGTTGGCGGGGGAGTAGGCTGAGGTGATTGGGAAAGGCGGCGGCGATGGAGAAATGCGCGGCGGTTTTTCTGATTGCGGCGGTGGTAGTGGTGGGTGCGCCGTCCGCTCGATCGCAATCCATCGGCGCACCCCTGCGAGTCGCGAAGGATGGCACCAACACAACGCCGGTAGAGATGCCCTCCATCAAGTTCGACATCATCTCGTTCAAGCGGTGCGGGGACGACATGCGGGGTTCGGGAAGACCCCAGAATGGCGGCGACTTTCTCGCCTATCACTGCCAGCCCATCGAGCAGCTTATCTACTACGCCTACACCACGGCGGAGCATCCCTTCCTGATGAGCGGCGAGCCGGGATGGGTGGACACGGACCCCTACGAGTTCGTAGGCAAGGTCGCGCCGGAAGATGTGGCGGCCTTCCAAAAGCTGGACCTGCCCAGCAAGCGCATGATGATGCGCGGCGTGCTGGCTGACGTGCTGAAGCTGCAACTGCACCCCGACCCCACCCCACACTCCGTCTACGATCTCGTCGTCTCCAAAGGCGGGACCAAGCTCACGCCATTCAAGGACGGCGAGAGCAACACCCTGCCGAACGGCCGGACGCTGGAGGGCAAAGGCCAGGCCGGCGATGCGGACGGCACTGTCTACTACCAGGGCGAGACCATGCCGCAGTTGGCGGAGGCGATCGAAACTCGCATTGGCAAGCAGGTGATCGACAAGACCAACCTTCCCGGCCAGTGGGATTTCAAGACCTTCATGCCTGCTCAGCACTACAGCCCCAACATGGACAACAGCGACGACTCACCCATTCCGCATGTCTTCAGCGGCGTCAAAGCGCTCGGGCTCGACCTTGTGTCTGCCAGGGAGATCACGGGCGGCCTGATTGTCGACCACATCGATAGGCCTCCGGAGAACTAAGCGTTCGAGAGCAACGAAACGGCGAAATGCGAGGGTTCTTCCCCTTCGTTCCCCTCAGGGTCAGAATGACAGGCAAGGGGTTAAGGGCACCCGCGGGGGCGGGATGACAGGTTTGGGGGATGGCGGGGACGGGGTCGGCTGGGCTACCGTGTGGGGGCGGGTCGAATGGAAGGAATGGTGACGACGATGGCGAAGCGGACGGCGGGCGTGGCGCGGGCGGTTTTGCCGATGGTTTTGCCGGTTGCGAGGGTGCGGACGGGCTTGGTGCGGACGGGCGTTGTGCGGACGGTGCTGCTGATGGCGGCGATGGGTCTGCTGGCGGGTGCGGGGAACGCATGGGCTCAGGCTGGGGTGGAGGCGGGCTCGATCGGTGCGGCTAGCGCGGCTGCGGGATCGGCGGCGGGCAAGGCTACTGGAGCGGCGCTGGGATCGGTGTTGGGAGCGACGGGTGCGAAGGTGAATGCGGCGGCTGGCGGGACGGCGACTCCCCCGGCAGCGGGTGGGGGTGGGACGAAGGCGGGTGCGGGGTCGGGGTCGACCATGGTGTTCAAGCCGGGGGGATTGCCGGTAAATGAGGACGGGGCGGAGGCAGCGGCGGTTGCGGTGGAGGGTCCGCCGCCGCAGATCCACTTCGACGTGGTGAAGTTCCAGCGATGCAACGGAGGCGTGGCCTCGACCAAGGTCGACCTGCCGGCGGATGGGGACTACATTGCGTACCACTGCCAGCCGGTGTTCTCGATTATTCACTTTGCGTATACGGGGACGACGGCGTTTACGCTGACGCTGGGCGGGTATCCGGAGTGGGTGGAGACGGAGCTGTATAACTTTGAGGCGGAGGTGGCGCCGGAAGACGTTGCGACCTGGCAGAAGATGGGCCTGAACGCTCGGCGGGCGGCGGTGCGGAAACTGCTGGCGGATGAACTGAAACTGAAGATCAAAGTGGACACCACTCCGAAGCCGGTCTATACGCTGACGGTGGCGGGGGATGGGGCGAAGCTGAAGGCGTATACCGAGGGCGAGCAGGAGCAACTGCCGAACGGCTTGGTGCTGAATGGACAGGATATGGCGTGGGTGGGGCGGATTGCGTACTTCCAGGACGCGTCGATGGGGAGCCTGGCGGAGTTGCTGAGCGCTCACCTGGACCGGCAGGTGCTGAACCAGACCGGGCTGACCGGCGGCTATGACTTCGGGCTGCCGCTGCCGCATGGGACAGGGACCAGCGCGAATGCTGACCTGGGCGAGGATATGCCATCGGTTGCGAAATCGCTGGCAGAGCTGGGGCTGAAGCTGGACGCGGCGAAGACCGAGGTGGATGGTCTGTGGGTGGTGCATATCGAGCGGCCGGCGGAGAACTGAGGGACAGTTGTCAGTTGTTAGTTGTCAGTTGTCAGTTGCAAAACAAATGCTTGACCTTGGTGTACTATGTGTTATAGTACAGCATATACGAAGTTGAAGGGCCGTCCTATGAAGGATGGTTGACATACGATAGGTGTCGTACTAGCGTGGTTGGGAGGATTTTGCGGGCGGCAGGGGCGTGGTGTTATGCTGTGTAGCACACTACATAGATAGGGCGAGAGCAAGACGAAGGCAAAGGACAAGGCGCAAGAGCATACCCCCCGGGGTTAAAACCCCTGTTCTGGGCGAGGTTGAGAGACCCAAGGCTGAAGCCTTGGGGTACCTAGAAGCAAAGGCGAGAGCTTGAGGGCCAAGCAGCAAAAGGCAAGAGCAATGGAAGCAAAGGCGAGA
>CAZAXI010000042.1:0-28937 GCA_964489045.1 uncultured Granulicella sp. | reverse complement strand
TGTCCTGGTGATGAGCGTCAACCCGGGCTTCGGCGGGCAGAAGTTTATCCCCTTCACTGTGGACAAGATCGCCCACCTGGCTGAACTCCGCGAAGCCCTGGGCCTGAATTTCCGAATCGAAGTAGACGGCGGCATCGCTCACGATACCGTCGCCAGCGTGGTCCAAGCAGGAGCGGAGATGCTGGTCGCAGGCTCCGCCGTCTTCGAAAAAGGGCGCACCGAACATAACGCCGCCGAACTACTGCGCATCGCCCGCGCTGCGGCCCCGCAACCCTAGTCCCTTCTGCACTTCTTTGGCCTTGGCGTAAACGTGCAATCCCCGACCCTCCGGGAGGGTCCGGCGCGCCCGCCGCGCCCGCGCAAATCGCGGGATTGCTCTAGAATAAGAGGCAGCCCGCACGCCGCCGAGTGCGCGCCCGCCCCAGGCCAAAGAACGGGCCGGAGAACGCGGCAGATGGAGTTTTTCGCATGAAGCAAAGCACCACCGCCAGCCACATCCCAGGCAGCACTCCGGTTCGCTCCCTCTTTCAGGTTCGTCCCCTCTTTCCCGGTCGCCGCGTTGCGCTGACCGCCGGCTTGGTCGCGGCCGTTTTGCTTGCGTCCGGCGTCCAAGCCCGCGCCCAGGCGCCGGCCGCCGATGCGCAGCCCGCCGCGCAGCCTGCTGCGCAAACCGCTGCGCCCAAGCCCAACATCGCGGTCAGCAACAAAAAGCCGGCCAAGACGCGCAAGCAGAAGGACGAAAAGGTGGTCGCGTCCAAGGACACCAAAAAAGAGGACAAGAAGGTCCAGAAGGACAACCCGCTGCTGGGCCAGGACTCGAAGCTCCCGGACAAGGCCCTGTACGACAAGGCTGAGGACGCAATCAAGCACGGGCGCTACGACGTAGCCCGGCTGGACCTGCAGACGCTGCTGAACACCTACGGCGAAACCCAGTACATGATGAGCGCCAAGCTCGCGATCGCCGACAGTTGGTACAAGGAAGGCGGCACCGCCGCGCTGACCCAGGCCGAGCAGGAGTACAGAGACTTCATCACGTTCTTCCCCAACGCACCCGAAGCCGCCGAGGCCCAGATGCGCATCGGCGACATCTACTTCAAGGAGATGGACAAGCCCGACCGCGATCCCACCGCGACCACCCACGCCGAGGAAGAGTACCGCCTGATGTTGCAGCAGTTCCCGGATTCCAGCCTGGTGCCCCAGGCCCGCCAGAAACTGCGCGAGGTGCAGGAGACGCTGGCCCAGCGCGAAGCCAATATCGCAGCCTTCTACTCGACCCATGCCAACTGGGCTGCCACCATTGCCCGCTACCAGACGGTGGCCGACACCTATCCACTCTACAGCCACATCGACGACGTGCTGATCGGCCTGGGAGATGCCTATTTGGCGGAGGCAACGATCACCCGCGGGATGAAGGCTCCTCCGGGGGCGACCAAAGCACAGCAGGAGCTGATCGAGTCCTCGAAGGCGCATCTGTTGAAGATCTACGATGACCAGGCGGCTGCAGCCCTGCGCAAGGTGGTGCTGGAACACTCCGCCTCGCCCCATGTCGAGGACGCGAAAGACCGGCTGGTAGGCATGGGCCTTCCTGTCCCGACGCCCACGCCGGAACAGGTCGCAGCCAGCGAGGCGCTGGAGAACAGCCGCGGCCAATATACCCTCAGCAAACGCGCCACCCTGATGTTCCTGCACCAGGCGGACACAGTTCAGGCCGCTACCATCGGGGACCCGCCGATCGAGGACCCCAAGCCTGTGAGCGCCGCCGCGGTCCTGAAGCAAGCCCGAACCGACTACATCGCCTCGATGAGCCCGCAGGGCAACACGCCTGCCCGGACCGCCTTGCCGGAGAACACCCCAGCCGATACCAGCACGCCTGCACCTGCCGCGAACGCACCGCTCTCGTTGCAGGATGTACCCGCCGCGGGCACCAGTACGGCGCCCGTCAGTACCAGCGTGCAGGGGTCATCGCCGAGCAGCACGACCAGCGGAACCGGCGTGGGCCTCGAGATCGTTCAACCCTCGGCAAACTCGCCTGCGCCGACTTCCACGGTCTTCCCCGGGACTGAAGCCGCTCCCGCACCGGCAAACGCCGCTCCCGCACCGTCGAGCACGCCCGCTCCGGCGGCCGTCAGCGGTGGCATAGGCCCTGTGGGTCCGCCGGACGCGACTCCGCTGGCTCCGGTCGAGAAGCCGGCGGTCGCGCCCGCGCCCATCAACGACGCGGCAGGGACCAAGCAGCCGCCCGCACAACTCCCGGCCGCCAACGGCAAGAATTCCAAGGCCCCCTGCGACAAGTCCGACGAGTCATGCAGCAAGCACAAGCCGAAGAAGGGCCTGGCCAAGCTGAACCCCTTCTAGTCAAGGGACGGGCAAGCAAACCGGAAACTTTCAACATTTCAATTCTGCGCCTTCGGGTTTACTATTCAGGCTTGGCATTCGGCCGGAGGTTTGCGCCGTCGGAGATGGGACGCAACCAGCCAATCCGCAGCAGCACGCAAGGCAATGGCGCAGTTGTGTGCGAAATCCCCGACAAGCTCTACTTCCGCATCGGCGAAGTCGCCCGGCTCTGCGAGGTCCCGGCCTACGTGCTGCGCTTCTGGGAGAGCGAGTTCCCGCAGCTCAGGCCCAACAAGGGCGGCACCGGTCAGCGCCTCTACCGGCGGCGCGACGTCGAGATGGCGCTGCGCGTGAAGAGCCTGCTGAAGGAAGAGGGATACACCATCCCCGGGGCGCGTGCGGTATTGAAGTCCGAGTTCCGGCAGAAGGGACCGCAGCTCTCCCTGCTCGGCGAAGCTGTTCCCATTCCGAAGTCCGAGGCGAAACAGCTGCGCACGCTGCGCCGCGAGCTCGAGGCCATCGCCGCCATGCTGGCAAAGCCCATCGGCAAGCCCGCCGGCGCGCCAAAAGCTTCCGCCCACACTGCGAAAGCCCCCGCCGTCCACGCCATGCGCAGCCCCCGGCGCACCTCCGCGCCCGAAGCCGAAATCCCATTCGACTAGTCGGACCAGCCCGTCCTCAGGCCCATCCGCCATCGTCCGCTTTCAAATCACTCGCGGGACGACGAGCCGAGTTTGGGTTGAGATCCTCGAACTGCTCGATGAGCACCTCCCCTTCGGGGAAGACGGCGCGAATCTGCAGATCGCCGCCGATAGCACGAACATAACTGCGCAGGGTGCTGATGTACATATCCGTCCGGCGCTCCACCTTGGAAACTGCGCCCTGCGAGACTTGAAGCACATGCGCGAGTTGGGTCTGCGTCAACTCGCGCGCCTCCCTTAATTCGTCCAGAGGCATCGCCTTGAGAGCCTCCTGCACCCGTTTTTCAACACGGGCGCGGCGCACCGGTTCCATTTTGCCGCGAAGTTCCTTGAAGTTTCGAGCCATGTGCCTTCTCCTCCACGGGATTTACCCGTTACGGACGTTTGCTGCCAATTCCGTCCAGGCGCCGCTGGTAAATCTTGTCAGCCTTCGGAATGAACTCGTCATACCAATCCGGTCGCCCGGTTTTGTCTCCGCCGATGAGGAGGATGGCAGTACGCCTCGGATCGAAAGCGTAAAGCACGCGGTACGGCCGGCCTTGATGTTGGGATCGCAGCTCACGCATATTGTTGAATCGTGAGCCGTGGACCGCATCCGCGTGCGGACGCTTCAGATAGATCCCACGTTCCTCCAGCAGGGGGAAAAATCGATGCTTTCCTGCTCATCCGCATCGAAGCTGTTCCACCAGGTTTCAAATTCGCCAGTGAACTCAACCTCGTATGCGATCCCTGTATTATTCCATAAAGGTATTATTCCTTCAAGGTAATATATTGTGTTTCGCGTTCAGCCCTGTTTGCCAGTGAAATCATGGCATCGCTTTCCCCGTAGAATCGTTCTATCCAGATGAGCCTGCCGCCCTTGCCCGAATCGCAATCCCCCAACCGTGAACCGGCGGCATCCCCACAACCCACTTCCCGCAGACAGCACACCGCCGGATCAGCGGCCATTCTGCTGATGTTGAGCGCTATTGCCTCGGGCTTGCTTGGTCTTGTCCGCATCAAAGTCATCAACCAACTCTGGGGCGCCGGTGCTGAGCAAGACGCGTACCAGGCCGCCTTCAAACTTCCTGACCTGCTCGCCTACTTCCTGATCGGCGGCGCGGCCTCCATCTCGCTGATCACCATCCTCAACCGCTATCGCGAGCGCGACGACGAAGACGGCGGCGACCGCGCGCTCTCGGTCATCCTCACCACCATGCTGGTAGTGCTCGGCGGCGGCATACTGCTGGGTGAGATATTCGCGCCGCAGTTTCTCCTGCTGGCCAACAAGGGTTTCCGCGCGCATCCCGATACCCTCAAACTCTGCGTCCACATGACGCGCATCATCCTGCCCGCGCAGCTCTTCTTCTTCATCGGCAGCGTTATGGGCTCGCGCCTGCAGGTGCGAAAGATTTTTATTTACCAGGCCTTCGCCCCGCTCATCTACAACTCCGGAATTATCCTCGGCGCGCTGCTGTTTCACCGCCAGCTTGGTGTCTCCTCGCTCGCCTATGGTGTGCTGGTCGGGATGTTCCTCGGCTTTGGCCTGCTCAACTCCATCGGCGCCTTCCGCACCGGCCTCGATTACCGCCCGATCCTGGGCTTCCGCCACCCCGCATTTCTGGAATGGCTCAAGCTCTCTCTCCCGCTGATGATCGGCGTCTCGCTGGTGATGTTCGATGGCTTCTTCCTCAACTACTTTGCGTCTGTGCGCGAGGGAGGCATCACCCTCATCAGCAACGCCAAGCTGCTCTTCAACGCGCCCTTCAACGTGATCGGTCCTGCGGCCGGAGCCGCGTCGCTGCCCTTCTTCGCTTCCCTCTTCCAGCAGAGCCGCGCGCATGACTTTTCAGCCTCGGTCGGCCGCGCCGTCTCGCGTCTCTTCTGCGTCGGCATGATTGTCTCCGCCTGGATGATCGCCCTCGGCCCCTGGCTGATGGATCTTTTCCGCGGCGGCAAGTTCCACCGCTCCGACGCCGCCGCCACCACACAGCTCTTCGTCATCCTCGCCGGCACGCTCGCCATCTGGGCGGTGCAGGGCATCTACGCGCGCGCCTTCTACGCCGCCAGCGACACCAAAACGCCCGCGATTACCGGCACGCTCATCACCGTGCTCTCCGCGCCCATGTACTGGGCACTCTTTCATAGCTTCGGCCTACGCGGGCTGGCCATCGCGTCGGACATCGGCATCCTGGTCCAGACCGCCGCGCTCGCAATCCTGCTGCATCGCAAGCACCTGGTCTCCTTCGCGCACCTTGAGTTCGGCGAGCTTGGCCGCGCCCTGCTCGCCGCCGTTATCGCGTACGCTGCCACCGCTACGGCTGTGCACTATCTGCCGCCGGTCTCCACCCACCCGAAAGACATGATCACCATCGCTGCTGCCAGCGTTGCCTGGGCCTCGGCCGCCGGACTCACCCTGCTCGCCACCGGTTCCAGGCTCCCCGCGCAGATCTTCCGCCGCCGCTAGCGGATGGTCGCTTGCTCTCTGTGATCCAGAACACACCGCCGGACCTTCCCGGAGCGTATAACTCTATCCGCGTTGGAGGTCTCCATGGGAACTCTCGTCAAACGATGCTCGGCAGGCGCAGCGGCTATTGCTGTATTGCTTCTTGCAGGGTGTTCGCAATCCACCCCGCCACCCGCAAGCGGCGGATCCGCAGCGGCAACCGCCCCGGCCGGCCCACCCGAAATGGTCACCGCCAAAACTGCCTTCTGGCCCACTTACAAGGCCGCACAGGCGTGGAGCAGCGACGCCGAGGCCATGAAGATCGCGCCCGCAGACGTCTCCGGATTCAAGAACGATGGGGGCAAGGCCGCCATGTGGCAGGTGACGTTCGGCTCGCCCAGCAAGCACCAGTTCCGGGTCTATTCCTACGCCATCACCACCGTCCCGCCGGACATTCACAAAGGCGTCGACGCCGGCCTTGCCATGCCCTGGGGCGGGCAAACCCGCGATGCAATGCCCATCGACACCACCGTCTTCAATATCGATTCGGATGCCGCATACAAGACCGCGGCCGCGCAGGCAGCTGTGTGGACCGCGAAGAATCCGGGTAAGCCGCCAACCTCGCTGGAACTGGGCAGCACCTACGAGCTGCATGCACCGGTGTGGTACGTGGCCTGGGGTAACAAGAAAGACGGCTATATCGCGCTGGTGAATGCCGACACCGGCGAGCTTTTCAAGAGCAGAAAATAGGCGCGGCCTCCCCGCGGGACTGCGCCGCTGGCCCAGTGCGCAACCTCTACGCGTCGCCGCGTTCCGCCACGTGCAGCGTGGTCCACGGCCCGGAGTTCACGTTGTAATAAATGCGCTTGCCGTCGGGCGAGAACGCCGGGTGCGGATGGTTCTTCCGCCACGTGGTCGCACCCTGGTCGCCCTGGAACTTCGCAATCCAGGTCCAGTCCGCGCCCGCCGCGTCGCACACTGCCACGCCCCACTCTCCGCGCTTGCCGCCGAACGCCTCCAGGTGCGTGTCGGTGACGAACAGCTTGCCATCCGGACTTGGCGTCAGATGCTGCCCGGGAAACTCCGGCAGGTCCGGAATCGACACCGTCTTGCCGGTATACGCATCCGTCACCGTGTTGTGGTAGTTGAGAATCCGCCGCGAGTCGGGGAACCACGCCGGATGTCCCCAGTCGCGCTCGAAGAAGACCAGCTTGCCGCTCTGCACCTCGACCACCACCAGACCCTCGCGGTCCGACTGATAGCTGTGCGGCCAATGCATCTGCCCCGGCGGCTGCTCCTTGTATCCATCGTCTGTGGCTGACAGCTTCACAAACAGCAGCTTCAGGTCCGGCGAGATCGTCCCAAACGGCGTTGAAATCGGCTTCTGCCCGTACAGCGCCTCCACCTGCGCGGGATACGCCGCCCGGATCGTGTCCGCCTTCGCCACCGTCCGAATCTCGCCCGTCGCCGCGTTCAGTACCTCCACATCGCGGTACTGGTCCGGCTGGAAGTGAACACCGTAAATCGGCACCAGGTCCGAATCCTGCTGGCCGAAGCTGACCATGCGGTGCTTCGCGAGTACCCGCTGCGCCTTGGTCTCCGGGTCCACCGTCACTACTACCACCTCGCCGTCGCGCAGATCGTGGAAGATGATCCGCCGCCCCCTCGAGATCCACTGTTGGCACGCCACCCGGTGCGCGTCCTCGCAGTCGAGCCCCGTCACCAGCGTCCGCTCTTTCCCGGTCTTGCGGTCGCGCACCACCAGCGTTCCCTGGGTTTGCCCATCCGCCACCGGCGAGGTGTAGAAGAGCACACTCTTGCCGTCCGGGCTCTCCGGCGTCACGTTGAAGTAGGTGTGGATGGTGTGCCGCTCCGGGACATCCGAGACCTGGCCGATCTTCACCCCTGACTTCCATGGAGCCAGCGCCGCGCTGTGACCGCTGTCCGGCTGCGGGCCTCCGCCGCCTCTCGGATTCGGCGGCTGGGCAGACGCTTGCCGCGCGTGCGCAGCTACAGCGGCAGCTGCAGCCAGTTCAAGAAAACGGCGGCGCGAAAGATTCATGGCAACTCACCTTCCCAATAACTCACTGAAGGGAACGCTAGCCAACCGCTCTGCCGCTGTCAACTAAGCCTTCACGTCTGGTAGTGGTTCAATTTGAAATGAAACTGACCTCAGGGGCTAAAGCCCCCATCGATCTAGCGGCGATTTGCGGCACTGAGACCCAAGGCTAAAGCCTTGGGCTACCAGCCGTGCCCTTAACGAAACGAATGAAACTGAGCCACCACCTCACGCCTTTCACGCTTGTCGAGCCATCGCAAGGTCCACGATCTCGCCGATCATCTGGGTATAGGAGAGGCCGGATTTCTTCGCGGCCATGGCAAACTCCTGTCCGCTGGAGAGCCATGGGTTCGGATTCGCTTCGATGACATAGACCTCGCCCTTGCTCGATAGGCGCATGTCAATGCGGCCATAATCGCGCAGTTTGACGGCGCGATAGGCCTTGATCGCGATCTCGCTGAGTTTGGTTACGGTCTCTTCGTCGAGGTCTTCGGCGATGGCGGATTTGGTGAGTTTGTAGGCTTCCGTGTCTTTCTCGAATTTCACATCCAGGCTGGCGATTTTGGGCATGCCCTTGGGAAGCTTGGAAAGGTCGAGCTCGACCAGCGGAAGCGCGTGTGCGCTCTCGTAGCTGCCCAGGATGGCGGCGTAGATTTCGCGGCCTTCGATATACTCCTCGATCAGCGCAGGAGAATCGAACTCGGTCTGTATATAGTTAACCCGCTCCATCAGCTCCTTGATGCTGGTGACCACGGCAGCGGCGTCGATGCCAATGGATCCATCTTCGGAGGTGGGTTTCACGATGAGCGGGAATTTGATGTCGTGCGCGTGGTCGATGTGGCCGCGATAGGCGGTCGCGAAATAGGGCGACTGGATGCCGTAGAACGCGAACATCTTCTTGGCGATGGATTTGTCCTGGGCAAGGATGGTGGCGTGCGGTCCCGCGCCGGTGTAGGGGATCTCGAGCAAGTCCAGGAATGCAGCGATTTGCATCTCCTTGGTGTCGTCGCCCGCGTAGGATTCGGTGAGGTTGAAGATGAGATCGGCGTTACATTTGGCGAGTCCGAGCAGGGATTGCGGACGGCCGTTGAGAACGTAATACGACGGCTCATGACCGAGCTTCTCCAGGGCCTCGAAGATTTGTTCGCGGTCCTGCTTTTCCGGCTTCTTCTTGCGCTTCTTTTGCCCCTTGTGCTTGCGCGCGGGAACTTCTTCCGGCTCTATAATAGCGGGTTCTTCTTCCCACAGGTCGTACAGTATGGTGACCTTCAACTTCGTTCCAGTCATGCGGCCTCCAATCGGAGCGACGGCAGATGCAGGGCCTCAGGGATGAACAAACTTCCCACGTACGAGGTAATTCATTGAGAGCGCGGTGGTGTACACCGTGAACTCGGTCAGGTATTCGGACTCGCGGCGAACGTCCACGCGCAGTCCCAGGTCCTCCACCCGCTTGCAGATGGCTTCGACCAGTCGCTTGACGATCGGACGCTGCACGCCGCTCCAATACGCGACCTTGTCGACGATGGGCTTGCGATGCTGATTCAACATCTCCTGGGCCGGTCGCACGCCCTTGCGCCGCTTGGGGGAGATATTGAAGATGTCCGCCAGGTCGGTATCCAGCGCCAATTCCTCCACTGGGATTTCCTCCGGCAGGCTGAGACCATAGAACTCGCCAAGCGTCGTCTCCATCTCATCGACGGTGATGTCGGTGCGGCCGCGGCGCCGGATGGGATCGAGATTTCCGACTTTGCGCGCCATGCGATCGACGTACTGGAGCTTGGCCAGCGCGCCCCAACCCTGGTAGCGCTTGCGCCATTGCGAGCGAGGCGTGAGCCAGACCGCAAACGTTTCCGCAAAATCTTCATCCGGATGCTTCTGTGCGTACCACCCCGCCATGTGGCGAACATACTTCCGCGAGAACGGTATGGGACGGTAGTTATCGCGATAGGCGCGGCGAAACGGACCGAAAACATCGCGCCACTCCGCCGACTTGTAGAGCTGGTACGCATAATTGAATGCGTGTCCGGCCTCGTGACGCATGTACATCATGATCTCGCGTGCGTCTTCCAGGTCGTTCATATCGCGCTCAAGCCGCGCCAGGTCCGGGTTGGCCAGATAGAACGGAATGCCGACGACGGGCTCGCCCGACGGGCAGCCCCACTCATCGGTGAGATAGCACAGCGGACGGAACTTGTGAAGACCCTTGGCTTCCAGTTCGCGATAAAGCTGCTGCACGAATCGTTCGAGCGGAGAACCCTCCAGTTTGAGCGCGAGATCGCGAATGGGCTTGGTGAGTATCTCCTGAAACTCGGTTCGGGTTTTCTCGAAATCGCGCACTGGGCTATTCAGTTTCTACACCACGGAACCGGATTTGGCACGGTAAGGCGTATCCCTTGAAGCAATGGCGATCCGTGCCCTTGCGTTACATCGCCGGAACCGTGAGAATTCCAGATGCCGAGGATAAGCATGAAAACGAGAATCAATAAGGTGCTGACGTTCGCACTGCCGCTCACGCTGATTGGCGCCACGCTAACCATGGCAGCACAAACCGGGACTGGGCCGCACCGGCCGCAAGGCCCATGTGACATCTACGCCGCCGCCGGCGACCCCTGCGTGGCCGCTCACAGCACCACGCGCGCGCTGTACGCCGCCTACAACGGCCCGCTCTACCAGGTGCTGCGCCAGTCGGATGGCAAGACTTTGGATATCGGCGTGGTTAAGGCGTCGGGCTCCGACGCGGGCGGATACGCCAACGCGGCCGCGCAGGATGCGTTCTGCGCCAACACGTACTGCTGGATCACCACCATCTACGACCAGTCCGGCAAGGGCAATAACCTCACCCAGCCGCCGCGCGGCGGATTCAGCGGCCCGGCCATGGGTGGGTTCGACAATGTGCCGGTCGCCGACATGGCGCCGATTACGATCATGGGACACAAGGCTTACGGCGTCTTCATCGAGCCAGGCATGGGCCTGCGCGAGGACGACGCGAAAGGCACCGCGGTCGACGACCAGGCGGAGGGGCAATACTGGGTCATCAACGGCCAGCACTTCAACGCGGGCTGCTGCTTCGACTATGGCAACGCCGAGATCGACAGCCGCGACGACGGCAACGGCACCATGGAAACCGCATACTACGGCGACGCGCCCAACTGGTATCACGGCAATCCTCCCGGCCCGTGGGTGATGACCGACCAGGAAAACAACCTGGTAGGTTGCGTGAACCCGGATGGATCCAAACTCTGCAACCTGCCGAACATTACGTGGCGATTCGTGACCGCGATGGCCAAGGGCGAGCCGCACCACTGGACCTCCATGGGCGGCGACGCGCAGCGCGGCGCACTGTCAGTGATGTTCGACGGGCCGCGCGTCAACTCCAGCTATGACCCGATGCGCAAGCAGGGCGCCATCCTGCTGGGCAACGGCGGCGACAACAGCAACGGCTCGCAGGGCACCTTCTATGAAGGCGCGATGACGGCCGCGGGAGCTTTTCCGACGGACGCCACCGACCAGTTGGTGCAGGCCAACGTCGCGGCTGCGAAGTACGACGTGCAGCAGTTGAGCGTAGCTCCGGCGTCGGCAGGGGCAACGCCGCCGGGACTGCAGACGTTCTCGCCGGGGTCCTCGCAGGACACGACGGTGACGTTTACGAATACCACGGGCGTGGCGGCGACGGGCGTGAAGTTGAGCCTCTCCGCGCCGAAGGGGTGGATCGCCACGGCCTCTGGCCCAACCGCGTTCGTCGACCGGGTCGCGCCCGGTGCGAGCGTGAGCGCGACGTTCAAGATAACCTCGGGGCCGGCGGCTTTCAATGGGGACCTGGTGGGCAGCGTTGCATGGACCAGCGGCGGAAAGCAGTCCACGGCGGTAACAGCCGAAAAAGTCCGCAACGTCAGTCCGATTAAGATCAACGAGTTTCGCATCAGCACCATGACTCCTGGCAACCAGACGAACTCGTTTATCGAGCTTTACAACGCTGGCTCCAGTGCCGTCGACCTCTCCAACTGGACACTGACGGAGCACCCGACGCAGCAGGCGATATTCTCAGCGGTGAAGATTCCGGCGGGGACGAGGCTCGCGGCGGGCGGCTTCTATCTGCTCGGCCTCGCCAACTCCGGGCTGGCGGTTCCGGCGCGCGCGGGAGATGCCAGCATCCACGTGAGAAGCACGGCCGGCATGAACGCGGGCGATACGATCAGCATCGACACCGGCGCTGGCATCAACACCGGCGCTGGCGCGGAGACCCGCAAGATCGTAAGCGTGGGGACGGCGGCCGGCAACAATACGACGGTGTGGCAGCCCCTCCCCGAGGGGCCGATCATCACGATCCCCGCTGGCGCGACCAGCGTGCCTGTCACCAGCGTGGCGGGATTCGCAGTCGGCGAGAAGATCGCCATCGGCTACGGCGCCACCTACCCCGCCGTCGCCGGGACCATAGAAAAGTATGAAATCGCCACGGTCACCGCCGTTGGCAAGCCGGGTACGCAAGCCTTCCTGGGTGCGGACGCGGCGGCCGGCTCAACCAACATCAAGGTGACTGCGGTCGCCAACATCTCCGCCGGTGACAAGATCAGGCTGGATATCGACAGCGTGGGCCATGGGGTCGAGACCGTCACAGTCACGCGCATCGGCACGCAGGCAAGCCGCGGGGCGCTGGCGGCGAATGCGAGCGCAGGCGCAACCAATATCAAGGTCCGCAACGTGAACGGCTTTGCGGTCGGCGACACGATGATCGTTGGCAGCCCCGCGAACCATGAGGCGGTCACCATCGCGGCTGTCGGCACGCCGGGTCCGGCGGGCACTGGTGTGGACTTTGGGCCAGCCTTCGCGCAGGCGCATGCCAATGGCGATGCGGTGGTCGATCCGGGCACGGGTTTGGATCTGGCCGCGCCGCTCAAGCGAAACCACGCCGCCAACCTGGCTTTCAGCGATCGGGGAACGGGGATCAGCTTCGCGCCCGCGACCGCCTTTGCCCACCGGAGTAACGAGCCCGTGCAGCCGCTCGGCACCGGCATCACGCTCGACAGCCCGCTGAGCCACGAACACGCGATCAACGCGGTGGTGCGTGACGCGCAGGTTACGACCGCCGGCTACCAGGCGACGGCGGAGGCCAACCAGTGGTTCGGAGGGCCGGCGCTCTCACCCGCCGCGGGCAGCATGGTGCTGCGCGATGCCGCGGGGCTGGTTGTCGACAGCCTCAACTACGGCCTGCTGGTCGATCCATGGGCCGGCGAGGGTTACCAGGCAACCTCCGGAGCCAGGCAGCGTGGATGCCTCGTGGCCGCGCCAGGGATTGGCCGGAGCGCCGGCCGCTTCCCCGACGGCCACGACACCGACAGCAACTGCGACGATTTCGTGACGCAGGCGGTGACAACCATGCCGGCCGGTTCGGTTGCCGGGGTGACCAATATCAAAGTCGCCAGCGTGGAAGGTTTCGAGGCCGGCCAGACGATCGTGATCGACCGGACTGAGCACCCCGAAACCGCCGTCATCGCTGCGGTTGGCACGGCCGGCGCCGCCACCATGAGCAGCGCCACCGACGCGGGCGCAACCGTGATTCCGGTGGGCAGCCTGGAAGGCTTTAGCGAAGGTGAGACCGTCACCATCTACAGCGACATCTACAGCGGCGCCAACGCGGAGACGGCGGTTATCACCGCTGTCTCCAGGAGAGGCCCAACCGGCACGATCACCGTCGCCGCGCCGCTGAAGTTGGCGCATGGGGCGGGGACCTGGGTCTACGGCACCGGCATCACGCTGACCGCGCCGCTGACCCAGGCGCATGGGTACGGGGCACAGATCGCCGACAGCGTTCCCACGCCGGGCGCGGCCAACCAGTACTCGAGGAGACGTCCTTGACGGTGCCGGAGGCTGCACGGTGTCACTGAGCCACCTGGTTGCGCCCAACTCCTTTTTGAGGGTAATATCGTGCCTCATCGATGTGAAGCTTCGCGCGTATCGCGCTTGCCGCTGCGTCAGGGGGTACTGATGCGCAGAGTGGTTCTGGGATTGTTGCTGAGTCTCGCGTGCTTCGCCCGCGCGCAGCAACCCGTCGGTGACGTGTATGAAAGCGGCGGGGCCGGCGCGGAATCCCCGGCACAAGCCATCCAGAACCTGTACCAGATCACGGCGACCATCGTCGCCGATCCCAGTTCCGGCTACGACCCCAAAACTACCCATTGGCTGAAGGCCGACGCAGCCTGGCAGCAATGGGATACCAGCATGGCGGCCAACGGCAACACGCTGACGCAACAGCAGCGCGATGGGCTGACTCCGTGCGCCATGCACTTGAGCAACGCGCTCGATGCCTCGGAGCGCGGCTACCGCATTCAGATCTCACAGCAGGGCAACGCGCCAGCGCAGGCCACCGCGAAGCAGTTGTACGGCACGGCGCAAACGGAGTTCGCGCAATGCAACCTGGCCGATGCGCTGAATGGCTCTAACGGGAACCCGGCGACGGGGGGGACGGGTGCGCCGAACGCGCCAATCCAGGGAGGCGTGAGCGGCACCGGATCGAATGGCACGCCCGGGACGAGCGGGGGCGGAGGTCCGGGAACACCGCTGACAGCCGGCACACAGTCTGGGACCCCGGCCTCGCCGTCTCCCGCGGAGCCGCCGGGGGCGAAGGGGATAACGCGTACTCCCGCGACGCCGTCGGGGAATGGGACACAGCCGCCCGCGGGGCCGGACATTGCGGCGATGGACAAGGCGATGAATGCTTGCCTGAGCGCGCATGTGCCATATTGGACGACGCAGGCGGTCGACCCGGCTGCGATGGCGACGGCACGCATTTTGTTCCTGCCGGAAGCGAAACAGTCGACGCCGATGGACCAGCTGCCGTACAACTCGCAGATTTTTTTGGAGGCGGCGGCGTATGGGGTGCAGGCCAACAATGCGCACACCAGCGAGTACGGGCCAAATTCGGGGGCGGGGAAGTATAAGTACTCGCAGCAGGATGCGGCGGATTACATGACGGGGTGGCTCTACCACTGCATGTATCGAGCTAACCTGACGCCGGATTTTACAAACTTTTCGGCGACTTATCCTACGCTGCTCTACTCGCAGTTTCTGAATGTGCCGGAGACGGACAATCGGGTGAATCTGTTCAGCAGCGGGTTCAAGGAAGATACGCTTCCGCCGTATCCGTTGCTGCCGCCGGGGCAGGTGGTGTTTCCTCTGGTGCTGGCGCCACGCTGAAGAATGGGCGATTTACTTCGGCGAAGTGCGGCGGGGCGAGGACAGGCGCGGGTGTGCCGGGTTCTGCCCGTCGACTCCGGCGGCAATGACACGGTCAGCCCGCCTGCTGTATGCTCAACGGCACAGGCCCGGGCACGACCCATCCCACCCACTCCAGGGGGACTTGAATGGCTCGTTACTCCAGACGTGATTTTCTCAGGACAGGACTCGCCACCGGGGCGCTGGTTGGCGCAGGCAGCCTACCGCTGCTGGCCGACGGCGCCAAAGCAACCGACTGGGTCACCCTCGGCAAGTCGGGGGTCAAGGTCACCCGCCTCGCATTCGGCACCGGCTCCCACGGCGGTTCGGTGCAGCGCAATCTCGGCCAGGACCAGTTCACCGCGCTCGTCCGCCACGCCTACGACCGCGGCGTCCGCTTCTTCGAGACCTCCGACACCTACGGCGGCATGCACTCGATGCTCGGCATCGCGCTGCGCGGCATCCCCCGCGACTCCTACCGGCTGATGTCCAAGGTGACCACCAACTCCGGCGATCCCCGGCAACGCTTCGACGAGCTGCGCAGCCAGGCCAACACCGACTACTTCGACATCATGCTGCTGCACGTCCAGCAAACCGCCACCTGGCCCACCGATGCCACTCGCTGGCAGGACGGTATCCTGGAGGCCGAGGCGCGCAAGATCATCCTGAGCCACGGCGCCTCCGTGCATGGGCTGCCCGCGCTGCGCCAGGTTCCCGGAAACAAGTGGCTGCAGGTCGCGATGATCCGCATGAACCATGCCGGCGCTCGCATGGATAACGAGGATAACGAGTACTACGGGCAGGGAAATGTAACCGAAGTGGTATCTCATGTGATCCAGGCGCGCCAGGCAGGGCTTGGAGTGATCAGCATGAAGCTGGCCGCCGAGGGCACATTCAACTACGAGGACCGCCAGAAAGCCATGCGCTTCGCGTTCCGCAATGCCGGTGTCGATGCGGTCACGGTCGGCTACAAGAGCCCGGCGGAAGTCGACGAGGCGATCGACAACCTGAATCTCGCGCTGGCGTAGCCCGCGCCCAGGGCACGCGATCGCGCTCCCATTACAAAAAAGCCGCCCCGAAGGGCGGCTTTCAAATCATCTCAGACTTCTGTCAGTTGAAGATTGCTCCCAGCGTCACATTGGAGTTCGCGGGAGTAATCAGATTGCCGCTCGTATCGTAAACAGCGGCGTTGAATGTGATCTTGCAATAGTTTGGCCCGGCTGCGGTTATGGTCGAGGTCGCGGCGCCCTGAGCGGTGACGGGCGTGCAGTTGTACGACCATCCGCCGAACTGCCCGCCCTGCGCCTCTACGATCACGGAGCTTCCAATCGGATAGGTCGCCACGCACACGGAACCACCAGTGTTGTTCGGTGCCGGATTGAGAGACCACCCCGGGCCGCAGTGGATCACGTTGAGAGTGCCCGTGGCCGACGGACCAGTTACCTGCCAGTTCGTGGTGTTCAGGCCCTCGTTATAGATGGTCAGCGTCGCCAGCAGCGAAAACGCCTGCGTCCCCGGAATACAAGTGCCTGGAGTCGGTGGGTCGCCATTGGGATTGGGCAAGGCCAGCGGGCAGTTGAACGTCGCCGACGCGGTTTGTATTGTCCCGTCGCTGCCGGTGGCTTCCGCAATAATGTTGGCGCTGCCTGCCGCATATGCCGTCACCAGTCCGGCAGTCGCACCCGAGTTGCCACCGGAGTTGGTGTCCACCGGGAAATCGCTGGGAACGTCTGAGATCCACGAAGTGGTGGGCGAGTTGGTCAGGTCCCTGACGTACGGAACCGTCGAGAACGTTCCAATCGCCAGAAACTGCCCCGTACTCTGCAGATTATCCACCGTAATCGAACTCGGAATAACCGTCAGCGAGAGTAGGGGCTCCGGCGGAGTAGTCAGCGAAACCGCAATGCTCGCGGTATTGGATACCACCGTGCCGTCCGTATTCGTCAACTGCGCCGTGACGGTCGTCGTGCCCACGCCCACGCCGGTCGCCAGCCCGGTGGCGCTGACCGTAGCCACAGTTGGAATGCTGGAACTCCATGTGATCTGGCTCGAGTTGGTAACGTTGGTCTGCAGGCCGGTGGCCCCGGCTGTTCCCAGCGCAATAAACTGGCCCGTTTGACCCGACGCCGACAGCGCCTGGGCGCCTGGCAAGATGCTCACCGCGGTGTACTTCTCCGTCGTCCCTCCCGCCACCGAGAACGTCGCGCTCCCCGTCACCACGGTTCCATTCGAGGAGTAGAGGGCCGTGATGGTTGCCGTCCCCTGGCCCACTGCCGTGGCCAGCCCCGTGGCGGCGCCGATGGTGGCAATCGCTGTACTGCTTGAGCTCCACGCCACCTGGTTGGTCAGGTTCACCGTGGCCCCCGACGAAGTCGAACCAATGGCTAGAAACTGGCTGGTTTGGGTCGGCGCAGCAACCGTTTGCGAGTTCGGAATCACAGAAATAGAAACAACTGTCCCCCCCGCCTGGGCTCCGCTTGAACCAGACACGGTGACCGTCGCGCTTGCGCTGACTGGGCCGCTGAACCCGCCTGCACTGGCCGTAATCGTTGTGCTGCCCGAGCCCACCGCCGTGGCCAGCCCAGACGCATTGACCGTTGCCACGGAAGGAGCGCTGGAGCTCCAGGTTACCCCGGATGTAATGTTCTGGGTCGATTGGTGGGCCGCGTTGCCGTAGGTCCCGGTGGCGCTGAACTGCGCTGACTGGCCTACCGCCAGGGCTTGCGACGTCGGGGAGACCTGAACCGAGTCAAGTCCCTGCGGATTGGCGCACCCAATCAGCGCGCCGGCGAGGCAAAGCATCAGAAGCCCGCTCCACAGTAATCCGAAGCGAAGCATCCCACCGACTTCGCCGGAGCGCGGTTTTCGCGGAATCGCTCTAAGGCTGGAACGAGCGTACATTTCGATCTCCTGGCAGTTCTCCACCCAGCATTAAGCAAGCGGATATCCATTCCAACTTCGATTCTTAGCCTGTTAAATCAGTAGGTTAGGCGCCATGCGCGGCGCGTGCCTGTCCTCGCATGTTTACAGCCCCGCCACGAACGACAATCGGTGTATACAGGCGCAAGTCCCTCAGCCGGAAAGGACAACCGGCGATCGCCCGCCCCTGGATGGTCCTGGGTGGCATCGAGTTGAGTCTGCGTGTAAGTTATTGATTCCTAGTAGATACCCGGAATCAGCCGCCGCGTCCGCGCGCAGTAGGCCTCGTACTCGCTGCCGAACTGCGACTGCAGCAGCCGCTCCTCCGCATGCATCCGCGCCATCAGCGGCGGCAGGATCAGCGCCGTCAGCACCAGCCCCACCCGACCACTGACAGCTATCTTCTCGCGTCCACATACTCCTCGTGCCACGCCGTCTGGATCGCCTCCAATATACCCTCATTCGATTTCGCCGGATCGCCCACAAATCCCGGCAACTGCACCACCCACTTGTGCAGATCGGTGAACCGCACCGAGTATGGGTCGGTCTCCGGAAACATCTCCTGCAACTGAATCCCAATCTCCTCCGCGTCCGTCCAGTCCAGTTCTCGCGCCATCGTCGTCCCTCCTTCGCCCTTCACAGTCTACGGCGAAACCGCCCCACCCGCGGAGGCTCCCATGCGCCAGTAAACCACCGCGAACTTTGGCTCCCTCGAGATATGTTCTGCTCCAAGCAATCCACCCGCAACCGCGCCCAGCCCTCCCACCGGATAGTCGGGATTCTGATCGGTAATGGCGCATCCCATCCCAAATCCCAGTCCCGCAAAGAGAACTACTCGGGCCCAACTCCCCGGCGTGACCTTCGTTTTCACCTGATATACGGTCAGCACCTGCCCTGCGGGATAAACGATCCTCTGATTCCGCCGGTTCTCCGGACGGCACGTCAGCGACGCGTCATCCACGCGCACCAGCCTGCACGGCGCCTGGTTCCGGTAGTCGCCCGGCGTGGACAGTTCCTCCACCACCACCTGCGTCCCTGGCTTCAGATGTTGCACCGCCTCCCAGCCAGGCAACACGCTGTTCGTCGTCTGCACACGGGCAGAAACGGCATCAGCCACCCCGCCGCACGCCATCAGCACCACAAACGCCCAACCCACTCGCCTTCTCATCGCCCGCCTCCCTGAACTGCTGGAAGCAGCCTATAACCCCATCAAACCGAACAGTTCTACCCTTGTGACACTTCCTGAAGTGTCATACCCTGCTTTCTACTTCTTCTGCTGTTGCTTCGCCCTTTGACAGGTTGACACGGCCACTAAACGGCCACAAGCCGCTTTCTTCTCCCGTCGACCGCCAACGAAGATGCCGCACCTCTCCGGTGTGAAGCAGAGAGAAGTGCGGCATCGAACTGCATCCGCGCTACGGGTTGGGAACGGTATCGTTATTCAGCGTAGTCGTCCCGTTCAGGAAGGTGTAGTCGAACCATCCCGTCGTTGCCGGAGCCGCCGAGGTATTGGTCAACTCCAGCCGCAAGGCATCGTCCGATGCTCCATCCGGCTGGCTCATTCCGATCGAGATCACGTTGTCTCCGCCGGATGACTGAGTCAGGTCGCTGGTGGGCCATTGCATCACAAACCACTGCGTGTACCCCGAGAGTCCGGAGCGAACCATGCAGTCGCTCTCGTTGGTGCGGCTCCACGTATAGGAGTTGCCGTTCAGCGCGATGACGTAGCTCCCTTCGTCGCAAGCCACGGCCACCGAAAGCACCACATACGTCTCCGACGCATAGTTAGCCGGCGTGGCAAAATGGACCTGCCAGGCCGGAATGCCAGTGGTTGAGCCATTCAATCCCGTCTCTCCGGGAAGGCTGGCTACATAGGTTGGAATGGCATATTCAGCCCCGACTCCCTCGACCCCGGCGTACTCCTGCCCCGGATAGGCGGAATACCCATCGGTGGTGTCGTCGGAGCTATTGAAGACACCGGCATAGAGGCCGGGGTTGAAGCTGGTGCCCCAGTGGTTGTAATTCCACAGATTCAAGTTGTTCGTCGCCGGATTGCTGCCGTCGGCCGTCGCATAATAGACCACCGCGCCGTTGTTGGCTGCGAAGTCCATCCAGTAATTCCAGTTGCCATAGAACTCGCGGTCGTCGTTGCCGCTAGCCGTCTGGCCGTGCAGGAACTCGTGCGCCGATCGGTCTGGCGTTCCAATGGTGAAGACGGTATCTCCGGTGCCGCCGGCGAAGTTCTCCGGCTGGAAGGTGAACGCCGGCACAGTGGTCGTGCTATTTGCTGTGACTGTGATGGCGTCCTGACGGTACTCGCCCCACTGGCCAAGAACATACACGCTCAGCCGGTACGTCCCCGGCGCTACCCCGGTGAACGTGTAGGTGCCCGTGCTGCTGATGTCCGCCCAGTACTGCATCCCCTGGGACGACACCTGGAAGTTCTTTGCGGGATCGCTGAGCACGGCCCACGCGGTGTACTGTGAGCCAGTGACGCCGTTGACCTGGATCGAAACCGAGCCGCGTCCGGTTGAAGGCACATAGCCGGCCGCCACCAGTGGAGCAACTTCGTCGTAATTGCTGACCAACGCTGCTTCTGCCGACTGCGAGTCGGCGTACATCTGGGCCTGGGACGTCAGCAGATTTCCAGTCTGGTTATACGCAACGCCTTCGGTATTCACGTGGATGTAGTAGGGACCGAAGAGACGGCTGTAGGCAACGTCTGCCGCTGTATTCAGGCCCAATGTGTCCAGCGCCTCGTTCTCATGGTCCGAGTATGCCTCGATCATGTCGATGTTGTTGGTGAAGTACAGGTCCTGTTTGGTTGGACCCCCAACCAGCGTTTCCAACTTGGGCAACACCGTCCAAATCCCGTAGGTTGTCCCCGACGAGGCGGTGCCATACACACCCTGTCCCTGGTGCAGGTACTCGTACCCGGCGTAGTCGTACTTGGTAAAGAATTGGCGGGTGAAGCCGGCGGGCAGATTGTTGAAGCCGTGCAGGTCCTCCGCCGCGTTCTGCACCGCGCGGCCGGGATCGGTCGACGACGTATCCGCGACCGGCGGCTGCGGTATGTCCTGCACTCCCAGGATACCCAGGCCCGCGTTCACCGAGTAGGTATTCGTGAAAGTGGAAAGGTTGTCGCGGAAGACCCACTGGATCTGCCCCACGCTGGCCGCCGCGTCGCTCGTGCTATGGACAAGCTCAACGTAGGTATGGACACCGGGATCGTTCGGAAACACCACCCAGTGCTCGACAAAAGTGTAGTCGTTGCCTGAATTCGCCGAATCCGGAACCGTCAGCGACCAGTCGAGATAAGGCGTAGGTCCGGATGCAACGGTGCAGGGGATAGTCTGCGTTCCCACCTGTGTTCCGCCAACGATAGTGCAGGCGGCGACAGGGGTTGCGGCTGTTCCCCCAGTCGGGACGCTCGCGTTGTCCAGCGATCCCGTGTTGTCCATGTACAAGCCGTAGGGCTGTCCATTCGTGGTGGTGGTGGTGTCCACCAACTGGTCCGACGTGCCATCGAGGATCCAACTTGTCAGATTCCCCGTGGTCGCATTCCAACTGAACGATATGGCTCCATTGTCGATGGTCCAGCCGCTGGAACTGCTGGTATTCACCGTGATCGTAAACGCCGTAGCGGTTCCGGAGAGCGTGGCGCCCTGTCCAGTGCCTGTATTGTTCGTCACGTTCAACGCTGCCGAATAACTGCCCGCCACCTTTGGTCCGAACTCAATCGATACAAAGCATGATGCCCCTGCCGCCAGCGAATTGCCGCAGTTGGTCGTCTCGGGGAATAGATTTGCCCCGGTACCGGTCATTGCCAGCGCCAGACTCATCGGGCCGGAACCGGTATTCATCAAAACCACTGCCTGGGGTGTGGTTACTGTGGGCGCAACAACGGGCCCGAACGAGAGCGCCGGGCCTGTCGGCGGCACCACCCCCGCCTGCAGATCAACTGTGCCTTCGTTTGCAGAGGAGGTCCCCGTCAAAGCCGTTGCCGCCGGAGTAACCACGGCGCCGTTGCTGTTCACATTCAACGACGCCGAGAAGGTACCCGCCGTGCTCGACGTGAAGGTCACCGTGATGGTGCAGTGTGCGCCGACGGCCAGGGGCGCTGTGCAGTTGTTAGTCTGGCTGAAATCGCTCTGGTTGGTGCCGCTGATCGACACGTTGGGGGTCTTTATGGTCGCCGTACCCGTGTTCGTCAAGGTTGCGGTCTGCTGTTGGCTGCCGGTCGTCAAGGCGCTGAAACTCAATGTAGAAGTCAGCGATGCAAGCAGCGTGGCGCCCGGGCGTTCGCCGATAAAGCCGGTCTGGACCTCGACAGCAATCGGCGTCACCACTGGAGATGCCACGCCCACCAGGTAATACAGATTGCTTCCGTTCCGCGTCTTGAACCACACATTTCCGGACCCGTCGATTGCCGCTCCGGTCGGAGCTCCGATTGTGGAATTCGAGAAGAATCCCCAAACACCCGCCCCCGAGGGCGACAGAGCCGTAAGCGTGGTTCCGTTGTTGCTCGGAACAAACTCTGATATCCCACCGCCCGCGGACGTACTTGACGTTCCATTGGCGTTGACGACCCACAGATCTCCTGTGCCGTCGATAGCCATCCCCTGCGGGCCGTACAACCCGCCTTCCGTGCTGCCGTTCGTTCCTATGGCATACTGGGTTACGGTCGGGGACGCAACCGTAGCGGGAGAGGTGGAAATATTGATGTATTCCAGCCCGGTTGCACTCGCCGTGGTTGTCGTCGTTGACCCCCACGCATTGCCGCTTGCATCCGCAGCGAGCCAGTACACCAAGGTCGGAAGCGGGGTTGTGGAGCCTACTATGGAAGTTGTCCCGGTGTTGGTGATGCGCGGAATTATGTTGGCGCCGCCAGAAGTCTCGGGGCCACCAACTGTGTCCTCCGGCCATACATACCCGGCCTCGTCGATTGTGCTGGTGTTGTAATAGGAGCCGTTGGTCGTCCTTCCGGTTCCTGCATCCAGTGTCAAGTTCCCCGTGGCGGGGCCGGCTACCAGTTCGCTCTCGTAATATCGGTTTGACGTGGTGCTGGCCCCATCGCCGATATAGAGATTGTTATTGCCATCGATCGAGATGCCCGCCGGTGAATATCCCACAAGATAGGCGCTCACTGCACCAGTTCCGGGGGTGACTTTCACAACCGGAGCTTCGATCTGCGACGAGATGGTGTTAGTTGTGCCGTTCCAGGACGTAGCCCAGGCATTGCCATTGGTATCGATCGCGATCGCGTCGCCGGTATGAGTTCCACCAAGGTTGACTGGGGTAGTGCAGGTCGTGCAACTGGAGAACTGCCAGCCGCCGACGACACTAGCGGTAGTTGCCGGCGTGAACTGAACCTGGCCGGCCGCGTTGAATTCCGTTACCCCAAGGCCCGTAGTAGAGGAAGTTAGCGCGGAAGTCCAGATATTTCCCGAGCCATCGATCGCCACGCTTGCCGCGTTTGCGGTTCCCACCGTGCTGGCCCCATTGGACGCCTTCCAATTGACGTCGATGGTCCAGTCGGTCGGATAAGTCCCCGTGGTGGTGTCATTGCACACCGGAGGATTGTTATTAATCTGGAAGGGCGCGCTTGCGCTTATATAGTTGGTGCACAGCCACGAGGGCGACCCCGCAACTCCGTGAGCAGGCATGGTCAGGCCTGCGGCATTGGTCGCCAGATAATACGCGACTTGAATCGTATCGGTCGGCGCGGAGGAGCTGCCAGGCGTGGCGTCCGCAAACAGACCAGCGCACGTGCTGCTTGGCGTCGTCGGGCCGATTTCCACCGTATTGATGCAAGCCGCGAGCACATCTGCCATGGTGTAAACCTTGTTCGTATCCGGCGTAATCGTGGTGGTGTAGGTGACGCTGCCGACCGTGTTGGTCGCAGTGGTAGCGGCTGAAGTCCCCGTGCCAATACTGACCAGATTGCCGACCTGGGTGAATGCATTGGCCAACCCGGTTGTGTTGGCCGCGGGCGCACCGATTGTCCACGCAGGCGATCCGCCCGGCGTAATGCTCATGAACTGCTGCAGCGCTGTCACTGAAGCGACCGTCGTAACCTCGTTGACGATGACATAGGTGTTTGCCGTTAGCGTGCCCGTTGGTGTATTGCAGGGCAAGGGCAGCGCGGCCATCAGCGCGGCATACTGGTTAGTGCCGCTTCCGGTATTCCCACCGGTCGACGTGATGTACAAAAGCTGCCCGGTGGTGCAAGGCGAGACTCCAGGGGCAGTATCGAAGCTAAAGGTCCCATTGACCGGATCTGCCGTGGTCGTCGCAATTACGGTTGCCCCGGTGCCGTAGGAGCCCGTCGTGCCCGCGGCCCACAGCGTCACCGCTGCACTCGTGATGGCCTGCTGGCCGCCATAGACTCTTCCGCCCAGTACGCCCTTGGCGGTCGGCGAACCTGGAGCGACGCCCCCGGTCGTTGTCGTCGTGATCGCAGTCGGGCTCACGGAGAATGCGCAGCCAGCGAGGGCCAGCGAAATAGATCCAAGGACTAGGAGCGTGCACAGACGGGCAGCGCGGAGGACGGACATGGATGCCTCTCTTGGTGTGATGTCGGTCAGTTGTGACTTACGTTGTGGGGTTGTGGGACTTGCCGTTCCAGGGTTGATCTGCAGTTGATCGAGCAAGTTTCTACATCGGGCGGCAGGGCTGAGCTTCCACTTCAAGGTTGAACACAATGTTTCAATCAGAAACTGTTTTACTGGAGAAACAGCGTAGCGATTCGCCCGATTATTTGTCAAGGCATTCCTGATGGGGTAAGAGGCCAACTTTCAACTCCTCGCAGCCCGGCTAAACACTAAGGGCGTCTGCCTCTCCAGGCGACGCCCCTTTTGCGTTATATGGCCCTATTTCACCCGCAGCGCCAGTTCAAACATGCGCGAATCGTGTCAGTTGTTACTAGCGCATTGGCGTAAGTGTTCCACGTGGAACAATCTAGCTACCCGGCCCATGCGCAGGCTTGCCTTCCTGCACGTAGTTCCGGTTCCACTTGGGAACCTCCACCACGTACGTGCCCGGCTTCTCGATGACCGCCTGGCAGCCCAGGCGCGAGTTCAACTCGATCCCCGCCGCGGTCTCCAGCCGATCCAGTTCCTTGTCCTCCGCCTCCGACAAGCCCTCGGCGCCCTGCTTCACGTGCAGATGGCAGGTGGTGCAAGCGCACACCCCGCCGCACGCGTGGTCCAGAAAGATGCCGAAGTTCTGGGCAACGTCCAGCAGCGACATCGGCTCGCCATGACCCTCATACGGCAGCGAGTCGAACTCGAACTCCACCGTCCGCCCCTCGGGCAGAAACGTCACTCGTACCATGCCCTCGGCCGGCGGCTTCGACAAATCGACTTCAGGAGAAACGGTGATCTCTTCGGACATAAGCTCTATTCTAAACTTCGGAACTACTTAACACCGATCCCCACCGACGAGCACCGATCAGTACTGAAGATTGGCTTCAATCGGTTGAATCGGTGTCATCGGTGTCAGGCCTTTCGTCGAACTCCGCCTTCGCGAACGGATGCGGCGCCGTGGGAGCCTCGCCCATGCCCGCGCCGGCTGCCTCCATCGTCTGGCCCTTCATGGCGCCCATCACTTCCGTATCCATCATTACCTCGGCAAAGCGCCGCGTCGCCTTGTCCAGCCGCTCAATTCCCGCGCGAATCGCTCTGTAGTTTCCGCCATCGAGCGTCGCCTTCAGTTGATGGATTTCCAGTTCGATGGTCGACATTTCGTAGCTCGTCAACTGCAGCCACGCCGCGTGGCTCTTGCCCTTCTCCACCGCACCCAGAATGGTCTCCGCCTCGTTCTTCGCCTCGATCAACTGGCGCGCCTCGATGTCTTCCTCGGCATGATCGAACGACGCCAGAATCATCGACTCCACCTGTTCGTCGGTCAGTCCGTACGTCGGCTTCACCTCGATTTCGGACTCTTTGCCGCTGCGCTGCTCGCGCGCGCTTACATGCAGAATCCCGTTCGCGTCGATCAGGAACTTCACCTCGATGCGCGGCAACCCGGCGACCATCGGCGGAATTCCCTTCAGGTCGAAGCGTGCCAGCGAGCGGCAATCCTTCGCCAGCTCGCGCTCACCCTGCAGCACGTGAATGGCGACGTTGGTTTGCCCGTCCACGCCGGTCGTGAAGTGCTCGGTCGCGCTCGCGGGAATGGTGGAGTTGCGCTGGATGATCTTCGCCACCACGCCGCCCAGCGCCTCGATGCCCAGCGACAACGGCGTGACGTCCAGTAGCAGCAAGTCGTCGGTCGCCGCCGAACCGCCCGCGAGGATCTGCGCTTGCACCGCGGCGCCCAGCGCGACCACTTCGTCGGGATTCAACTCCGTATGTGGATTCTTCCCGCGCGCACTCAGCCCGAACAGCTCATCCACCAGCGCCCGCACCGCCGGAATCCGCGTCGATCCGCCGACCAGCACTACCTCGTCGATCTGGTCGGCCGTGAGCTTCGCGTCCTTCAGCGCCTGCTTACACGGGGCCGACGTGCGCGCGATGATCGGAGCGATCAGTTCGTCGAACTGTGCCCGCGAAATCTCTCGCGCGTAGCTCTTGCCGTTCGGCAGCGCGACCTGCAGTTTCGCCGCGTGGCCCTCAGAGAGCGCGATCTTGGCCTCGATCACCGCCTTGCGCACCGCCTGCACCAGCTCGCCGCTGGCACCCGCAGCGCTGCCCAGATTGGCCGCGTCGGCGACGCCAAGCTCCGCGTCACCCGCCATATCGTCCAGCGCGATCGCGATCAGCAGGTTGTCGATGTCGTCGCCGCCGAGGTGCGTATCCCCGCCGGTCGCAATCACTTCGAAGATGCCCTCGTGCAGCTTCAGGATGGAGATGTCGAAGGTGCCGCCGCCGAAGTCGTACACCGCAATTAGCCCGTCGCGCTGCTTGTCCAGTCCGTACGCGAGCGCGGCCGCAGTCGGCTCATTCACCAGCCGCAGCACATCGAGTCCAGCGATGCGCCCTGCATCCTTGGTCGCCTGCCGCTGCGCGTCGTTGAAATACGCAGGGACCGTGATGACGGCCTTGGTCACCGGCGCGGCGAAGAAGCGCTCCGCATTCTTCTTCAACTGCAGCAGAATGTAAGCCGAGACCTCAGGCGGCGTAAGCTGCAACCCGCCAACCTCGAGCTTGAGTACGTCGCCCGGCTGCAATCCCGGCGCGAGCTTAAAGGGAAAGAGTTTTAGCTCTTCCTGCACGTCTTCGACGCCGCGGCCCATCAGCCGTTTGACCGAATACACCGCGCTCGAAGCATCCGTCAGTAGCGTCGCCCGCGCCGCATTCCCCACTACAAACCCGTGCTCCTGATTGAACGCGACCACCGACGGCACCAGATGGTCGCCATCCTCGCCGGGAATGATGGTCGGCTGGTCACCCTGCATGAAGGCCACCAGCGAGTTGGTCGTCCCCAGATCGATGCCGACTACGCGTGCTGCGTTCTCATCCGCCATTCCGTTCGAATCCCTCAAGTGCTTCTGCCCATTGCCGCTTCTTGTTGGATGATATTCATCCAACAACGGTTCCACCCAAACCTCTATTGTCCTATAAACGGCGGAATGGCATTCTAAGCAGATGGAAGCCAACCCATACGCGAAGTTCCTGGCCGGCCGCGACCCCATCGCGATCATCGCATCCACGTACGCCCAACTGTCCAAGCTAGCCGAGCGCCTGCCTGCGGACCAGCTTGCCTTGCGACCGCCGACGGGCAAATGGAACGCGCGGGAGATCGTCGCCCACCTGGCCGACTGCGAACTCGTCTTCAGCTTCCGGCTGCGCCAGACTCTCGGCGAAAACCATCCCACGCTGCAGCCGTTCGACCAGGACCGCTGGGCCGCGCGCTACGCCAACTGCGATGTGGCCAGCGCACTGCGCCTGTTTGGGGCCGCGCGCAACTGGAACCTGCTGCTGCTCGCGGGCGTCAGCGAGCGAGAGCGCACGCGCCCCGTCACCCATCCCGAACGCGGCACAATGACGCTATGGACGATTGTCGAGACCATGGCCGGCCACGACATGAACCACCTGCAACAGGTCGAACGCCTGGCGGCATCGACAGCTTAGTGGACCGCCGCAGTGGGCGCTCCGAGAGTGCGGGCCAGGTTGAAAACTACTTACTGAGTTACAAACGCCATCTTTGCGCGTTCGCAGCAGAGCCGCTAGAATAAGTAAGAGCGCCGATGTAGCTCAGTTGGTAGAGCAACTGATTCGTAATCAGTAGGTCAACGGTTCAAGTCCGTTCATCGGCTCCATTCCTACTCCACGACTATCCGAGCAGCTTTAGAAACTGTTGCAGCCATGCGACGTGGGCCGTCCAGGCCGGGCCGGTGACGAAGTTGCCGTCGGTCAGTGCGCTCTCAAATGGGAGGCTGACGAACTCGGCGCCAGCGAGAGTCACCTCTGGAGCACACGCTGGATAGGCGTTAATCTTGCGACCCTTGATGACGCCCGCGGCCGCGAGGATCTGCGCGGCGTGGCAGATGGCCGCGATGGGCTTGCCGGCCGCGGCGAAGTCCCGGACGATCGCGAGGACTTCGGGATTCAGTCGTAGATATTCGGGCGCGCGGCCTCCGGGGATGGCGAGGGCATCGTAGTCGGCGGCCTTGACCTCAGAGAAGGTGGCGTTGAGGGTGAAGTTGTGGCCGCGCTTTTCGGTGTAGGTCTGGTCGCCCTCGAAGTCGTGAATCGCTGTGCGGACGGTCTGGCCGGCCTTCTTGTCCGGGCAGACTGCGTCAACCTTGTGACCGGCGATTTGCAGCGCCTGAAACGGAACCATGACTTCGTAGTCTTCGACGAAGTCGCCGACCAGCATGAGAATCTTCTTGGGCATTGCGGATTCCTCCGTGACGATATTGCGGCTGCGGAAGGAGAAAAGCAAATCACGGAGGTCACGGAGCATAGGAGACAGGGCGTGCGGGTCCGCCGTTCCGATGCGGGCTCTTAATCCAGAAAGAGAAAAGCCCCATCCGGTTGGATGGGGCTTTCTGGATTATGCCGGCGATCACCTAATCTCCCACACACTTACGCGTGCAGTACCATCGGCCCAACGAGGCTTAACTTCCGTGTTCGGGATGGGAACGGGTGTGACCCTCGTAGTAAACTCACCGGCAAATTGTCGAAATCTCGCTCCCGCGATTTTTCAGTACTGAATAGATTGGGATTAGACGTTTGCTAGAAACATCTTGGGATAACTACAGGGCTTGTGTTGAATGTACTCAAGAATAGTGGACTTACACTGCGCAGAGTAAATTCTATGGACAAGCCGAACGGGCGATTAG
>CAZAXI010000041.1:0-29141 GCA_964489045.1 uncultured Granulicella sp. | reverse complement strand
CGCTGAACGGCAATCCCAACTTTGTGCGCGGCGACTGGTACGGCAACGGCAAACGGACGTACTTCTGGTTCCACTACAAGCTGGAGCCGGATGGGAACGCGACCCTGTTCTTCAAGGGCGAGGCGTACCACATGTTCGACTTCGACCACACCGGCGCGGACCAGGTGATTACGCTGGAAGGCGGCGGGGGCGGTCCGGGCGGCGGCGGCGGACAGATTCTGCGCGTGTATGGCAATGCGAATGTCACGCCGCATGCGAAGCCATGCGACGCGGATTGCCGGAAGCTGATCGCTAACCATACGCATTATTGAGGCCGGAGGAGGATGAGGAACTACCGGCCCGTCCAAGTCAAAGCACCGGAACAATCATCACTGGCGCAAGCCCGCAACTTTTGCGAGGAATTATGTCCAATAAGAATCGCCTCTCCCGCCGCAATTTCATCGCTCTGACCGGCGCCACGGCTGCCTATGCGGCTGGCTCAACCTATCGGCTCTATGCAGCACCAACGCCCGCCGTGGCTCCGCCGCCTGGAGTTGAATCGCTCGCCGGCGAGTGGCGCTTCGCGCTGGATCGCGACGACGTTGGCGTGAAGGAGACGTGGTTCTCCAAGGACCTAGCTGCCAATACCCGCATCACGCTGCCGGGAATTCTGCAGACACAGGGGTACGGCGACGACATTACGGCGGAGACGCAGTTTATCGCCGCGCTGCCTCGGGATATGGCCTGGTACAAGCTGCCGCAATATGCGGAGTACACCAAGCCGGGCAACGTCAAGGTGCCGTATCTTTCGCAGCCGGTGAAGCACTACCTGGGCGTGGCGTGGTACCAGCGCGACATTGAGATTCCGGCGGCGTGGAAAGGGAAGCGCGTGGGCCTGACGCTGGAGCGGACGCGCTGGGTGACGACGGTTTACGTCGACGATAAGGAGATGGGAACGTGCCGCTCGCTGGTGGCACCGCACGATTGCGATCTGGGCATGCTGACGCCGGGACGGCATAGACTCTCCATCTGCGTGGACAACAGGATGCAGCAGCCGCCCTACCGATTCGATGCCCACTCCGTGTCGGACGCCGAGGGAAGCACGTGGAACGGCATCGTGGGCAGGATTGAACTGGCTGCGACGAGTCCGGTGTGGATTGACGACGCGCAGGTGTTTCCGAGCGTGGAGAACAAGTCGGCACAGATCAAGGTGCGTATCGGAAATGTGACGGGGAGCTCGGGCTCGGGGACGTTGTCAGTGGGTATGACCAAGGTTCCGGTGACATGGGACGCGAGCGGAGGGGATGCGACGATCGATGTTGCGCTGCCTGGCGCGACTGCCTGGAGCGAGTTCGCGCCGGTGTTGCAGCACTTGACCGTGAAGCTGGCGGGGACATCGGCGGACGACCACCGCGAAGTCACGTTTGGCCTGCGCGAGATTAAATCCGAAGGCAAGAACATCCTGCTGAACGGCGAGCTTTTCAGCCTGCGGGCCACGCATGACGGCGGCGGCTTTCCGCTGACCGGCTATCCGGCGACCGACGTGGCTACATGGAAGCGGATTGTGTCCATCTGCAAGACGTGGGGCCTGAACGGGATTCGCTTCCACTCCTGGTGCCCGCCCGATGCGGCGTTTACTGCCGGCGACGAACTGGGCTTCTACTTCCAGCCGGAGTGCGGCATGTGGAGCAACTTCGATAGTGGGGGCAAGATGCTCGCGGTTCTGAACGACGAGACGGCGCGGCTGCTGAAGGCGTACGGCAATCATCCGTCGTTCGTGATGCTGGACGCAACCAACGAACCCGCGGGCAGCTATCAAACGCAACTTCCGGGCTGGGATAAGCAATGGCACGACGCGGACCCGCGCCGCCTGTATGGCGATGGCACAGGCCGCCCTGCGGGGCCTGCATTCGCGCGTCCGGCTGCGCCGGGGCAGCCTGCTCCACCGCCGCCGCCGCCGTTTACGTACACCGCCGGCTACAACGTTACCGGAGGCCGCGGCGCTTCGGGCTGGTTCGGCGCCGACTACGAAAGGACACTGTCGCGCTTTCCCATCCCGGTGATTGGGCATGAGGTGGGCCAGTGGTGCGCCTATCCGGATTTTGATGTGATCAAGAAGTTCAGCGGCCCGAACACCACCTTTGCGGGCGCGCCTGAACATGTGAAGGTGCCGTACATGATTCCGGGGAACTACGAGATTATGCGCGACTCCGCGAAAGAACATGGCTTGCTCGGAAGAAACAAGGAGTTCGCGCACGCGTCTGGCAGGTTCCAGGTCGCGTGCTACAAGGAGGAGATTGAGGCCAGCCTGCGCACGCCCAGCTACAGCGGCTTCGAGATTCTCGACCTGCATGACTATCTTGGCCAGGGCGGCGCTTTGATCGGAATGCTGGACGCGTTCTGGGAGACCAAGGGGTATGCGGGGCCAACGGAGTTTCGGCAGTGGAACAACACTACCGTTCCTCTCTCTCGCTTCAAAGAGCGCGTGTACACCACCGCCGATACCTTTACGTCGGACATCGAAGTAGCCCACTTCGGCGCTGCTCCATTCGCCAACGCCAGCTCGAGTTGGAGCGTCATCACACCGGCGGGAAAGGTGATGGCCAGCGGAACTTTCCCCGCGCGCGCCATTCCACGTGGCAAAGGGACTCAGCTGGGCAAGGTCTCCGTGGAATTGGCGAAGCTGCCCGCACCGGCCCAATACAAGTTGGTGGTCGAGCTCCACGGCGGCGCTGCCAGCTTCAAGAACGATTGGAACTTCTGGGTCTATCCGGCGAAGGTGGACGCGGCTGTGCCGGCGGGGGTTCTGGTGACCTCGAAGTGGCCGGAGGCGGAGGCGCGGCTGGCTACGGGCGGCAAGGTGCTTTTTCTGCCTAGGGGCGCGGATCTCGACTCCACCGATCCGAGGTTCACGTCTCTGCCTATTTTCTGGAACCACCTGATGAACCCGAACGGCACGACGATGCTGGGCTCGTGGAACGATACGAAGCACCCTGCGCTGGCGGGCTTTCCCACTGAGGCGAACTGCGACTGGCAGTGGATCGACATTACTGCCAACACCCGCGCGCTGAACATCGACACGCTGCCCAAGGCTCTGCAGCCTATCGTTCAACCGATCGATGACTGGAACCGGAATCTTAAGCTCGCGCTGCTGTACGAGTGCGGCGTGGGGACGGGCAAGTTGATGGTTTGCGGTATTGACCTGGACACGACGCGGCCTGGAACTCCATCGCTGCGGCGGTCCGTGCTGGACTACATGGCGTCGGCCGAATTCAAACCGGCGGTGGCGGTGAGTGTTGCCGATCTGCGGGCACACTGGTTCTCGCTCGATCCGAACCACGTTGATCCAGGAGCGACGAAGCCAGCCGCGCCTTCGTCGCCCGACCTGGTGGACCCGGGGCAGATTCGGCGACCACCGAGCCAGTAGGAGGCGATTCATTGAGGGTGCTGAAAAAGTAGTCGACACCCGCGTACGGTGACCCCAGCGGCTAAAGCCGATCTGATTCTGTGGCGCTTACGGCACGGCTGAAGCCGTGCCCTTAACGAAAACGGACTCTTTCAGCAGCCTCCGCAGACCAACACGACGCGGCCCTGACGATTGCCAGGGCCGCATGCGGTACGGGTGATCGAAGGTGATGCTTTACACCTTGGCCTCGACGATGGCAGGTTCGGAGGAACTTGCGGCTCCGCTCTTGGTGTCGGTGGGCTTGCGAATGTCGATGCCGCCCTTGAAGTAGGCGCCATCCTCGATGGAAATACGGGCGGCAGCTACGTTTCCGGTGAGGGAGCCTTCGCTGCGGATGTCGACGCGGTCGCTGGCGGTCATGTCGCCGCGCACCTTGCCCAGCACAACCACTTCGCGGGCGGTGATGTTGGCCGCGACCTGGCCGTTGCGGCCGACGGTGACGCGGTTGCCGGGCAGACTGATGGTGCCTTCGACGCGGCCATCGATGTAGAGCGACTCCGATCCGGTGACCTCGCCCTTGACGAAGAGTGACTTGCCGATGGTGGCCTGTTCGTTGCTGGGAATGGCGACGGAGGCGTTGCCGGCGGCCGGCCTTGGGGTGGCGTCGTAGGCGGTCGGGGTCGAGGCCGGGGGAGCAGGACGAGCGGGCTCAGGGGTTGAGGGGGAGTTTGGTCCAGCCTGATTGGGTTTCCACATGATTCGATTGTTTCCTTTCGTGATTGCTGAATGGTTCGTGCGGTTTCCGGGTTCGGTGACGCCCGGCTCTCGTCCGTGCCGGCGTCAGCCGTAATGTCCAGGCAGTCTCTGAATTACTGCAGCCTGCGGAATATTGTGAACGCAATCTTCCGCCAGAAAAACCGCGCAAATGTATTTTGCTACGGGTGTACCTAGTATGAAACTCTCGGGACCGTTAAATGCGCCCTGACACAACGATACTACCTTGCCGAGGTTGAAGGAAACACGGTAGCGGCTCAGTTGGAAACGAAACTGACCTCAGGGGCTAAAGCCCTTTTCGGCGAATCAGCAGTTTGCGGCACGGCTGAAGCCGTGCCCTTAACGAGACAGAATAAAACCGAGCCGCTACCGGAAACGCGGGGCCTGATGAAAACTTAGCCTGCGAGAAGGCGCGGACCCGGCTGGGCTGGTGGCGCCCCGGGATGCCGCGCGGCAAGGCCATGCGAAAAAGAAGTCTTGCTTCGGGGCTTCCCAGGCGCTAGTCTGGCGCGCATGCAGACCTTTCGCTCCGCTCCTGTGCGCCTGCTGCTGTGGACGCTTGCCGCTTTCTTCCCGACCCAACATTCTGGCTATGCCGCGGCCCCGGCCAAGGTCCATCTGGTGACCCTGGGGACGGTGCGCAAGGTCCCGTATACGCCGCCGGAGGCCGCGTCCAGCGCGGGCAAGCCCGCGGACGCGCTGCTGCTGAAGGTGCGGCCGCTGATGGTCGATGGCCGGCAGAAGGAGTGGACCACCGGCGAGGCCCATGACGTGACCGATCGCAGCTTTACCATCCGGCGAGCGATGCGCCTGAATGACGCGCTGCCCGGCGATGCGGAGGCCCGGTGGAGTTGGCAGCCGGGTCCGTGGCTGCTGGTGGATCGGAGCACCGGCCACATTACCGCGCTGCACCTGCCGGACTTCGACGCTGCAGTTTCAGACGCGGTGTGGTTCCGGGACTATGCGGCGTATTGCGGGACGGGGACGACGGCGAAGGGCGGTTTGTTCGCGATTGTCGCCCAGCTTGGCGCACGCCGCGCGGTGGTGCAGCAGCAGATTGGCAAATGGCCCCAGGCCACGCCCGCCGAGCCGGTGTGCAAGGCGGCCGAATGGCAGCGAGCGCCGATGCGCGTGACGCTGCAGGCGATTGGCGGGGAAGCAATGACCTTCGATGTGGTGGGCGCGGCGTCGCTGATTGAAGAGGGTGATGCGGACGACGAGCCGTAGGTCACTTCGTGACGCGTGTTGGGCTTCGCGGTGGTGCTCCCGATGGTCGCAAACGTGATTCTGTGCCAGCAAGTGGGATGGATACGCGAAGCGGTAAAGGCGTCTGAACGCCTAGCTGGCGGCTCCGGAGATATAGGCGTGCAGATGGCGGATGGTCTGTTCCTGCTCGGTAATGACGCAGTTCACCAGGTCGCCGATGGAGACGACGCCTACGACGGCGCCCTGTTCCACGACGGCAAGATGGCGGAAGTGCTTGTCGGTAATGATGCGCAGGCACTCACCGACCGTGTGCTGCCGGGTTACGGTGAAGACGGGGCTGCTCATAATGGCCGAGACGGGAGTGTCTTTGGAGTTGTGGCCCTGGAGGACGATCTTGCGCGCGTAATCGCGCTCGGAGACGATGCCCACCAACTGGCCGTGCTCCATGACCAGCAGCGCGCCCACGCCTTTTTCCGCCATGATTTCGATGGCCTGATAGACGGAAGCGTTCGGTGCGACTGAGAGCACGTCGCCGGCCTTCTGCTTCAGCACTGCGCCTATGGTAGTGGTCAGCTCGCTCATGGAACACCTCGGAGATGGGATTATTACCTTAGCGACACACACCCGTCAAACGCGGTTTTCCGTTGGCCGCAGGCGGGAGGTATCATCGCTGCATGGAATCTCTGGACACCCTGCTCGATGAGGCTGAGATCGCACATGGGCATCTGTGCGCCGGGCAAGTACTGGGGGTTCGGATGGCGATGCTGGGATGCAAGTTGCTCGGCATCGAGGACCCGCGCGGGCTGGTGAATCGCGGCGATCGCAAGCGGCTGGTTACGTTTGTGGAGATCGACCGGTGTGCGACCGATGCGATTGCGGTGGTTACGGGATGCCGGCTGGGAAAGCGCGCGCTGAAGTTTCGCGACTGGGGCAAGATGGCGGCCAGCTTCCTCGATCTGGGCCGGCCGGCGGACGCGGCGCTGGGGTTGGAAGCGATTGCAGGAGGACGCGCCGTGCGGATTGCGGCGCTCGAATCGTCGAAGGAGCGCGCGCGCGAGCTTTATCAGCACATCGAGGGTAAGAACGCGCAGCAGATGCTGGCCTACCGCGAACTGCCGGACGAGGAGCTGTTTTCGACGCAGTGGATCTCGATCCCGCTGCACGCGCGGGAGATGCCGGGATACAAATCCGCGCGGATTGTTTGCGAGGTATGCGGCGAGGGAATCAACTACGACCGCGAGGTGGTGATGGAAGAGATGGGTTCGCGACGGACGTTGTGCCAGGGCTGCGCATTTCCTGAGAGTCGTTACTACGAGCCGTTATAGGGGAGGAGTTCGCCGGGCCAACGAAGTAACATGGTGCTGGAGAGTGTGCGGCTGGCGGCCTGAGTGGCCGAGAACGGAGCAAGAGATTTGGGGAAGTATCTTTTTATTGCGTTAGGCGGCGCGTTGGGGTCGGTGGCGCGCTATTTGGTGGGCACCAGCGTGAGCAATCGGCTGGGAATCCGCTTTCCCTTCGGAACTCTGGTGATCAATCTGACGGCGTGCGTGATTATCGGGCTGTCGCTGGAGATTCTGAATCGGCACTCGAACGTGAATCCAGCGCTGCGTTATTTGATCCCGATCGGATTTATTGGTGCGTATTCGACGTTCTCCACTTTTGAGTGGGAGCTCTTTTCGAATCTGAACAGCGGAGCGTTCTGGATTGCGATTCTGTATGTTACGACGAGCCTTGTGTTTGGGCTGATCGCAGTGGTCCTGGGTGCGGCGTTGGGGAAGGCGCTTTCGTAAGAGCGAGCGAGCGGAGTATGGTGAGGAACGGTTGCGCAGGGTGCGGCGGCCGGGTTGGAGGCAATTATGCTGCAGGCGGGTAAGGCACTGAAGGTTTCGATCTACCTGAGCGAAGGTTCGCGGCATCACACGACGGCAAGCGAGGCCAGCATTCTGGATTACCTGCTGCACCACGGCGTGTCGGGTGCGTCGGTATTCAAGGGAGTGGCCGGTTTCGGGGCAGATCACCATGTGCATTCGGTGTCCTTTGTGGAGCTTTCAGACCATCTTCCGGTGAAGGTTGAATTCGTCGAGACGCAGGAGAAGGTGGATGAGTTGCTGGCGAAGCTGACGGAGCTGGCGGGCACCGGGATGATCGAGATCCAGGAGACGATGGTTATCAAGGCGGCGAGCCGGTTGAAGGCGGGTGCGGCGGGCTGAGTTACGCGTAGTTTTGGTACCATGAGGCGATTCTGGCGGCAAAACTCAATTTTGGTGAGGTGGATGATGCGTATACGAATGATGGCGGTGGGTTTGGTTTTGGCCGCGAGTTCGCTGGCGGCGACGGCGCAGATGGCGATGGGCGCGGGTTCCGGGCCGGCTGCGGGAACGATTGTGACCCCGGCAAAGGCGGTTGATGCGCAGTTGAGCCTGATTGAAGGCGAGATGATGAGCGCGGTGAAGGCGATGCCGGCGGACAAGTTTGGGTTTGCGCCGAGCGCGGCGATCTTTGTACCGGGACAGACTACGCAGTTTGCGACGGTGCGAACGTTCGCGCAGCAGGCGACGCACGTGGCGCAGGCGAACTACTACTTCTACGGGATCGTCAGCGGGCTGAAGCCGGACGTGGATTTGGCAGGGCTGGCCAAGCTGACGAAGAAAGAGGACGTGGTAGCGGCGCTGGCGGGATCATTTGCCTTTGGACACAAGGCTATTGCGACGCTGACCCCGGCGAATGCGTTTGAGGTAGTTCAGATATCGGAGCCGCTTTTGATGACGCGAGGAACGCTGGCGCAGTTCGCGGTGTCCCATGCGAACGATCACTATGGGCAGATGGTGGAGTACCTGCGGATGAATGGGATTGTTCCGCCGGCCAGCGCGAAGTAGGCAGCGATTATCGTCTGGCGGGCCGGAGGGCGGCGAGGCGTTCTTCGACCAGGGCTCGGATGCGGAGTTCGATGGCGTCGATGGAGTTGTCGCGGGCGCCGTTGGCGATGGTGACGACGCGGTTGGGTTCGCGGGCGGCGATCTTGCGATAGGCGGCGTGAATGCGCGCATAGAAGGCGTCGGGCTCGCGCTCGAAGCGGCCCTCGTCGGCGCCCTGGCCTTGCGCGTGGTGATCGTTGCGGCGGCGGGCGCGGGCGAGTGAGGCTTTAAGCGGCGGGAGCAGCAGCAGGGTGAGGTCGGGCTGCAGGTTGTTGCAGACGGCCGCGTGCATGGCGAGGATGCGCTGGCTGCCCAGGCGGCGGCCGGCGCCCTGGTAGGCCTCGGAGGAATCGGTGAAGCGGTCGCAGAGGACGATGGAGCCGGCGTTGAGTGCGGGGGTGATGACCTCGGCGATGGATTGGGCGCGGTCGGCGAACATGAGGGCCATCTCGGCGAGCGGGGTGATGGGGCCGAGCGCGGACTCGGAGCGGGAGTCGAGCAGGATGGAGCGGACGCGGTCGCCGAGCGGGGTGGAGCCGGGGTTGCGAAGAGTGACGACGGTGTGTCCGGAGGCAGTGAGCCAGGCGGCGAGACGGCGAAGCTGGGTGGTTTTGCCGGAGCCGTCGAGACCTTCGAAGGTGATGAAATAACCGCGCGGCATCGAGTCCAAGTCTATCGCAGGCGGGGCGTTCAGTTGGGATTGCGATTGATCAACTGAAGGTTCCAGGTGGGGCTGGCGCCGGAGTTGAAGGTGACGGTCAGCGTGCCTTCGTCGCTCTCGCGCAGGGCTGGGCCGGAGTTCTTGTGGTCGTGGTGGGCGGCATCGGTCCAGAGGATGGCGGTTGCGCCGCTGCCGAGAACCTTGAACCGGTAGTGGAAGTCCTGGCCGGGTGCGAGCGCCTGAGTACCGAAGCTGGCTGACGGGTAGTCGACTTCGATGAGAGAGAGTGGTTCGGGTGTGCGGTTGGCGATGGTGGCTGCGATGTAGGCGGAGTGGCAACCGGTGAGGGTGAGCACGGCCGCAAGCGCGAGCAGAAGATTGAAAGAGCGCATCCGGGACTAGGGTAACAGGTGCGGCGGGGGGGTGGATGGAAGCAACCGCGCTGCAGGCGCATGGGAGTGGTCTGACCAGCAAATGAAAAAATAATTATGCAAAGCAGCGACAGGGTGATGGGAATTGGGCTAGACTCTGGACTCGTAATTCTTTCCATTCTTGTATTTCGGGCCCCCGCAATCGCAGGCATTGCTGCAGAGTTGCGTCGAGATGTCCTGCGTCAAAAAAAAAACAACTGACAAATATGATTCGGAAAGCCAAAGGAGCTTGAACGACATGAAAAAGATAGCTGGGGTATGTGCAGGACTATGTTTGGTTCTCGGTGCAGGCGTAATGATGGCGCAGGAAGACATGGGACCGCCGAAGGTGCTGGTGATCGATCGCGAATACACGAAGCCGGGCAAGGACGGTGCTCCCCACGAGAAAACCGAGGGCGCATTCGTGAGTGCGCTGGCGGCGGCGAAGTGGCCGACTCATTACTTTGCCGCGACGTCTTTGTCCGGCAGGCCGCGCGCATTGTTCTTCTTTGGGTATGACTCGTTCGCGGCGTGGGAGAAGGACAACCACGACATGCAGAAGAACGCGGCCCTCTCGGCGACGCTCGACCGCGCCAACGTTGCCGACGGCGAGAATCTGGATGAAGTAACGAACAGCGTCTTCGTCTATGACCCCGACCTGAGCCTCCATCCCGGACCGATCGTTCACGATCGCTACTTCGAGATCTATAGCTACAAGGTGAAGCCAGGCCACAGAGCTGAGTGGCTGGAATTGGTGAAGCTGTATCAGAAGGGATATGAGAATATTCCCAACGCGAACTGGGCGACGTTCGAGAGCCAGTATGGCGAGGACAATGGCGGTGTGTATATTGCCATTTCCAAGATGGCGTCGCTGGCTGAGGATGACGCGAGTATGAACGACGACAAGAAGTTTGAAGCCGTCCTGGGGCCGGAAGGGATGAAGAAGCTCCGGGAACTGACGGCTGCATGCGTCGATTCGGAGCAGGTCAACCTGTTTGAGTTCAACCCGAAGATGAGTTATCCGCCGGATGAGTGGATCAAGGCCGATCCATTCTGGAGGCCGAAGTCGGCAGCGGCGGCACCGGCGGCGAAGAAGGCGGCTGCTCCAGCAGGGCAATAAGGTCTCGATTGATGGGAACCGATCCCCGCTCTTCGCAAATGCGAGGGGCGGGGATTCTTTTGCGTAAATCAATCCAGCGTGAACGGGCTTAGCGACAATAGAGTACAAATACCGAGATTCTGGCTGCGCCAGAATGACGCTTCCAGAGGATGACATGACGCCTCCAGAGAATGACTTCCGAGTCAGGCGAAGAGGGTGGGAGTGCGCTCGAGGATGCGGGCGGTGAGCACGACTCCGGGGCGGCTGTCGTGGAGGGTGATGGGGAAGGCGAGGACGCTCCAGGTGAGGATGCGGCCGGGAACGTCGGCGTCGAAGAAGAGGCCGCGGCGGGTGCGGTCGATGTAGGTCTCACGGGTCTCCGCGACGGAGCGGAGGATTTCGATCCAGTCGGCGGGGGCGGAGGGGAGTTCGGTGAAGAGGTTGCGCCCGGGGAACCACTCGCGGGGATGGCCGAGATACTCGGCGGAGGTCTCGTTGCAGTAGACCCAGTTGCCGGCGGCGTCGAGGATCTGGAGGAGGACGTCGGAGCCGACGGCCAGCGAGATGCGGGAGTAGAAGAAGTCGCGAGCGTCAACCACGACCGGGGAGCCTCGGCGGCGAGCCTCGAAGGAGCGGAGGGCGGAGAGCAGATCGTCGACGGAGCTGTGGCCCTTGAGCAGATGCATGTCTTCGACTCCGCCAAAGCGGCGTTCGAGGGTGGCGGACATGATGATGATGGGGACTTCGGGACGGCGCTTGCGCAGCTTGGCGGCGACTTCGGTGCCGAACTTTCCGGCACCAAGGTGATAGTCGAGGACGGCGATGTCGATCTGGTCAAGGAGTTGGGTGGCCTCCTCGGTGGTGGTGGCGGTAACCGAGGCGTAGCCGTTCTGGCGGAGGATGGCGCCGCGGAGATGCAGATTGACGGGATCGTCGTCGAGCAGGAGGACGGTCACGCCCGGCGAGCGGACGAGTTCGAGGCCGGTCGAAGTGGGTGGCTCTTGCACTGGCATATTGGATGCGCCGAACAGTTTCTCAGTCACTGCGGCCGGGTGAAATTCACGCCGCGCCATCTTACTCCTTGTTGCGGGGCGTTGAATCCTTTTTTCGCAGGTCGCGGACCAGGTCGGGGAGGCGATTGAAGACGGCTACGGCTCGGAGCCATTTGCGGTTGTCAATCGCCGGGTAGCCGCTGACGGTGGCTCCAGGGGCGACGTCGGACGGAATTCCGGACTGCGCAGTGGCGATGGCGCCGTCGCCGATGGTGCAGTGGCCGGCGACACCGACCTGGCCGGCCAGGATGACGTTCCTGCCGACGTGGGTGGAGCCGGCGAGGCCGACCTGGGAGCAAAGCAGAGTGTCTTCGCCGACCGAGGATCCGTGGCCGACCATGACGAGATTGTCGATTTTGGCGCCGGCGCGGATGCGGGTTTCTCCAATGGAGGCGCGGTCGACGGTGGAGTTGGCCTGAACTTCGACGTGGTCTTCGAGGACGGTGCGGCCGGTCTGGAGGATTTTGTACCAGGCAGGAGCGAAAGACGAAATGCGGGGGTTCTTCGCTGCGGCGTCTGCGACGCCTTCGCTCAGAATGACACTACCTTCCTGAGGCGGGGATTGGCGGGCGAAGCCGAAGCCGTCGGCACCGATGATGACGCCGTTCTGGAGGATGACGTGGTCACCGAGCCGGCAGCGCTCGCGGACGACGGCGTGGGCGTGGGCGAAGAAGTGGCTGCCAATTTGGGCGTGGGGATAGATGACGACGTGAGGCAGCAGCGTGGCGTGCTCGCCCAGGACGACATGGTCACCGACGACAGCGTACGCGCCGATGTGGGCGCCGGGACCGATCTGTGCGGTGGAAGCGATGACGGCCGTGGGATGGATTCCGGCGGGGTAGGCGGGGGCCTCGTAGAGCAATTCCAGGGCGTGGGCGAAGGCGAGGTAGGGGTTGGCGATGCGGAGGGTCGCGGCGGCGATGGGCTCGAACGCGGGCTCGACCAGGACGGCCGTGGCCTGCGTGGTGCGGGCGAGCGGGGTGTACTTGGGGTTGGCGACGAAGGTGAGCTGGCCGGGGCCGGCGACGTCGAGGCCGGCGGCAGAGGTGATTTCGGCGTCGGGGTCGCCCTGGAGGGCTGCGCCCAGATGCGCGGCGAGGGTGGAGAGCTTCATGGGGAGAATTGTAGAGAGACAGTTGTCAGTTGTCAGTTCTCAGTTGTCAGTTGTCAGTTGGGCAAGGCGACTGCGTTTGATGTTGTCGACTGCAGGCTTGCGAGGAGAAATGCGGGAGGCGGGGATTTCTTCGACTGAGAACTGAGAACTGACAACTGGGAACTAATTGGGGCGGGAGTCGGGGTCCAGGGGAAGGTGGAAGAGCTCGTCCTGGAGGTTTTCCTTGGCGGGGTGATCGGCTGCAGCGGCGCGGCGGGAGGGGGTAGTGATGACGGCGAGGAGTTGGAGTTCGGTGATTGCGGCGCGGGGGACGTAGAGGCGCTGGGTGTTGGAGCGGGTGTCGGGCGGGGTGAGGAAGAGGCCGGCGTCGTCGATGAGGGCGTCGAGGAGGGTACGATCGGTGGGGGCGAGGCCCTCCAGCAGGTCCCCGGTCCGGAAGGTGAGGCGGAGCCAGAGGCCTTCCGAGCGGGGGCGGGCGAGAAAGTTGCGGCGGGTGAGGCGCTCGGGGTTCTGGGTGTCGGCGAGGTTGAAGTCGCGGACGTAGCACACGGTCTTGATGTCGTTGAGCGGCAGCGAGAGGATGCGACCGGTGAGGTCGAGGAGGTCGATGGCGTTGTTATGGGCGATAGAGGCGGGGGGCAGGTAGCCGGGGAGGGTGTCTCCGGAAAAGCGCCTGACGATGACCTTTTTGCGGGAATTTGACATGGGAGCAGGCCGCTGGGGCGATTGTCGCACGGCGCGAGGGATGCGTCACGAAAAAGCTGCCAATCCCCTAGCAAAGTCAACAATATAGTGCTAGAATGGACACTTGTGCCGGGTTGTCGAGAGTGATGTAAGTAACTGATTTGGTTAGGGTTGAAGGTGGTTGCAGAGGGTCCGGCCGAGGCCGGATGGAGAAGACGCGTAGCGTATGGCCGATTATATCTACCTGCTCGAAAGCCGTCTTTCCCAGGCACAGCAGAGGGCATTACAAGCAGTCCGGGAGATCGCCCGCAACAAGGGGCTGACGATATTTCTAGCAGGTGGGGCAGTTCGCGATTTGACCAGCGGATCGCCGGTGCGCGACCTTGATGTGGTAGTTCAGGGAAACGCTCTCAAATTACACAAAAATCTGGAAAAAGCCGGAGCCGTGATTGTTGGTGAGTCGGAGCCGATGCAGACGCTATTTGTGCGCTTCCCGGGACGCGTGCGGATGGAAGTCGGCAGCACGTTGACGGTGACCTACCCGAAGCCGGGCAAGCCGGTGGTGAAGGCGGCAAATATCCTTGACGATCTGCGGCGGCGTGATTTTACGGCCAACGCGATGGCGCTGTCGCTGAACGAGGGGTCGTATGGCTTGCTAATGGACCCGCTGAACGGCGTGGCGGATATAGAGAACCGCGAGCTCCGGCTGGTGAGCAACTACGGTTTCATCGAAGACCCGGTGCGGATGATCCGTGCGGCTCGGCTGGCGGCGCGCCTGGGCTGGCAGATGGAGGAGAAGACGCGGGCCCGGTATGAGACGGGCAAGTCCGAAGGGTACATCTCGGCGATGTCGGCCTGGCAACGCGGATACGAGGCGGAAGAGATTGTGCATGAGGAAGATCCGCTGCGGGTGATGCGGGGGCTGGAGCACGAGGGCTGGATGAAGCAGCTTGCGTCGGGCTGGAGCTCGGCGAAGGCGAATGCGGCGGAGCTGGAGAAGCTGCGCGAGGCGCAGATGCAGTTGCAACTGCGGGGGATCAATGCGGACGCCTCGGCGGCGCACTTCCCGCTGCTGACAGCGAAGATGCAGGCCAAGGATGTGAAGGTCCTGAAGAAGAGTTTTCCGCGGCAGGGGTCGGTCAAGGAAATCGACGCGCTGGAAGGCGAGGCGAAGAAGTTTGCGGCGGAGCTGGGCGGGAAGCACGCGGCGACTCCGTCGGCCGCCTGGAAGATGCTGATGAGCGCGCGGCCCGAGGTGGTGCTGTGGGTTGCTTACTCGGGCAAGAACGCGGCGCTGCAGGCGAAGTTCAAGAACTTCTACACGGAGTGGCCGCAGGCACGGCAGAAGATTCCGTACACGCTGATGCAGGAGATGCGGATCGTTCCGGGCCTGGCGGGATTCGATGAGTTGGTGGAGAAGGTGTTCTTCGAGTTGATGGACGGAAAGCTGGGCACGGAGGAGGCGATGAAGGCGTATCTGGAGCCTTACTCGCCGCCGGCGCCACCTCCTCCGGTGCATCTGCGGCGGGCACGGGCGACCAAGAAGGACAGCAAGGTGGCGAAAGCGCGCAAGAAGGCCGCGGGCGAGGGTCAGCCGGAGAATGGCGGTGGGCTGGAAGAGGTTGCCGCTGCAGCTCACGCGGCCGAGGGATTGCCGGGAGCGGTCGCCGCGAAACCTCGGACAGAAAAGGGGAGGGCCGCCGAAGCGAAGCCAGTTGAGCCAAAGGCCGGCCCTGCGGCGAAGGCTGCGGTTCCAGCGAAACAGGCTGCACCGGCAAAGGCCGCGGCCGGCAAGCCGGTTGCAGCGAAGGTTGCGGCGAGCGTTTCGGCCAAGCCGACGGCAGCGAAGAAGGCGGCCGGGAAGAAGGCTCCTGTTGTGAAGGCGGCGAAGAAGGCTGCTGCTGCGAAGACGAAAGCTGCAGCGAAGCCGGCTGGGAAGAAGCCTGCAGCCAAGAAGTCTTCGGCAAAGGCGGCGGCGAAAAAGGTCCCGGCAAAGACGCACGCGAAGGTGGTGAAGAAGGCGAAGGCCAAGGCTCCAGTGAAGAAGGCTGCGAGCGCTCGAAAAAAGCCGGCCGGTAAAGGCGCTGTAAAGAAGAAGTAGCGACGAAGAAGACCAACGCCGAGCTGCGCTCGACAACCCGCCTTTGCGGTGAGACTGCAGAGGATGAGTTCCGGCGAAGGACTGGACTGATGTAGACCCACATTTCAAAGTGTGGGCATTTTTGTTTGCGGATTCAGTCGCGCTGAGGGCAGATACGTACTGCGGGCGCATCTGATGGTTGGGTAATCGACGAGGAGGGATGCGATGGTGGTTCCGGTATTGCTGGGGTCGGTGCGGAGCGAGCGGCTGGGCGGCCGGGCAGCGAAGTGGGCGATGGCGCAGCTGGTGGCGCGCGGGCATGAGGCGGTGCTGGTGGACGCGCAGGCGCTGGAGTTGCCGCTGCTGGACAAGATGTGGAAGGAGATCAAGACGGACCCTCCGGCGAAGTATGCGGCGCTGCATGCGAAGCTGGCGCCGCTGGCGGAGTTGTTTGCGCGGGCGGACGGCTTCTGCATTGTGAGCGCGGAGTACAACCACAGCATTCCGCCGGGGCTTGCGAACTTGATTGATTATTTTCTGGAGGAGTATTTCTGGAGGCCGTCGGCGATTGTCTGTTATTCGCAGAGGAGCTTTGGCGGGGTGCGCGCGGCGATGCAGTTGCGCGCATTGCTGCCAGAGGTGGGCATGCCGTCGATTCCATCCATCCAGCCGATTCCTTCGATTGGGACGGCGCTAAGCAAGGATGGGATTGCTCTGACGCAGGAACTGGCGGAGAAGACGGGACGGTTTTTCGACGAGTTTGAGTGGTATATGCGGGCGATGAAGGCGGAGCGGGCGAAGGGCGTGGTGTATTAGCAGGCGTCCGTTCGCGGCGCGCAGGTTACAGGAAAAAGACGAGGAGGGCGAAGAGGATGAGCCAGAGAGCGCCCATGGCGTGCCAGTACCAGGCGGCGCAGTCGACCAGGATCTGGCGGTTTTCGACGCTGCGGAAGGCGAAGAGGCCGATGACCGCCGCGATGAGGGCGGCGATGCCGGCGGTGAGATGGATGGCGTGGGCGTAGGTGATGATGTAGAAGGCGTGGGCGCCGCTGCCGCTGGAGTTGAAGGAGATTCGCTGCGCGGCGAGCTGATGCCAGGCGAGAATCTGGCCGGTGAGAAAGAGCGAGCCGAGGATGAAGGTCGCGATCAGCCAGGGCAGGGCACGGCGCGAAGTGGGCTTGCCGAGGCCGAACCACTCTTCCATGGCGTCGATCTCGTGGAACATGTGGCGGCGCGCGACCTCCATGGTGACGGCGCTGAGGAGCAGGACGGCGGAGTTGAGCCACAGGATGGGTGGAATGGTGGCAGGCAGCCAGTTGTTGATGATGCGGTTGTATGCGTCGATGTGGGTGTCGGCATCGCCGTGCAAGAAGACGCTGACGATGCCGACGAAAAACATGACGACGGCGCCGAGTGCGAAGAAGAGGCCGAGGCGGTAGGTGGTGAGGCGTTCGCCGGGGCGGCGAGGACGCTGTGGAGAGTCGTTGCCATTGTCGTTGTCGCCACCACCGCCGGTGCGCTTGAGGTCGCGGCCATTCGGCGGGCGCCGGCCGTGGCCGCCATCGTTCTCTTCGGAACGGCGGGGACGACGTTCAAGATCGGGAGGCGTGATGATGGCTGGCAAGGAGGCACCTCATGGCGCACGCGATTCGTAGAGCTTACTAGGAAAGCCGTCCGGTCGCCACCGCGATCGGGTGGGGATTTGTAACGTGTTCGAATCGCAGGGGCGCGGAAGGCGGCGACCTGTGAGATTGGATGCAGAGTCAGGCGAAGGTGATCTGCAGCGTGGTGACGCTGGCTGGCGGGAAGGTATGAGCAATCCTTCTGCCCAGGGACGTCGCCAGCGCTGCTGCTGAAGGGTGGACAGCATCTGGATGCGCGAAGTCGTTGTGCGCATGCACGTCGGCCTCCGCAAGCACCGTACCCATATAGCCGCCGATCACCGCGCCCGCAACCTCGATCTCCGCTGTAACCGGCTGGTCGATGTGCGGGTTAACCACGGTCAGCGTGACCAGCTTTGGGTTGGTTGGCGAGATGGACGCGGAGCCGGAGAGGCCGGCGAGGAGCTTCACCGCCTCGAGCGAGCCGGTGTAGCTGTTGCCGCCGACGGGGATGGGTGCGTTGGCGAGCGGGTTTCGGATAGCGGGGGCGGAGAACTCGGCGCGGACGGCCTGCGCGCCGCGATGGGGCAAGTACATGCGGAAGACGTGGAAGGTGGGGGTGACGGTGAACTTGTCTTCCTGCGCGAGCATGAGCGAGTGGATGCAGTTGATGGACTGGGCGACGGCGGCGACCGCGACTTTGTCAGCGTGGCGCTGGAAGATGTCCAGCGTGATGCCGGTGAGCAGAGCGTCGCGCATGGTGGATTGCTGCGAGAGGTTGTAGTTGGGGCCGAGCGCGGTGCTTTTGCCGTACCATGCGCCCCACTCGTCGACGACGAGCTTGACCCGGGGTTGGCCGGGTTCGGCGGTCTGGGCCATGGCGGCCCAGTGGTCGGTGACGACGCGCTCCATGATGCTGCCGCGGGTGAGCAGGTCGTAGAAGTCGTCGGAGTTGAACTTGAGGGCGTCGCCCTCGGCGAAGGCGGTGGGGCTGCCGGAGGTGTAGTAGTGGACGCTGAGGCCGAAGAGATGACGGCGTTCGGAGTTGGCGTACAGGGACTGGAAGAGGCGGCGGGTCCAGTCGACGTCGTCGCCGTTGGGGCCGACGGCGACGAAGCGGAGTGGAGTTGGGCTGTAAGACGGCGTCCAGGCGGTGAAGCGGCGGAACATGGCGGCGTACTCTTCGGGGACGAGGTTGCCGCCGCAGCCCCAGCTCTCGTTGCCGACGCCCCAGAGGTCGACGTTGAACGGTTCGGGATCCCCGTTGGCGGCGCGCTGGGCGGCGAGCGCGTTGGGAACGGCGGGCGCGGCGGAGTTGGACGGGACGGGGCCGGCGGGGGCGTTGCAGTATTCGATCTCCTGGTAGAAGTCGCGGGCGGGGAGCGAGCGCATGTCCGATGCCAGGTAGGGCTTGCAGCCGATGGCGCGGCAGGTGTGCATGAACTCGTGCAGGCCGAAGCGGTTGGAGTCCTGCTGTCCCCAGAAGGCGGTGCGGGCGGGGCGGGCGGCAGGCGAGCCGAGGCCGTCGCGCCAGTCGTAGGAGTCGGCGAAGCAGCCGCCGGGCCAGCGGAGGAGCGGGGCCTGGACGGCACGCATGGTGTCGATGAAGGACTGGCGGATGCCGTTGGTGTTGGCGATTTTGGAGTCGGGACCAACCCAGACGCCGTCGTAGATCACGCCGCCGAGATGCTCGATGAAGTGGCCGTAGATCTCGGGCGAGATGGTGGCGATGGGCTCGGCGGGGAGGATGTCGATGTGGGCATCGACGGAGGCGGAGGCTTGGGAGAACAGACGCGAGCCGCGCAGGGCGAGGGCAGTGGCAGTGAGGGCGGAGGATTTGAGAGCGGCGCGGCGAGTGATTTTCATGGCTGGGCCAATGTAACAGATAGGTTTGAGGTTCGAGGGGCGAGGGCGTGGCGCCTGCCCCCTAGTACCTAAAGCCTAAGGTAGGTCTTCTAAGAGGGGTAAGTCTGGAGGAGAGAACACAGACGTTATCGGAGGCAGTACGGGAGCGAATGCAAACGGCATGCCCCAGGGGCTAAAGCCCGGTTTTCTCCGGGCGCCTAGAGAGCCAAGGCTGAAGCCTTGGCGTACCTAGAAACCTGGGCATGGCAGTGAGAAACCTGGGTATGGCAGTGAGAAACCTGGGCATGGCAGTGAGAAACCTGGGTATGGCAGTGAGAACCCTGGACATGGCAGTGAGAAACCTGGACATGGCAGTGAATAACCCCACGATAAACGAGCGAAAGGGCCGCTCGTTGATCATGGGGCACCCGGCAATACGGGGATTCTGGAGCTCCGCTCCAGAATGACGACTCTGACCCACCCAAGCGGGGCTTGGCTGGGCACCCGGCACCCTGCCCTCACTCAAGTTCCTTGGCGCTCCGCCCACATCTCAGCGGCGAGATGTGGGGCACCCGCTATTGTTTTTGTGCGGCGGCTAGGGTTTGGGCGGAGGGGAGGTGGATGGATTCGACGGGGACTTCGAGGGCGCCGATGTGGTTGGTGGGGAGCTCGTGAACGGCGGTGCGGAGGTAGTAGTGGGCGAAGTTGCTTTCGATGGGGGTGGCGATGGAGTGGTCGAAGGTGAGGGGTGCGCTGATGATTCGAGCGTATCCCTGATCGTCCAGGGTGAGAGTCGCCTTGCCGGTGAAGGAATTGACCTCGACTCCGTCGTCGCGATAGAGGACGGCGACAAACTCAAGCGCGTCGTGGTGGACGCCGCCGCTCAAGGTGAAGCGGAGGTCTGCGGGATCGATAGAGAAGTGGAGCAGGAGATTGCGGTAGGGTTGATCGCGCCAGGCGGCGGCGAGGAAGTTTCCCTTGGGCAGCGGAGTGCCGGGTTGCAGGCGCTCAATCTCAGTTGCAGGCGTGGCGGTGAGGTTGAAATGGATTTGGTCAGGCGCAGGGGCGCCGAGGCCCATGGCGACCTGGATGGGAGTGACCGGCGGCGCGGGATGAGCGGCGACCGGGGTGGTCTGCGACTGTGGCTGGGGCTGGGGCGGCGCGGGCGCGTTCCGGGTAGAGGCGGGTGTGGCGGATACGGCGTCCGGCGTGCTGCGAGCGCGGTAGGCGTTGCGATACTCGATACGCGGCGGCTCCTCGACCATGCTATCGAGCGCGTCCTGGAGCTTTTCCGAGGCGGAATCGTGGGCCTGGAGGAGGGTGAGCGGGACCTCGATCTTGATTCTGCGGATGGCTCCATTCCAGTTGGAATTGGTGGGGGTGTAGGAGATGGTGTAGTAGTGCGAGCCGGTTTCGACGACCTGGGCCATGGCTTGCGCGTAGCCGTTGGTGTTGCAGAAGGCGCGGCCGCCGGTGGATGCGGCGAGGTCTTGAAGTCTGACGCAGCCGAACTGAAGGCCGGGATTCTGGAACAAGCTGGGGTCGTGACCGGAGAAGAAGCCGGTGCCCGCAAGGGCCCATGATCCCAACTGTCCGGGGGTGGTGACGAGGGGTGCGGTAATGGGATTGCGAAACATGGGATCGAGGTCGAAGTCGGCCCGGTCGGCGCCGGGAACGATAACGCCGTTGGCGTCGATGGGATAGACGGCAATGCGGCTGAGGTGGACGACATTGGTGGTGCCGTTGAGGTTGTGAAGCAAGTTGGAGACTTCGGGGAACGAAGTGGCAATTTCTCCGAAGGGCGGCGTACCACCGTCGGAGATCCAGATGAGGTTAATGCGGCCGGGAATGGAAGCGAGATAGCTGGCAAGGCCGCGCGCGTCGGGAGGGCGATCGCTGGGTAGAGGAGGAAAGTCGCCTGGAAGGGTTACACTTTGTCGAATTGGGGGCAAGATTCTGTCGCTGTTCGCGGCTTCCTGAAGGACTGCGGGATCGGTGGTGAAGTCCTGGATGAGGTGAATGCCCTTCCAGTCGCCGCGGAAGATGGCGATGGGGACTCCGGGAGGCGCCGTCTTGAGGAACTTGTTGAGGTCGCGGCGCGCCTGGGGTGCGTCGGCGAAGGAAAGAGCGCCGAGGACGATTACGGTCCTGGGGAGATCGCCGGCGATGGGGGGCTGGACGGCGAAGGTGTTGGGCGGGAGCGGCTGCGGCGCATTGGCAGGTGGGGCTTCGGCGGCGGCGTCCGTCTCGGTGAAGCTGGAGAGCTTTTGCGGGACGCCGTCCTCGGTGAGGGTGAAGTCGGAGGGCTTGAGACCCTTGATGGAACGGCCGCGGCCGTCGGTGACGACTACGTCGAGGACGACGAGGCGGGAGGTGACGTGGATGGTGGGGATGGATGCGGAGGAATCTGGCGGCGGTTGAGGCGTGGTGGGTGCGGGGGACTGTTGGGCGGGCTGGAGCGCGGTCCCGGTGAGGAAGGAGAGCAGAAGAGCGATGCGTGCTTGCGACATGGGGGCTCCGTCGGGCGGAATGTCTGCTGGGAGGATGATACGCGGAGTGGGGGTAAGAGAGTAACCCCACGATAAACGAGCGATGAAGCGCGCTCGTTGATCATGGGGCGCCCGTGGGGTAATCGGATATGCTGGTGGAACGAACAAGGAGGCGGATATGTTGCGGATGTTATTGCACTGGATATTGAATGCGGCGGCGCTGTTGATTGTGGCGCACTTTGTAAACGGATTCGTGATTGATGGATTGAAATCGGCGCTGATCGCGGTGATCGTGATCGGGCTGTTCAACGCGACGTTCGGGCTGCTGCTGAAAGTGATCACGCTGCCGCTGGGGATATTGACGTTCGGGATCTTTTTCCTGGTGATCAATGCGGTGATTTTGAAGTTCGCGAGCGATTTTGTGCCGGGGTTCGAGGTGCAGACGTACAAGGCGGCGTTTCTGGGCGCGCTGGCATTGGCGGTGCTGCATCTGCTGTTCGGGTTCCTTACGCCGAAGCGGCGGCGTGAGGCGTAGTGGAGGGTAGAGGTTGAACCTGACGATTGCGGCGATCCGGAGCGGGACGGACCCGGTGGGGAAGCTGCCGGAGGCGGCGTTCCATCGCTGGCTGGAGACTCCGCTGGGTTGTCCGAAGTGCGACGTGAGCTACAACCTGGTGGTGGACTGGGAACGCGCGACCAGCCGGTGGTTCGAGGAGGAGTCGCGCGGGCTGATAAGGATGCTGAAGAAGGCGATCCAAATGGGGCACGGGGCGGGGCACCGGGTGACGCACTATGAGACGAGTGGGGTGGTGGTGCGGGGGTTTGTGGCGGAGCCTGGCCCCAGAGGCTAAAAGCGAATCACAGAGAACACAGAGGAACGGGGAGTACACAGTCTGCCGTGGACGGATGGGGATGGCTCACGTTGTCTGATGTTCGCGGACGATGGAGAGGAAGAGTTGGTGGACGCGGGAGTCGTGGGTGAGTTCGGGGTGGAAGGTGGCGGCGAGCAGGTGGCCGGAGCGGACCAGGGTGGGGAAGCCGTCGCGGGTGGCGAGGGTTTCGACGCCGGGGCCGGTGGTGCGGATGCGCGGGGAGCGGATGAAGACCATCTCCAGTGGGCCGCCGGGGAGTGCGGTGGGCGCGGTGAGGATGGTGGAGTCGATCTGGCGGCCGTAGGCGTTGCGCTCGACGGTGATGTCGAGGGCGGCGAGCGAGCGCTGCGGAGGGTGCTCGACGTGGTTGGCAAGCAGGATGGCGCCGGCGCAGGTGCCAAAGGTGGGCGTGGTGCGGACCCAGGTCTGGAGGATCGAGAAGAATCCGTTGCGGTCGAGGAACTTGAGCATGGTGGTGGATTCGCCGCCGGGCATGATGAGGCCGTCAAGACCGGCGAGTTGGTCCGGAGTGCGGACGAGTCGCGGGATTGCACCCAGAGCGGTGAGGGTGCGGACGTGGGCGTCGTAGGCGCCCTGGAGGGCGAGGACGCCGATGGTGAGAGGTGGATGGGCTGGAGCTTTCGCTGTCATGCGGGGCTAGAGAGCGCGGTTGCTATGCGGTGCTGATAACAAGTCTATCGCGGAGCCAGGCATCCGATTGCGCTGGGGGGGCGATGGCGGAGGGACGGTTATCTCGGCGCGATTCCGGGCTGAGTGAGTTGCAGGGAGTTGGCAGGCGGCGTGGCCGTACTCTTGCGGAAGTCATCGAGCGACACTTTCAACTGCGGTTGCACAGCCGCCATCTTCGACTGCAGAAGCTGCATGGTCTGTGCGTTGAGTGCCGGCGTCTTGTCGAGGAAAGCGATTCCGGCGGGCGACCGATAGAAGGCGATGATGGCGTCCAGCTCCGCTTCGGTGAAGTTCTTGGCGTAGATGTCTACGAATCCGGGACCGACGGCAGCCCAACTCATCTGGGTGTCGATGGTTTTGGAGGTGTTCTTCTCAAAGTCGGCGAGTTTGGTGACCTGGTCGGGCGTGGGGTTGTTGCCGACGATATGTTCGGCCGTGTCTGAGTACCGCTTGGTAAACTCGTCGGCGGCATTCTTGACCATGCGGTCGATGTGGAGGGCGATCACGGCCTGCTGCGCCTTGGCTTGCAGGGAGGCGTCGTTGGATTGGGCTGCGAGAGGAAGGCAAAAGGCCAAGACGGGAATGAGGGCGAACCGATTCATGGAAACACCTGGCGAAATGGACTTGGTTCTTCGTGTGGCAGCGTGCGCGGGGCACACTTCTGTGACGCTAGCACGCGGCGGGGCGTGCGGGACGTGACGGTCGCCACACAAGGATAAATGGTTGCAGGAACAGGCACGGGGGACGAAGCAGCGTTGGCAGACACGGTTATTTCGGCGTGGCGGCGGGTGGAGACGGATTGACCGGACCGCCCGTAGCAGGCCCTAGCGGCGGGGGCGGGGCAAGGCTCTTCCGGAAGTCCGTGTACAACTGCTGCAGTTGCGGCTGCAGCGCCTGAACGCGGGCGCCGCCAACCTTGGCGATCTGGACGTTGACGTCCGGCATCTTGGTGAGGAGCGCGGATCCGGCGGGTGACTTGTAGAAAGCGATGATGCCGTCCAACTCTTCTTCGGTGAAGCTCTTGGCGTAGATGTCGGTGAAATCCGCCTGCATTTCCTTCCAACCCACTTGCGACTCGATGATAAAGAGGGCCTGCTTCTCGAAGTCGGCGACTTTTGCCTTGGTCTCCGGCGAGGGGTTGGGGCCGGCTTCCTTGTCGGCCACGTCCGTGATCTGCTTCATAAACTTGTCGACGACTCCCTGCACGTTCTTTTCCGTGCTGAGCAGGCTCATCATCTCCTGCACCTTGGCGCGGTGTGAGGCTTCGTCGGCACGGGCGACGAGGGGAAGGCAGAGAGCGAGGGCGAGGAGGAGGGCGATGCGATTCATGAAACCACCTGATGGCGAATGGCCTTGTTTCTATGCAGTATTGGACACGAAAGCGAACTATTTCACCCTATCATGCGCACCCGCACACCAGGAAACGAAGCATCCGGCACACGGAGCGGGCAAATAATGGGAGGGCTGGGCTTGCCGGCATAGTGCCAGTTTGCCCAGCCTTGGTTGGCGCTGCGGTTGGTTTGAGTTAGCGGGAGGCGTGGGTGCTGTTCGCGTCGGCGTGGAAGAGCTCGGCTACAGCGTGCCGGAATGCAGCTGCGGACGACGGAGCCTCGACTTCGCCGGAGAGGATGGCCTGGTGGGTGACACTCCTGCCGTAGTAGGCGTAGGTGTCTTCGTGGTTCTGGTTGACGACGTCGCCGGTGAGGTCGATACCGGCGAAGATGCCCTTACTGCGCGAGTAAGAGAGGAAGCCGGCGTTGGCGAGTTCAGTGGTAGAGGCCTGTGAGTTGCGTCCCACGGGCCCGGCCGCGACAGCGATGTCGCCGCCGAGCTTGACCTTGTCCGTGAGCAGCCGCTGGAAGGCGTTATGCGACATGGCAACGAGGACGAGGTCGGTGGATTCGCCGCCGGCCTGCAGGCCGAAGCTGGCTCCGGTGAGTTGAATGAATGCGGGAGCGCTCCAGCCATGGCCGGTGCGGCAGGTGACGACGCCCTGGCCATACTGGGCGCCGGCGATGAAGGCTCCCTTCTTGAAGCCCGGGATGACGGCGACGCAGGTGGCGTGCTCGGCGATATCGTCGGGGACACCTCTGTCGGGCGTTGCCATGAGTTCGTGGACGACGTCGCTGGCGGCTGCGATGCGGTCATCGAGTTTCTGGCGGTCAGCGGCGTGCGCGCTGAGGGTGAGTGTGAGTGCGGCGGAGATGCAGAGTGCCATGCCGAGCTTTTTGATCTTGATCATCATCGGGATTTCTCCTGTGGCCGCAGCGTGCGGCGGCATTGGCGTACTGTCATGCGATGCGGGGCGGGTGGGGTGAGTTGCGCCCGGATTCTTGTGTTGCGGGCGCGGGTAAAGAGGTATAGTATTACGTAAAGAGGAGTGGTAAGTATGACGAACACTAGCACAATCAGCAGTAAAGGGCAGGTGACTGTCCCAGCGGAGGTGCGGCGGCGGCTCGGGGTCAAGGCTGGCGACAGAATCGCATACGTGATGAAGGACGGACTGACGTATATCCAGCCGGTGCGGGCGAACGAGAATCCGTTCGAGAAGTGGATCGGTGCACTTTCCAAGGGCGCGCCCGAGGGCACTGCCGTGGCCTGGGTACGGGAGATGCGCAATGACGATTTTGGCGGACCAGGCGACGAGCGAGACCAATGAGAACCGCACTGGATACGAATGTTCTCTCGGCTATCTGGGACCAGGAGCCTTCGGTTGGGCGTCTTACGCACTTGCTGGGGGAGTCGAGCCGCGCCGGTTCGGTGGTTTTGTGCGCCGCTGTGTATGCAGAGGCCATCGCCCATCCCAGGATGACAGAGGAATTTCTCGGGCAGTTTCTGAGCGATGCGGATGTGGTGGTTGATTTCGAGTTGGACGAGCAGGTTTGGCTGGAGGCTGGCCGGAGATACGCACGCTACGCGAAGCGCCGGCGGCGGTCGGGGCAGGAACAGCCCAGGCGGCTGCTGGCTGATTTTTTGATTGGCGCGCATGCGCTGCTGACTGCCGACCGATTGATCACCCTGGATAAAGGAAGGTATGAGCGGGATTTTCCGGAGTTGAAGCTGGTGTGAGCAGGCGGATCAGTCGCGGCTGAACGCGGCGTTGCGGCGGGTGATGCTGGAGGATTTGCGGGAGAAGGCGGAAGCGGCGTGAGGAGCCCGTCGAGAATAGAAAAAATGCCCAGCGGAGAGCCGCCGGGCCCTTTGCGTTTGTTTTTTTGAAGCTACCAGCCGCGGGTTTGCATGAGGTCCTGCTCTTCGATGGCGGCGGCGGCGAGGCCTTTCATGGTTCCGGTGACGGCTTCGCTGGCTTCGGCGACGATTTTGGGGTCGTTGAAGTGGGTGGTGGCGATGACGATGGCGCGGGCGCGGGAGACGGCCTCTTCGCGCTCGATGGGGTTGTTCTCGACGTCGAGCGGAGTGGCGCGCTCCTTCATGAAGATGCCGGAGCCGACGAAGACGGATTCGGCGCCGAGTTGCATCATCAGGGCAGCGTCGGCGGGAGTGGCGATGCCGCCGGCGGAGAAGTTGGGCACGGGCAGCTTGCCTGATTTGGCGACCATGCGGACGAGTTCGTAGGGGGCCTGGAGTTCCTTGGCGGCGTGGTAGAGGGCCTGATCGTCGAGCACGGTGAGGGCGCGGATCTCGCCGACGATCTGGCGCATGTGCTGGACGGCGTGAACGACATCGCCGGTACCGGCCTCGCCCTTGGTGCGGATCATGGCGGCGCCTTCGGCGATGCGGCGGAGGGCTTCGCCGAGGTTGCGCGCGCCGCAGACGAAGGGCGTGGTGAAGGCGTGCTTGTCGATGTGGTGGGTCTCGTCGGCGGGAGTGAGGACTTCGGACTCGTCGATAAAGTCGACGCCGAGGGTCTGGAGAATCTGGGCTTCGACGAAGTGGCCGATGCGGGCCTTGGCCATGACCGGGATGGAGACGGCGGCGATGATCTGCTTGATGAGTTTGGGGCTGGCCATGCGGGCGACGCCGCCCTCGGCGCGGATCATGGCGGGCACGCGCTCGAGCGCCATGACGGAGATGGCGCCGGCCTCTTCGGCGATTTCGGCCTGGGCAACATTCATTACGTCCATGATGACTCCACCCTTGAGCATCTCGGCGAGGCCGAGCTTGAGGCGGAGCGTGGAGGAGCTGAAGTCGCCGTTCTGGTTGCCGTTATGAGTGCGATCTGCCATGTGGGTAGTCCTTCTGCCACCTCGGGCTGCCGGGGCCCGGGAATCCTGCTGCGAATACTCAGTTTAGCAGTTTTGTGTGGGACTGGCGCTCGACAATGCGCTCGGCGCCGGGCGCCGGGGCGGAGAGATTGTGACTAAAGATGGTCGTTATTCGGGTGACGAGGTCCTATGCGAAAGGGAGGGGTCTATGCGCGGCAGAGTTCGACGATGGATGCGCCGAATTTCTCAGCCATGTCGGGGCCGATGCCGGAGATGGTTTGAAGTTGGGCGATGGTCTTCGGGCGGAGGAGGACGATGCTGCGCAGCGTGGAGGAGCCGAGGACGAAGAATTGCGGGAGGCCGATGCGGGCGGACTCGGCTTTGCGCCAGGCGCGGAGTTGGGTATCGAGGAGGAGTTGATCGGGAGTAAGCGAGGCGGTGGGGTCGGATGCAGCGGGGCGAGTGCGGTGGAAGGTTGGGGTGGAGAGAGAACTTGCCCCAGGGGCTGAAGCCCCGTCGTTGTCGTCATCTGAGAGATTCAAGGCTGAAGCCTTGGGGTACCTAGAAGCAGCCTTACGCGTTGCGCTGGGGTTGGCGGCGACTTGTGCAAAATGCGGGGGTCTTTCCACTTCGCTGCGCTCCGGTCGAGATGACGAGAGTGTAGGAGAGCCCGGAGTTGCTGCAGGCGTCGTTGTGGCACCGCGGCAGATGGCGATGATGTCTGGGCCGAATTTGTCGGCCTTGCTGGGGCCGATGCCGGGGACTGTGAGTAACTCCGAAATATTGCGCGGCTGCGCGATGGCGAGATTGCGAATGACGGCGTCACTGAGGACGATGAAGGCGGGCTTGCCGGTTTTGGCGGCTTCGGATTTGCGCCAGGCGCGGAGGGCGTCGTCGAGTTGCTCCTGAGCTGGGGTGAGGGTGGGGAAGCCTGACCCAGGGGCTAAAGCCCCTTTCTTTTGGCGAGTTGAGAGACCCGAGGCTAAAGCCTCGGGGCACCTAGAAGCAGCGCGCGCGCGCTTGCGTTTCAGCGTGGATGGCGATAGCGGCTCGTCGGAGGCGGCGGGGAGGACTACGCCGGTTAGTTCGGAGGCGTCGTCGCTGCGGCCTTCGTGGGTGAGGGCGGCTTTTTTGTAGGGGAGGACGTTGCCTTCGGCGTTGGTGAAGGTTTCGGCGGTGAGGGTGATGAGGCCAGCGCGGGCGAGGGCGTCGAGGAGGACTTCAAAGGCGCGGCGGTCGGCTACTGTATCGAGATTGGGGGCGAGGTCGGTGTGGAGCTTGCCGGTGGAAGTGGAGCGGTGGGCGAGGGAAGCGAGGATAGTGCGGAGGTCGCGGGCCTGCGCCGTGGTGGGCGGGGCGAAGGCGAGGACGGAGGTGGTGGAGGGGGAGCAGAAGTCGCACTGGCCACAAGGGCGGCGGGCGTCGGCGGTGTCGCCGAAGTGGCGGATGATGGCGGTCATTCGGCACTGCTGAGTTTCGGCGAAGGCGACCATGCGGTCGAGTTGCGCGCGGCGGAAGGCGATCTGAGCTTCGTAGCCGGCGCGCCAGGATTCCTTGGTGGAGATGGGGCCTGCACGGCGGACGTTTCCGACGAGGTCGATGGAGGCCGCGCCTTGGGCGATGAGTTTTTCGATGGATTTATTGAAGGTGTCGAGATCCATTTTGAGGCGCTGGGCGAGCGGCTCGGGCATGAGGAATTCTTCGGTAAGGAGTTGCGCGACGCGGGCGAGATCGGAGGCAGGCGGGTAGTCGCGCTCGAGGAAGAACTCGTGCAGCTTGCGATCGGCGTAGGAGTGGAGCAGGACGGAGCGTGAGGGCAGGCCATCGCGGCCGGCGCGGCCGATCTCCTGGTAGAAGGCTTCGACTGAGGCGGGCAGCGCAGTATGGAGGACGGTGCGGACGTTGGCCTTGTCGATGCCCATGCCGAAGGCGATGGTGGCGACGACGACCGAGAGCTTGCCGGATTGGAAGGCGCGCTGGACGTGCTCGCGAGTGCTGGGGTCGAGTCCGGCGTGATAGGCGGAGGTGGGGAAACGGTGGTTGAGTTCGGCGGCGAGCTCTTCGGAGGCCTTGCGCGAGGGGGCGTAGACGATGGCGG
>CAZAXI010000040.1:0-29251 GCA_964489045.1 uncultured Granulicella sp. | reverse complement strand
GTGGAAGCCAAGTTCCTGTTCAACGAGGCGCTGCAACTGATGCAGAATGTGCTGACCGACGACCTGATTGCGACGACCAAGAAAAACACGTGCGCAGTCGGGGCGGCCTCGCTCGCCCAGGTGCGCGACCACCCGACGCGGCTGGCCACGTTCTCCGCGCTGGCCGAAGCCCACCGCCTGCAGGAAAAGCGCTATCTCTACAACACGCTGTATACCTGCGACGAGTTGTCGCGTGAGCATGAGAAGGCGGAGCAGGTGGTGAGGGAGCTGTTTGATTTCTGGATCCACGAGCCCCAGGAGCTGCCCTCCGGCTACGTGGAAGAGATTGAAACCGAAGGCCTGGCGCGCGTGGTAGCCGATTACATCGCGGGCATGACCGACAGCTTCATCCTGATGCAGTACGCGCAGGTGAAGCGCACCGTGCGGCGCAAGTAGGAGTCCGTGGAGCTGCTCCCGTGCATCCAACGAGAAAGGCACATGGAGCAACATTATGGACGGATCAGCATTACGCTTGCCGGCAACGCTGGCCATGCTTTTGGCGCTGTCGATGGTGGCCGGCGCGCAAACATCGCAGCAGGCTGGAACTCTGACGATCGCGGGGCAGCCCGACCAGGCCGCATTGGTTCGCATCAACGGCAAATCCTACGTGGATATTGAGTCGCTGGCGCGGATCACGCACGGGTCGATCCGGTTCCAAGGGAGCCAGACCGTCCTGACCCTGCCGTTATCGGCGGGCACGGCGGTGGCGGCGCCGGTCCCGCCGAGTCGGCCTACGGACTTCTCCGCGGCCTATCTGAGCGCGGAGATCGAGGCGCTGAGCCAGATTCGCGAGTGGCACGCGGCCCTGTTCAACGCGATCCAGAACAACTATCCGGTCGCGGGAAACTGGGTGGATCCCTTGCGCAGGTCGGCCGACGCCAAGCTACAGCTCGCGGTAGCCGCAGCCACCACCGGTCCGGACCAGAAGGCGGCGGAGCTGTTGAAGAATGAGTTCACCAATATGCAACAGATGAGCGACCAATTTGTGGCGATGCATGTCAAGGCGGCCAACATTGCTCCGGACTCGCTGGACAAGGATCCGCTCAACCAGAAGATTCTGGACTGCGCGCACGCTCTGGCTTCGATGGCGGCGACAAAGCAGTTTCAGGATGAGGTGTCGTGCCGGTGAAGGCGGTCAGGCCCGCGGTGGGATGGCTCTGTAGGCCTCCTCGGCAAGATGGTTGAAATAGGAGGGCTGCGATTTATAGTCGCTTAGAACTTTCTGTAGTCGCTCTTGAACTAACGGGTTCTCGCCGGTTCGAAATACTTCGTGTTTCTCACAGTAGGCGCGGTGGGCTTTGATGGTTGCGCGCCGCCTGTCCTTCTTTTCGCGCCAGTGATGGAGCCGCCAGAAGGCGTCGTCGTTGAAGCCGAACTTTTCCAGTTCATCAAGGAGTTTGAGCGTCTCCTCGGGTTTATCCCATTTTGCGGACATCGCAATCCTCCAGGTGTGGGGAGCTAAGGTTTAGGCGCGGCAGCGGCAGGCTGAATTTGTTGGGCTTTCTTTGCCGCCGCAACCGCCGCGATGGCGTTCATTTTCTCGTCACGATCATGCTTGTGAACGTACCATTCGGTCATCAGCGTTTCGATCAATTCAATCAAAAGCTGTGCCTCATCTGGGTCCACATCCACGATCAAGCTAATGTCTTTCTCCATGTGAGCGCCAATATTGCCGATGCTGCGAACCGCGTCGATTGCTTCCCACGTTTGGGGATCGACCTTATCTTCTAACGCCAGAATTTCTTCAATCAGGCGTGGTTTCGTGATGTTCCAAAAGTTCCGAATCATTCCCTGCAAGCAGCGACGGGATAGTGTTGCGGAGGCCTTGGGGCTCAGTGAGGCGATGAGGCACGCCTCTTCGTAATCGCTTCGGAGCGCTGCCGGAATGTAATCGGGGAAGGGCTTCGCTGACGATTGGGGTTTCAATGACCAGCTCGATTCTGGCTTGCGTAATTGCGTCCGATTTCCACGGGAGTCATGGTTGTATCGGTAGAGTCCCGCCGCTATCGTGTAGTTGCGACACTCATGATTGGGGCAAACGATTACAGTTGTTCGGAGCAGTGAGTATCCATCTTTGTTTCCGCAGTCAAAGTTGTGATTGGAACTGCTGACGTTCGTATCAATCAGCGTGGCGATTCGATTGCAATAGGGACAAGTCCAATGCGTGCTCACTGGCAAATTCCTCACTTCCACTCTAAACGCATCGCAACGCGCCACGGCCATTAAAGTCCGTCTATGTAGTAGAAGTGTCAGAATTTTCAATGGGTGTGGGGAGTAGGAGAACTAACCCATTTGAATTGATGGCGTCCCCAAAAGGATTCGAACCTATGTTGCCGCCGGGAACAGGCGGAGTCCTGGGCCGCTAGACGATAGGGACGCGGAAAACCGCAGGCGGATGGCGGTCGCCATTTCGCCCGGATTCAAACCAATTTTACATGAGGGAAACAGCGCTGCGGGTGTTGGCTAGAGGGCTGCTTTCGAGTATGGTCGGAAGGGACTTCGACTGACCGGGAACTGTGTGCCTATGCGCATCGTTGAAATTCGCGAAGTAACGTTGCCCATCGCATCCGCGATTGCGAATGCGTATATCGACTTCTCGAAGATGACCTGCTCGCTGGTTGCTGTGGTGACGGATGTGGTTCGCGATGGCAGGACTGTGGTTGGCTATGGCTTCAACTCCAACGGGCGTTACGGGCAGGGCGGGCTGATCCGCGAGCGGTTCGCACCGCGGCTGCGCGAGGCGGACGCGGCGGCGCTGGTGAACGATGCCGGTGACAATCTGGACCCTGACCGCATCTGGCGCACGCTGATGAAGAACGAGAAGCCCGGCGGGCATGGCGAGCGCTCGGTGGCGGTGGGAACGATCGACATGGCGGTGTGGGACGCGGTGGCGAAGATCGCGGGCAAGCCGCTGTTTCTGCTGTTGGCAGAGAAGTGCGGGCACGAGGCTGACCCGCGGGTGTTCGTGTATGCGGCGGGCGGATATTACTATCCGGGCAAGGACGTGAGTGCGCTGCGGGGGGAGATGCGGAGCTATCTGGACCGCGGTTACACGGTGGTGAAGATGAAGATCGGCGGGGCCGAGTTGGGTGAGGACCGCAAGCGGATTGAAGCGGTGCTGGCGGAGATCGGCGGCGACGCGCAGCTCGCGGTAGATGCGAATGGGCGCTTCGACCTGGAGACTGCGATTGCGTATGCGAAGATGCTGCGCGAGTATCCGCTGTTCTGGTACGAGGAGGCGGGCGACCCGCTGGACTTTGCGCTGCAGGCGGCGCTGGCGGAGTTCTATCCGGGGCCGATGGCCACGGGCGAGAACCTGTTCAGCCACCAGGATGCGCGCAACCTGCTGCGCTACGGCGGCATGCGCGCGGACCGCGACTGGCTGCAGTTCGACTGCGCGCTGTCGTATGGGCTGTGCGAGTATCTGCGCACGCTGGAGGTGATTCGCAAGGCAGGGTGGTCGCCGCGACGGTGCATTCCGCATGGAGGACACCAGATGTCGTTGAACATCGCGGCGGGGCTTGGGCTGGGCGGCAACGAGAGCTATCCGGACCTGTTCCAGCCCTTCGGCGGATTTCCCGATGGCGTGCGCGTGGAGAACGGCTATGTGACCATGCCGGAACTGCCGGGCATCGGGTTTGAAGGCAAGGCAGACTTGATTAAAGTGATGCGGCAGCTCGCGGAGTAGATTGGCGAAACGTGGAAGACCTGAAAGAAATTGCGCGCAGAATCTTTGAGCAGGCGCTGGCCGATTGCAGCATTGAACGGGCCTTCGACCGGGTGATGCGTATCGACGGCGTGGGCGGGCGGCTGTTTTTGGGCGGCGAGAGCGTGGTCGCGCTAGATCGGGTGAAGCGAGTGCGAGTGGTTGCGGTGGGCAAGGCGGGCGCGGCGATGCTGGGTGCGCTGCTGGCGAGATTGCGGCTTGCGGCGGCGTGTGATTTGCAGGGCGTGCTGATTGCGGGCGAGCGCCTAAGGGATCTGCGGGCGGGCTTCCAGTTTTTCCCGGGCGGCCATCCTCTTCCGAACGAGGCATCGTTCGCGGGAGCGGCGGCGGCGCTGGCGATGCTGCGCGCGCTGGGGGATGCGTCGCCGGAGAATACGTTGTGCATCTTTCTGATCAGCGGCGGCGCGTCTGCCATGATGGAGCTTCCGCTGAACCCGGCGATCTCGCTTGAAGACACGGTTCGATTCCACCAGGCGCTGGTGCACAGCGGCGCATCGATTGTCGAAATCAATTGCGTGCGCAAGCACTTTTCCGCGGTGAAGGGAGGGCGGCTGGCGCTGGCGGCGGGTAGCGCGCAGAAGATTTCCCTGCTGGTCTCCGACGTGCCCCCCGCGCACCTTGACGCGCTGGCTTCCGGGCCGACGATCGGCGATCCGACAACCGTCGCCGAATGCCGCGAGATACTGGCGCGCTATGGATTGATAGGGCGGTTTCCGGAGGCGGTGCGCCGGTTCTTTGCGTCGGCGGAGTTGGCGGAATCGCCGAAGCCGGACGAGCTGAGTTCGCGTAGCTGGAAGCTGCTGGACAGCGACGAACTGGCGGAGTTGGCGCGGAGTTATGCGGCCAGGTTAGGTTTTCATGCGGTCATCGACAATAGCTGCGACGACTGGAGCTATGACGCGGCGGCTGATTACTTGCTCGACCGGTTGCGCGAGCTTCGGCGTGAGCATCGGCGGGTGTGCCTGATCTCGGCGGGAGAGGTGACGGTGCGAGTGCCCAGCATTTTCGCGGAGAGCACTGAACTTTCTGCTGCCGCGGCTGGGCGAGCGCGGCATGCGGGAGGGCGGAATCAGCACTTTGCGCTGTACTTGGCGACGAAGCTCGGCCCTGCGGACGGGCCGATTGCCGTGTTGTCGGCCGGCTCGGACGGCATCGACGGGAACAGCAACGCGGCCGGCGCCATCGTCGACGAACACACTCTGGATGGGGAGTATCCGGCGGCGGAGCGAGGCTTCAGCTTAGACCAGGCAGGCTTCCGGCGCGATAACGCGCAACATGCATTGGAGGAGTTCGACTCCTTTACGTGGCTGAGCGGCATCGGCGCCACCGTGGTGATCGGCCCCACGGGTCATAACCTGCGCGATCTTCGGATACTGCTTTCAGGTTAGTTTGCAGGAGCCGGGGAGTGCCGGATGATCGAGCGGCAATGCGCAAGGGTGGTTCGAGCGGCAGCAAATCGACTACAAGGTTTCAGAGGAACAGGAGGGCTCCATGCCGCTGCACAACACCGAAAAGCTGCAAGCTGGTCCAACCAGTCAGATCGAGTTCGAGGCGCTGAACGACACAACCACGAGTTATGAGTTTCCCGCAGACAAGCATGACTCGCAGGCGGTCTATCAGACCATCCACGATCAACTCATCCTCGATGGCAACTCGCAGCAGAACCTGGCAACCTTTTGCACCACCTGGATAGAGACTGAAGTCAAGCAACTGATGGACGAGTCCGCCGACAAGAACATGATCGACAAGGATGAGTATCCGCAGACCGCGGCCATCGAAGAGCGCTGCGTCCACATGCTCGCCGATCTGTGGAATTCTCCGGAAGCAGCCAGCACCATCGGCTGCTCCACGACCGGATCGAGCGAAGCAGCGATGCTGGGCGGCCTGGCGCTGAAGTGGAACTGGCGCAAACGCCAGCGCGCGAGGGGCAAGCCCACGGATGCTCCGAACCTAATCATGGGGCCCGTGCAGGTGTGTTGGCACAAGTTCTGCCGCTACTTCGATGTCGAAATCCGCGAAGTGCCGATGGAAGGCGACCGCCTGTTGCTGACCCAGGAAGAAGTTCTGAAGCGCTGCGATGAAAACACCATCGGCGTGGTGGTCACACTCGGGGTTACGTTCACCCTTCAGTTTGAGCCGGTCCACGAGATCAGTCTTGCTCTGGACAAGTTATGTGCCGAGACCGGGCTGGACATCCCCATCCACGTCGACGGAGCCAGCGGCGCGTTCCTCGCACCGTTCCTGGAGCCGGACCTTTTGTGGGACTTTCGTTTGCCCCGTGTCAAATCCATCAATGCCTCCGGTCATAAGTTCGGTCTTGCACCGCTCGGCGTCGGGTGGGCCCTGTGGCGCGAGAAACACGACCTTCCGGAAGATCTGATTTTTGACGTCAACTACCTTGGCGGCAATATGCCCACCTTTGCCCTAAACTTCTCCCGCCCCGGCGGCGAGATAATCTGCCAGTACTACAATTTTCTGCGCCTCGGCAAAGAGGGATACCGCGAGATTCAAACCGAGTGTGCTGCGCTTGGCCGTTACCTGGCGGAGGGGATTGGGCGATTCGGGCTATTCAGGATCATCTACGATGGCCAGGGCGGAATCCCCGGCATCTGCTGGGAGCTCAAAGATACAGCATCCGCGAAGTTCAGTCTCTACGAGTTCGCCGATCGATTGCGGGAGCGCGGCTGGCTGGTTCCCGCCTACTCCATGCCACCCAACCGCACAGATCTCGTGATCCAACGCATCCTCATTCGCCACGGCTTTACGCGGGACATGGCCGATCAACTTCTGCGCGAAATGAAAAGCATCCTGGATGGCTTCGCGCAGCATTCACCGGGGCAGCTATCGACCCCCGCGCGTGCCGGTGCAGAATCAAGCCAGCATGATCATTCCGGCCGACATGCCTTGCGCCGATGACCTGCGCTGTGCCAGTTTCCGAGGTGCTCCTAGAAGGTGAAGTTGGCCTGAAGCATGATGGTCCGCACTGCGTTTCCGCCGCCGAACGGGCCGCCGCCGAGGCCGTGCGTCGTACCGAACTGGGTGTTGGTCGGATTGATCCAGGTGCTGACCGGAGTTCCGTAAGGGACCTGGTTGAATAGATTCTGCGCCTGCGCACCGATGGTGAGAGTGTACTTGCGATCTGAGCCGGAACCGAAGCCACCACCGGGACCGCCAGGGCCTCCGAAGCCGCCGCCACGACCACCGCCGCCGCCGCCGCCGCCGGGACGACCACCCATGCCGCCGAAGGCGCCGGGGCCACTGGGTGCACCCGGCTGCGCGGCCGCGAGAGCAGCAGCCGTCTTGGGGCCGATGCTGAAGGACCGCGCCAACCTGAGGTTGAACGATACGTTGGCCGGGCCAGTGCAGAAGTTGACCGGGATCTGGTTGTCAGTTGAGGCGCCCGCAGTATACCCCGAGTCGGCGAAGCTCGCCGCCTGGGTGCATTGGGCGAAGCTGCCCAGAGCGGGCATGGACCCGGCGGCAGGATTCCAGGCCACCCGGTCGTTGAGCCCGAGGGTCACTTTGTCGGGGGTCCCGATGGTGACGTTGTAGGGTGAACCGGACTGGGCAAAGATCATGGGGCTGGCGGTGAATTTGTATGGCAGCGGGATGCTTCCGCCGAGCACCATGCGGTTGCGGGTTGCGAAGGCGGCGCGGCCGTAATCCACCGCAGAGTTGAAGGGGTCGGTGATGTTGCTGATGTTGGAGTCTGCCCAGTTGGCTGAGTAGAACCCGAAGATGGTGATGCCCTTGGGAGTGCGCACGTTGATGTTGGTGTTGATCTGGTTCTGGCGGAAGACGCCCTCCGACTGGTTGACGGTGTCGATAGTGCCGGTTCCGGCGGGAATGCTGCGGCTGAGGAACTGGTGCTCGCCGCGCGCATTCATATATGTAACCGAAACGCTGGCATACTTTCCGATCTGCTGCTCGACCGATGCGGCCGACTGGATGATGTAAGCGCTGCGCAGGTTGGGATCGTTGAGCTGAGGCGAGACTGCCGGGCCGGTGGATCCAACAACCGAGGTGCAGGCGCTGTTGTAGGGCAGCGTGCCGTTGGGGGTCGGCTGGCAGACGAGACTTGGATTGCTGAGGTTGCCGGCGCCGGGACTGGTGTAGGTGAGGTTCTGCGCATTCTGTCCATCGTTCGCGATCTGCGACTGAATGCTGCCCAGGGAGAAGCGATTGTAGAAGACGCCAAAGCCTGCGCGAAGAACGGTGGTGGTCTTTCCGCTGGCTCGCGGAACGCCGTAGGCGATGGATATGCGCGGGGCAAGGTCGTGGGCGCTGTGGATGACATTCTGCGCTTCGTAGCGAAAGCCGTAGCTGATGGTCAGGTTGGACAGGGCCTTCCAGTCGTCCTCGGCGTAGAGGCCCAGGTCGGTCTCGCGCGCGCCGATGGTGTAGTTGGTGATGTCCTTCAGCCCAAACTGGCTAACGATGCCGCACTGGTAGGACGGATAGAGCGGCGAACCGGCCGTCATGTTGGCAGTCGAGCAGGGGGTGGCGTTGACGGGGAGGGTGGCCAGGCAGTTGCTCGGTTTGCTGGTTACGCTGGGATCGGTGCACGGATCGAGCAGGTAGTTGTAAGTGAAGGAGCCGTGGATTCCACTGTTTGAATAGTTCGACTCGCTGGACGTGCGCAGGCGTCCGCCGAGGCGGACGAAGTTCTTGACCAACTGGATGGAGGTGTAGTTCTGCGCCTCAACGTGGTCGCCGGAGCTGGTGCTGGTGCTGCCGCCGCCGACGTTGAAGTAGCCCGATACGGAGATGGTCGGGGCGGTGTTGAGCGGGGTCGAGTTGGACGAGCTGTGCTCATACTCGAAGCGGGTCTCGTTGATGACCTTGCTGTTGATCAACTGGGTATCGCTGATCTGGATATCCTGGTCGTTGCTGGTGCTGTTGGAGCCGGTGGTGAGCAACGCGCTGGCGACGGTGGGATTGACGTTGCTGTCCGACCACTCATAGTCATAGCGCGTCGTCAGCGTATTCTTCGCGCCCAGCATCATGTCCACTCGCGGGCTAATGTCAGTCCGTGTCGCCGGCGTAGCCTCCGCGCGTGCCGCGACGGGGAACGCATAGCTATTGCAATTGTCGGTCAGGTCTCCGGGCGCGCACAGCGCAGCCGAAGTCGGCGAAGTGCTGTAAATGGCCGGAGGATTGACGGTGGTGTTGTTGTGCATCATGCGGCGCGAGCCGGACAGGGTAAAGGACATGCCCTGCTTGATGGGGCCGGTGAGGTTTCCCATGAAGAAAAGGGTGTGGTAGTCGGGCTGGCCGGCCGAGAGGAACGGCGTCGACGTATTGAAGACCTTATCGCCGAACATGGTCATGAAGCTGCCGTGGAAGGAGTCGGTGCCCGGCTTGGTGACGATTTCGATGCGTCCATATCCGAGCTGGTCATACTGGGCGGAGAATGGATTCTGGTTGATGCGGATGGCCAGGATGGAGGACTTCGGGGGCAGTTGACCGCCGGTAAAACCATCGATGTAGATCTGGCCGCCGTTGGGGCCCGCGGAGGGGCCGGCAAGCGCCTGCAGTTCGGACTGGAGTTCGTCCGGATCGTCGGATAGAGCGTCGAGCGCAGCGCCGGTGATGACGGTGGAGCTGGCGTTGCTGTCAGGATCTACGCTGAGCGAGACGGTATTGGTGCTGACAGTGACCTGCTGTAAATCCTCCTGCAGCGTCATCTTCACATCCAGGGCCAGGTTTGCGCCCGCCGAGATGGCGATCGCCTGCTGAGCATAGGCGGCGAAGTCCGGGGCGGTCACAGTGAGCGCATAGGTGCCTGCGGCTAGGTTGCGGAAGGCGTAGGTCCCGTCGCTCTTGGAGACGGTGGACTGCGCCGTGCCGGAAGCCGGCGTCAAGGTGACAGTCGCGCCGGGAATCAACGCGTTGTCCGGGTCCACAACCGTGCCATGCAGCGTGGCGCCCGAGGCCGCCGGTGACGACTGGGCCAAGGCGAGGAAGGGAACTGAAGCGAGGACAAAAAGCAGAGCAACCGCCGACCACGTTCGAATAGACATCTTCAACTCCTACCGATGAAAACCATGCATTTGAGGAAAAGCTAGCCTTGCCTGAACAACCATATTCAGGAGAAATCAATGCATGGCGTTATGCGGTCATAATGGGTAACACTTTGTAACAAAGTGCTCCTCCTACGGTGACCATTTGTTACATTTTTGCTGCGTTGGTTCCGGACGAGAGGGCATAGGCTCAAAAGAGCGAGATACCCGAGTGGAAGAAATCCTCCTGATTGACGATGATATCGAGCTTTGCTCGATGCTGGCAGACTACCTGGAACGGTATGGATTCCATGTCTCCGCCGTGCACCGAGGCGATACCGGACTGAAGGAAGCGCTGAAGAAGCAGTACGCGCTGATCCTGCTGGACGTGATGCTTCCCGGCCTGGATGGTTTTGAAGTACTGAAGCGGATCCGGGCGGCCTCGTCGATCAACGTGCTTCTGCTGACGGCCCGCGGCGACGACGTGGACCGCATTGTGGGGTTGGAGATCGGTGCAGATGACTACCTGCCCAAGCCGTTTAATCCGCGCGAGTTGCTGGCCAGAATACGGGCGATCCTGCGACGCAGCTCCGGCAGCGAAGCGGCGAGCGAACCGACGTTGCTGCGGGCGGATGGGCTGGAGCTGAATGCCGCAGCCAGGACGGTGACTCAGAATGGGCAAAGGATCGAGCTGACCGATGTTGAGTTTGCCTTGCTGGAATCGCTGCTGCACTCTCCCGGAAAAGTCGTTACTCGCGAAGAACTGGCGGAGAAAGCGCTGGGCCGGAAGTTCCACCCGTTCGATCGCAGCCTGGACATGCATATCAGCCGGCTGCGGAGGAAACTCAGCGGGAGCGGCACGGAGGACGATCTGGTGAAGACGATTCGCGGGACGGGGTATCAGCTCGCGGTACACAGCGGTCACTCGACCGCAAAGGATTAAGCGATGCGCGGCCTCTTTTTCAAGGTATTCATTATTCTGTGGATCGCGCAGAGCCTGATCTTCGTGATCTCGACCGCGCTGATTGTCCGGCATCATTTTGACAGCCCGGATGTATTCTTCGACGCGCTGTACAGCAGTTTGCACAACGAAGCCAAAGAGAGTGTGTCCACCTTTGAATCGGGAGGCTGCGACGCGCTGGTGGCGTATGCCGGCGCGCACAATCATGCGATTGCGCTTAGCGATGCGACGGGAAATAGCCTGTGCGCCGTAGCCGGTGCGCAAAGTTCGATCGCGGGCGTCGATCAGAAGGGCGTTGCAGGAAGGCAGGTGGGGAAACAATATGTTTGGAGCGTGCCGGTTACCTCCGGCAGCGGGAAGCGATACATTTTCCTGCTGAGCAGGCCGCACACTCCGGTGAAGGTGACCTGGGGTCAGAATCTGCTGTTCTTCGCATTCCCTCAGTTGCCGGTAGCCATTGTGGTGGGTGGGATAACAACGTTCGTGCTGGTGCTGCTGGTTACGCGTCCGGTGGTGAGGTTGAGAAAAGCGGCCCATGAGCTGGCGCAAGGCAACCTGGGCACGCGGGTGGCCGAGCCGGGTTCACAGGTGCGAGTCTTTGAGGGGGATGAGATTCAAGCGCTGATCCATGACTTCAACCATATGGCGGAGCGGTTGGAATCCCTGGTGAGTGCGCAAAAGCTTTTGCTGAGAGACGTTTCGCACGAACTGCGCTCGCCGCTGGCCCGTCTGAGCGTCGCGTTGGAACTGGCGCGCGAAGATGCAGATCCGGACATGGCAGCACATCTGGAACGCATCGAGCGGGAGACGAAGAATCTGAACCAATTGATCGGCCAGTTGCTGACCCTGTCGTCGATGGAAGCGATCGAGAAGATCACCAACTTCGCGCCGCTATCTCTGAATAAGCTGGTGGAAGAGATGATTCCCGATGCGACCTACGAGGCCCAGCGACGGCAAAGCTCGGTGGTGTTCTGCGCGAGCGACGCGTGTGTGATTCAGGGCAATCGGCAGTTGCTGCACCGGGCAATCGAGAATGTGATCCGCAACGCGATTCAATATACGGAAGCGGGTTCGGAGGTAGAGATTACACTGGCGGTTGCGCAGGAGCAGGGGGGGCGGATGGCCGTACTGGATGTGAACGATCGCGGGCCCGGCATCCCGGAGGATGAGGTCGACTCGATTTTTCTGCCATTTTACCGCGTCGATCACGCGCGCAGCCCGCACACGGGAGGCTCCGGCGTGGGGCTCGCCATCGCGGAACGGGCAGTGAAACTGCATGGAGGAGACTTGCGCGCGTTCAACCGGGCAGGCAGCGGGGCAACGATCCGGATGCGGCTCCCGATCATCGCGGGCAGATAACCGGTCAGGTTGCGCCGGCCGGGACGCGGGCACGATCGGCTGCTACGCGCATCAAGGGAGGAAACAAAGTTGCCGCCTGCAAAGTGCGAGGCGGCAACCCAGGGTGTGGCATTGATTGACTGGTAAACGCTACCAGGTAATGCGCGCCGACAGTTGGAAATCGCGTGCGGTGTTGGCCACGCTGGTGAGCTCACCGAATGCTGTCCCGCTATCGACCACCGCGCCCGGAGCGGCGAATACCACGTGGTTGAGGGCGTTGAGAGCATTGACTTCGAAGAGCAGCTTGACATTCTCGTAGATTGGGAAGCTACGCTTCAGGCCGAGATCGATGTTGAACAGGCTCGGTCCCCAGAGGTTAAGAGCCGCAACCCGGGTTGCGTTTCCTGGAACGTAGAATGCCGCCCCGACGCCCACGCCGGTGAATTGCCCGTTGGTTGGTACCGGCCCGCTTACCCAGGTTGCGGAACTGGTTCCGGCGGTCGCATTGGTCGCTACGGTGAAGGCGTTGGGGTTGATGTAGGGCTGGGTGGTATAGGTGGTTGCGGTGTTGGCGCCGGCCATCTTTCCGTAGGGTCCATTGACACGTCCAGTTTGGCCGGGGACGACGCTTGGCATGCACTGATTGAGGACCGACGAACCTCCGCAACCCGATCCGGTAACGGCGATCGGGAAGCCTGAGTGATAGAGGACGATGCCGGAGAGAACCCAGTCGCTGCCTATGGCGCGGACGAAGAAGTTGTCGGCGCCGATATGGTCGCGGCCAAAGGGCAACTGATAAACCGCGGTCCCTGCCAGGTTCTGGGGTTCGTCCGCGGTGGAAAGCGAGCGATCGAGGCGGGTATTGTCTCCAACCCGGAAGGTGCCCAGGTCATCAATGGTCTTGGAGTAGGTGTAGTTGAGCATCATGTCCAGGCCGTGAGCGGTGCGTTGCTTGAGCGTGATCTCCAGGGCATTGAAGTTGGAGTTGCCCACAAAGCTGGTGCCATCCGTGATGCTCTTGTATTGCGGAAACGCCAAGTAATACTGATTGATGGTATTGCTGGCGTAGTAGGATGCAGCGCTAATGGGATTGGGAGGTGTAAAACCGGCCTCTTCCGCCAATCCGATGTTGGCCGCGCTAGCCTTTTGGGTTAGCAGAGGCGCCGTGCACGCAGTGCCGGTACATGGCGTAGCAACGCCGCCGCTGACGTTATACCCAGCCATCGCGGCCAGGGACGAGGGCAGGAAGCCGTTCCTTGCGCCGACGGCGTTGGTAGCCGATTCAAAGTGGCCTTCGGAGCCGACGTAGCTGATGTTGATTGCCAGGTCCTTGGTGATCTCGCGCTGGATTCCCACGTTCCAGTTTCCATACTCGGGAGCGCGGCCGGCGAGGTAGGGGTCGTAGTAGGCAGGACTGGAACTGGAGGCCTTGGCATAGGGGCCCGTAGTTTGCGACGTGTTGCCGGTGCCGTAGGTGGCGATGCTTCCGTTGCCGCCCAATGCCGTCGAAATCGCGGTAGCGGGCGCCACAATCGAGCCGGTCCAGCCGCAGGCTACGCCGCCGCTGCCGTTATAAATACCGCCGGTGCAGGTTGATGTTCCGGTTGAGTTTGCCTGGTCCCAATAGAAGGCGGGCGCGCTGCTGAGGCCCGATGGCGCTGCCGCAGAGGGGGTGAGACCCAATAGCGATGGACCAACATTGGCGGCTCCGCCGATGTTGTCGCCATGCGCGTAGGTCAGCAGGTAGCTGGCGCGGATCACGGTCTTCTGATCGATCGAGTAGGCCAGGCCAACGTGCGGACCGAAGTTCTTGTACCAGGTCGGCGTCGCCGTGATACCCGAGTAAATCCCGGTGGCCCCGGGTCCGGCAAATTCCAGCGTTCCCAGATTCCCGGTGATGGGATTGGTCAGGGTTGGGTCCAGGTAGGTGTACTGGTTATGCACTTCCGCGTAGGAGGGGAAGATGTCCCAGCGCAGGCCCAGGTTCAAGGTGAGTTGCGGGGTCACCTTATAGTCGTCCTGCGTCCAGAACGACAGATCATTGAAGCGAGATCCGGTCTCCGGATAGTAGGCGGTAACGCTGGAGCTATGCACGGCGCCCAGCATGTAACTGCCAAAGGCAGCGCCGGTGGCGCTAGTGACACCGCCGGCGCCGTTGGTGCCGGTGAAGTTGCCTGTCTCGATCGGGGAAAACGTAAAGCCCATCGGCCCGGAGGGAGTAGCAACCTTGATGTAGTTGTACTCCAACCGGACGCCCTGCCCGCCGAGGGTAAGGTTATGCTTCCCTTTCACCCAGACCAGGTTGTCCGTGATGTTGTAGGAGTTGGAGACCTTGGTGTTCCAGGCATACCCTCCCTCAGTGTTAATCTGATCCGGGCTGGAGAAGGTGATGCCGGGAAAGCCGTTAGTAGACTGGCCGGGGGGCATGCCCACCAGGCCGGAGCTGGCTGCGTTGTACATTGCGGCATCGTTGGGAGTGGTAGACGCGCTCTTATAGCGCGCATACCCGAGGGTGAACTGGTTGACCAGATTGGAACTGATGGTGTAGACGTCCTTGACCATGTCGACTGTCGTTTGCGGCGCATAGGTCTGGTTGGTCTGGAACGGCGGGAGCATCTGGTTGGAAGTGACGGGCAGAGGAGTCGTATGCTGCACTGAGGCGAAGCCGGTGCTCGCCTGGCGGCCGAAGGCAACGATGATGCTGAGTTGGTTCTTCTGGTTCAAGTTGTAGTCCAGGCGGCCGGTCTGATACCAGTTGCTGAGACCCGAGGAGTAGCCGTCGAGCAGGTTGGAGGCATATAGGCCCTGGTTGACGATTTTCTCCACCGAAGACTGGATCATGAACTGGTTGTAATAGTTGGACACTTGCGAAAAACGGCTCATAGGGATGGCGTCGTAGCGGGTAACGCCATTGACTACTGCCGAGAATTGGGTCCGCGTGCACGGCGAAGCGGCTGTGCCTGCACAGTTGTAGGTCTGCGTATTGGGGTCGTAGATATGTTGTGAGCCACCCGACGCGGGCGCGGCCAATAGTGGATTCGTATCTCCGGCATATCCGCTGTAGTCGGCATAGCCGAGCGAGGTATCGCAATTGCCGTCCGCGCCGACGGCATAGCCCATCATGGCGCAGGTTGGCGCGGTCTGGGCCTGGACCGTCGGTCCGGCCGCTTCACGATACTGGCCGTAGTTGTAAAAGAGGAAGAGCTTGTTCCTGATGATCGGGCCGTTCAGCACAATGCCGTATTCGTTCTGATTCTCCCTGGCCTTGATGCCGCCAGGAATGACCGTACCCTGGGTGTTGGGGGTGGGCTTTTTGGTGTAAAACTGCCAGGCATCGAGCGCCTTGTTGCGGAAGTACTCATAGATCGCGCCGTGGAAGCTGTTGCCGGCCTGTTTGACCGAGAAATTCTCGACACCCTGGCCGCCATACTGCGCTCCCCAGCCTGCGGTGAGGACCTGGAACTGACTGACCGAATCCACACCCATCGCTGTCCATACAAAGCGGGGATCGCCCACCGACTGGGGCGTGGACATGTCAACGCCGTCGATGTACACCTCTTCCGCGCCCGCGGCGGGGCCGCTGCCGTTGATGATGCCCGAGGCCTGGGTACTGTTATTGCTGCCAACCCAGTTGTTCTGGACACCCGGCAACAGGTATTCAAAGTCTGTGGCGCGCCGTTGATCGGGCGTTCCTGTTCCGCCCTGCGACATTTGCAGGGGAAGGTTGGCGTACATCTGCAACTCCATCGCGCCGCCGAGGGTTGCATCGGTGGTGGTGATATTCGGGGGCAGGGTCGTGACGGTTACGGTTTCGTTGGCGGCTCCTACCGTGAGCCTCATATTGAGCGCGACTGTCTCCAGGGCATTGACATTCACACTCTCCTGCACGTACTTCTCAAATCCGGGCGCGGTTACGGTCACCGTGTAGGTGCCGGGCGGCAGCGGGGTTACGGTATAGTCGCCGGAGCTGGTGGTGCGGCGGATGGTGGTCTGCTTGGTGGCAAGCGCGGTGGCGGTGACCGTGGCATTCGGGACTACGGCGCCCGAAGCATCGGTGACGGTGCCTGTGATTTCCCCGTTGCCGGCGAGCTGCGCCCGCATAGGACCGGTACTGGCTACGAGGAATGCGACCAACAAACTCAGCCAGAGGACGATGGGTTTTGAAGAGCTCGAACGAGTCATGCGCGATGCCTCCCGAAGAATTCGAAATGACGCTTGGTGCTTCCCGTTCCGCGACATTGCCCATGACACAGCCGGACTGTCTTCCGGTTATGGTACAGAGGTATGACCATTTCGAATTTGCCAGAGAGTTTTCCATTCCTGTGGGGAGTTGTCAAGCAAAAAGACCAGAGTTTTCGCCGGTCGAGGGGGAACAGCCCAGAGAAGAGAATACGGAGAGACGACTTGAGATTGCGTGGGCCTTGGAGTATCGCCCGAGTTGAACCTCGGCCCGGCAATCCAATCTGAAGCGGCCACGGGTTCCACTGCCGACCCACCGGGGTGGACGTCTGCGTCACTCCTGCTATGCTTCTCGCATCCGGGTACCGGCGGATCGACCAAACAGGGGAGCACCAACATGGTGAGAGCATCCAGCAAAGGAGTCGTTCCCGTCCGCCGCACCACTCTCACGGCGGCAGCCTTCGACCAACTGATCTCTCATGTAGTGAACGGCAACTGGAAGGCCGGCGATCGCATTCCTCCGGAGCGCGATCTCTGTCAACAACTCGGCATCGCTCGCACCTCTCTGCGGGAAGCCCTGAAAGCCATGGAGTTGGTGGGCATGGTCGACAGCCGTGTCGGCGATGGCACCTTTGTCTGCCCACGCTCGGAGTTTCTCTCCCGGCCGCTTCTGTGGGCATTCACCGGAACAGACAGCGCAGAGTTCCAGGAGATTATGGAGGCCCGCGTCATCATTGAAGAGAGCCTGGCCGCGCTGGCCGCGCAACGCGGAAGCGCACAGGAGATCAAGGCGATCGGCGAGACGATCCAGATGATGCAGGACAGCATTGCCCGCGATGAGCCCATCCTGGAAGCCGACATGGCGTTCCATCTTGCCATTGCGCGCGCCTCGCACAACAACCCGCTGGGAAATTCAGTTCAACTGCTGCGCAACCTCATGCGCCACTGGCTGTTTTACAAGGTACTTATACCCGAGGTGGCGCCTCGGATTCTCAAGCGCCACCTTGCCATCTTTCGCGCCATCGCCCAGCGCAAGCCGATCGCGGCACGCCGTCAGATGCGTCTGCACCTGGAGGAAGCGACGGCCCTGGTTGAGAGTGTCATGAGGCAGCGTAAGAGAGAAAAACCAGCGTCCCGCTGAATGGCGCTCCGCCCGAATTGACGTGCGCGATCGACAATGCGCAGGGTTAGTGGACGTTGATGGGAGCCGTATCGTGCGGGAGCGCTTCGATTGACCTGCGAGTTTCGTCCAGCGCGTCCAGGATATATCGGTGCTTCGGACTGCGCCTGGTCAATTGTTCCAGCATTCCCTGGGCCTGCTGAAGGTTCTCACGTGCCAGCTCCGGGTGATGCAGACTGGCTTCGATTCTGCCCGAATACAGGAGCGCCACCGCGTGGACCATTCCATTGGAGAGCGGGTCTGGATCGCGCGCAGCTACGCTCTGAAACATCGCATCGGATCGCCGCACATACACGAGGGCCTCTCGTGGCGAGTGCATAAGATATAGAGCCAGCCCCATGGTGAGATTGGAGGAGGCGAGGTCCGCGACCGCCTGTACGTTATTTCTGTCGGACTTCACCAGGTTCTCGTTCATCGCAATTGCCCGTTGGCAGCGATCCCGCACCTCCGAAAATGATCCGGCATAGGCGAGGCTCTTACATAGTTCCTCGTTATCTCCGGCGAGAAATGCCTGCACTCCGGTATTGTTTGGGTCGCGTGCCGCGAGTTGCCCGGCGATTTCGAGCGCCTTGCGAAATTCGTCGGCAGCGGCATCGTACTTCCGGTCAAACTTGAGCGCGATGGCGATCCAGTTGTGCGAGATCAGCACTCTTCGGCCTTTCAATATGCTGGTTGGGTCGGCGCGGAGGAAGGCTTCGTTCATGGTCAGCGCGCGGCGCTCATCGTCGAGAGCAGCCTGATACTCGCCCAGCCAAACCTTCAAGCATCCTGCGCCCACCAGCGAATCGGCAATGTCGAACTCCAGCTTGGGGGAGTCGTGACTTTTCGCCAGGCGCTCTTCGATCTGCAACCGCTGTTGGCCAACATCCGCGGCGCCATCGAGATCTCCCATCTGGTAGTGAATCGCGTCCACCAGCGTCAGCGTGCCAATCAGATCCACCTGCAGGCCGGCGTCATCGGGGTGCTCAGCCACGAGCTTCTGGCGAATCGCCAATGCCTTCTCGTAGAGCTGCCTGGTCTCTTGAAAGGATCCGGCGCCGCCGAGGTGGGGATGATTCTCTTCGCCACGGATTCGTCCGATTCGTTCGTACGCCGCGGCCAAGTCGCGCAGCGTGGCCGGATCGTCGCGCGCGTCCGCTTCGATCTGCTGAAGGTATTCGAGCGCCCGGGTCACCACCAGTTCGCGCGCACTGGTGGAGCCGGGCAGATTCTCGATGGAATCATGAAACTCAAACAGCAATGAATTAGTCAGCTTGCGCAGGGACTCGAAGCGCTGCTCCGCGCGGGCTTCCTCGGTGCGGGCGATCCGCTCTTCGCGCACAATCGCTACTGCGCCGGCAAGGATGACTACCGCGAAAACCGCCGCCACGGCCACGGAGATTTTGTGGCGCTTGATGAACTTGCCGCTCCGGTAGGCGGCGCTCGCCGGACGCGCCATAATGGGCTGATGGTTCAGATACCGGCGAATATCCGCGGCCAACTCGGAGGGCGAGCCGTAGCGGCGTGCGCGGTCTTTTTCCAGCGCTCGCATGGCGATCCAGTCGAGGTCGCCGCGCAACAGTTTTACGAGTTGCCTGGGCTCGACGCCGCGCGCTTCCGCTGTACTGGGTGAGGAATCCCGTTCGGCGCCGACCTTGGTGCTCGGCCGAAGGGGTTCCTCTTCGCGCACCTTCCGCAGCAGTTCATCCAGCGGCTGCTTCTGCCGCAGCCTGGATTCAAACGGCTGTAGCCCGGCGAGCAACACGTAGAGAATGACTCCGAGCGAGTACACGTCGGTGCGAGTGTCAATATCCTGCACATTGGGATCGGTCTGCTCCGGGCTCATGTACCCCGGCGTTCCCACAAAATGTCCCACTTGCGTATACAAGGTCTCGCCGGCAACCGGATGCGTGATTGCCTTTGCCAGGCCAAAATCGATGATCCGTGGTACCGGCTTGCCGTCCACTTCCACCACCAGGATGTTGGGCGGTTTGAGATCGCGATGGATGACAGCTTTCTGGTGCGCGTGTTGCACCCCTTCGCAGGCCTGGATAAAGAGTTCGAGCCGCTCCCGGATGCTGAGTTTTTTCCGATCGCAATACTCTGTAATCGGCAGCCCGGGAACGTACTCCATGACGAAGTAGGGCTGGCCCTGTGGCGTCGCACCGGCATCAAACACCTTGGCGATCGCTGGATGGTCCATGATCGCCAGCGATTGCAGTTCCGCTTTGAAGCGTTGCACCACCGCTTCGTCGTACATGCCGGCTTTGATCAGCTTCAGGGCGACTTGCCGCCGCACCGGCAGGGTCTGCTCCGCCAGCCAGACTTGCCCCATGCCGCCTTCCCCAAGCTTGCGGACAAGTTGAAAACGCTGCGCGAAAACTTGTCCCGCTTCCAAGCCGCCCGGAAAGCCGATTCCATCCAGGTACGCACTGAGTCCGTCGGCGAGCGCGGAGGATTGCAGGAAGCTCGAGGGTAGTTTGGGATCGGAATCGAGCAGGGCATCCACCTCCTGCCGCAGCGAGAGATCGGCCGAACAAGCGCCATCCAGAAAGGCGGAGCGCTCCCCTGGAGCCAGTTCCAGGGCTCTCTCCAGCACATCCCGAATTTGTTGCCAACGCTCAGGGGTCATGTGTCTGCCGCGTTGCTCAATTCGTGATGCAGCCAGAGCCGGGCCGTGGCCCAATGGCGTTTTACCGTGGTGGGTGACAGATTCAGCACATGCGAAGTTTCTTCGATGGATAGACCACCGAAAAACCTGAGTTCGACAATTCGGCTCTGTTGCCGATCGAGTTTTGCCAGTTCGCGCAGGGCGTCGTCGAGAGCGACCATGTCCACGCTGCGGGTTTTGCCCGCCAAGCCTTCGTCCAGCGACAAACGGTAGCCGCCATCCCGCTTTGCGGCCTTGCGGCTGCGCGCATGCTCCACCAGGATCTGGCGCATCAATTGCGCGCAGATGGCCAGGAAATGCTCCCGGTTCTCGAACTGACTGATGCCTTGTTTTTCGAGGCGCAAATAGGCCTCATGCACTAGGGCCGTGCTTTGCAGGGTGTGGTCGGGACGCTCCCTGCGCAGGTAATTATGCGCGATCCGCCGAAGCTCGTTGTAGACGAGTGGAAATACGGTAGGCAAGGCCTCGTCGTCGCCGGCGCGCCAGTTTGCCAGGAGCTTGCTGACGGTGTTGGACGGAAGTTCCGGCACCCAGCCCTCCAACCGAAGACCCCGAAAAGTTCTACGATAGCCGCCCGCAGCGCCGCTGTCTAGTTATTGAAACAAAGACACTTCGACGGGAAATGGCAGAATTCCCGGTGGCTTGGGGCAGGGCCCGAGAAAGATTTTGGGTTCAATCGGACCAATTCTCCGAAGAATTTCACTTTAGCAGATAACAGGTCTTCATCCGCTTACTTGCGATCCGCTGCCTTTCGCGGTCCGAACAGTTTTAAGTTGCTTGTTTTCAGTTTCAGGAGTAGCTTCACTAGCCTCTCACCTCCAAACGGATTGTCTGGGCCAGGGCCTTCCTCATCGCTGGCGGGTGCGAGCACAGGGGGTCATATGAAGGGGTCTATCCTCAAGGGCTTTGCCGGTCTGGGAGCCCGTTTCGCTCTTCTTTCTTTGATATTGGGCGCTGCCGGCCCAGCCTACGCGGGACAATCGGGCGCCCCTCCTCCGTCCACGCGCGCCGTAGCTCCCGCTGCCGCGCCCGAGACGGCTGCGCCGGCGGCGAAATCTGCCACTCCGGCCGGGCAAGCTGTGGCTGCTGGAGAACCCGCGGTCAGGGGAAACCAGGAGGGCATCAAGATCCACGGCCACTGGACCATCGAGGTGAAGAACCCCGACGGCAAGCTGGTAACGCATCGCGAGTTTGAGAATTCGCTCGCACCCGGTTCTGGGGCATCGCTGTTGGCCGCACTTTTGGGCGGTGTTGCATCTTCGGGCAGTTGGTTGCTCCAAATCAAGGACTTAGCCACTGACACCACGCACCCTGGCAACACGATTATGATGGCGCAGGCCAACTCCTGGGCCAATAATTACTGCGCCGACGAGTCTACCCAAGGGGGACTTTGTTCCGGCACTCCCCTCTCCATAACCGCCCCTGCGTTTAACGCTTCAGGGCCCTCTTTTACGGGGACCACGTTGACCCTCGCTGGATCCGCCACGGTGCCTGGGAGTTTTACTGCTGCTTCCATCGGCTACGTGGAGACAGACAACTTTCCCTGCTCCGGGTCCTCTTCGCCTCAAGCTTGTGTAGTCACGGCGAGCCCCCTATTCGGTTTCCAATTCGCACCCCCATTTACGGAGAAGAACCTGGGGGATGGTAACGGCGATCCAGCAGCGGTGCCCGTCACCGCCAACCAGGTTGTCAACGTAACCGTAGTGATCAGCTTCCAGTAGCTTCCGGCAGTGTCCCCCGGGCTTTCAAGTCCGGAGATGGCGTGAAGGCACAGGAGGCTGAGCGATGAGGGGCGGAAGGCGGAGCGGCAAATTCGGGAGGCGAGCGGCGGCATTTATGTGCGCTGCGGTCCTGCTGGCCGGGCTGGCGGCAGGAAGCTACCGGCATCGCTCCGCGAAATCCGTCCGCACAGTTCCGCAGGAAACAACTCAGGCGTCGAACGCTCTCGCTGCAAGCCGCTCCTCGAGCCCACACCCGCCGGCCGTTCAAGCGTCTCTTGCCACTTGGCACTCATCGAAGCAAGCCCGACCTTCCAAGGCTGGCGCTTCTAATCTTCGCGACGCCGCGACGCTCTCACCGGCGAAACCGCCGCTATCGCGCGAGCAAGCGATGCAAGCGTACGCTGCGCTGCCGATGTCGTTTGAGGCAAACGGCGGCCAGAGCGATCCGCGGGTGAAGTTCCTTGCTCGCGGAACTGGCTACACCCTCTTCCTCACAGAGAAGGAGGCGGTGCTAGCGCTCCTGGGCGACCAGGTGGCGGCGACGACTGCGCGCCCGAGGCAAGCCTCTCCGCGGGTTTGGGCCCTTCATCCCAAACAGATGGAAGCTCCCAGGCCGGTGCGCTCGGTGCGGCTGAAATTTGTAGACGCGAGCACGCTGTCGGCAATCGCAGGACAGGGCCACCTGCCCGGCAAGACGAACTACTTTATCGGGAACGACCCGAAAGAGTGGCACACGAACGTGCCGAACTACTCGGCGGTTGAGTATCGCGGGCTCTACTCCGGCGTGGATGCGGTCTTCCACGGCGACAACCGGCGGCTCGAGTTCGACTACAACATAGCGCCGGGGGCCGATCCGCACCGCATCGCGCTGGAGGTTGAGGGCGCGCGGCGGATGCGCTTGAATCGTGCGGGCGATGTTCTGCTTGGCATCGACCGAAATCGCGATGTGGTAATGGGCAAACCTCACATCTACCAGCAATCTTTCGAGGGCCGCCGTGAAATTGCGGGGAATTATGTGCTCACGGCCCGCAACCGGATCAGCTTCGCGCTCGGCCCGTACGACCATACCCGGCCGCTTGTGATCGACCCCACGCTCGTCTACTCCACCTACCTGAGCGCAGGAACGGGGGAGAGTTATACGAATGCGATCGCCGTGGACAGCTCGAGCCCGGGTTGTTCCCCGGGCTGCGCCGTGGTCACGGGAATGGCCCCACCATACGGGGGTCCTTTCCCCACCACTCCCGGGTCTTACAATCCTGGGCCTCCCCCGGCCGACGGCAGCTTTGCTTTCATCAGCAAGCTCAAGCCCGACGGCTCCGGGCTGGTGTACTCGACCTTTTTCGGCGGAGTCAACCCTAACGGTGTCGGTGGCGATCAGATCTATGCCATTGCCATCGATAGTACGGGTGCGGCCTATTTTGGAGGCACTTCGTTGACAGAGGACAACACGCCAACCACGTCGGGCAGCTTTATGCCCATTCGGCCTTTACAAGGCCCCGTGCCCTTCGTAGCGAAGCTGAGCCCGGATGGATCGACGCTGGTTTACTCCACCTATCTGGATGGTACTCAACCGTTTTTTGACGATGATGCCGTGTCCGGGATTGCGGTGGACTCATCGTTCAGCGCATATGTCACCGGCTACACGACAACCACGAACTTTCCTACGACGACCGGTGCATTCCAGACGGTGTACGGCGCCAGCAATGGGACCGCATTCGTCACCAAACTCTCCGCCGATGGTTCGTCCTTGGTCTATTCGACCTATCTGGGCGGCAACCGCGGAGAAAACGTATTGAGTAGAGGCGGGGGTGATGCGCCGGGTGGTGCGATTGCTCTGGACAGCTCGAACGATGCATACGTAACAGGCGATACAAATTCCACCAACTTTCCAACCAAGAATCCGTTGATCGCGACCTGCAACAACCCTTGCGCCGATGCTTATGTCAGCGAATTGAACCCAACCGGGACCGCGCTGATCTACTCCACCTTCCTCGGCGGCACCACAGCGAATAAGCAAAGCGTTGGCATGAGCATCGCCGTGGATCCTTCCAACTGCGCACCCCTCTCGGTGGGCGAATCATGCTCGGTCTTTGTGGGCGGCACGACGACGTTTACCAATTTTCCCGTGACCTCGAATGTGGTGCAAAGCAGCCCCGGAGTGGGCTTCATTACCAAGTTGGCCCCCAATGGCACAGGGCTGGTTTATTCAAGCTACTTTAATGGCTTCGTGGACTCGGTCGCGGTCGGTCCGGACGATAGCGCCGTGATCTTCGGTTTCAGCACAACGTCCTTACCCTTCGAATCCACGGCAGATGCGTTTACGCTTCCAGCTTGCATAGGGGGCGGCTGCAATTTCGATTTCATTTCGAAGCTGACGGCCGATGGCTCGGGGCTGTTCTTCTCGACGCCCATTGGCGCAAACCTGGAGTGCTGCGGGGCCTCCGGCGCGCTCGATCCATCCGGAACCGCATACATCGCCGGATCGACCGGATCGCCGGCACTTCCGACAACAGCGGGCTCGTTTGAGCCCACCCTGCCCAGCAACTACTCCGGCTTCGCACCGTATGTTGCCAAGGTTTCGCCTTGGTCATCCACCACGTTGACGATCTCACCAACCTCGCTTCCATCCGGTGAGCCTGAAGCTTCGTATTCGCCTGTCCCATTCTCGGCAACGGGTGGAACGGGTGCCGTGACCTTCGCGGTGACGACGGGATCACTGCCACCGGGAATGACACTGACCCCAACCGGCGTGCTTTCCGGAACGCCCACGCGGAGCGGCACGTTTCCTCTCACAGTGACGGCCTTCGATCCCAATAATGACACCGGCAGCCAGGCTTACTTGCTGGAGATTGGATGCCCGACGACGATTACCGTAAGTCCCACCTCGCTCCCCCCCGCAGCCGATGGCATGCCATACGGTCCGGTCACCTTCACCGCAACCGGGGGCGTCAGCCCAATCACGTTCGGCATAACCACTTTCACGCTGCCCTCCGGTTTCATCTTCGTTGGAGGGGTGCTGAGCGGAGAGGCAACTACCCAGACCGGCAGCTTTCCATTGATCATCACGGCAACAGACTCGAATGGGTGCATGGGCACGGTCAGCGACACGCTGACGATCGGCGCTAGGGGGTCACTGCCGGCAACGGTCATGGACAACGAGACCATTACAGTGACGGACACGGTCCCTGAGGATGCCGAGACGATCACAGTGACGGATACGGTTGGGGTCAGTACCTCTGCGAACCCTCTCGCACAGACAATCAACTTCCCGGCGCCGCCCCCGTCGGTTGTCTATGGGGCAGGTAGTATTCCGCTGAGTGCAACTGCCAGCTCCGGACTGCCTGTGAGTTTCACTCTGGCATCCGGCTCCACGGGCGGGATGCTCTCGGGTACCAACAACGGTTTCGTAACCTTCATTGGCGCAGGTCTGGTGAGGGTTCTTGCAGCGCAGACCGGCAACATCACCTACGCTGCGGCGCCGAGCGTGGAGCGGGACATTCTGGTCCAGCCCGCGACCCTGATCGTCACCACACCGCCCGCTACCCGTGTCTACGAAGCGCAGGACCCCTTGTTCCCGGCGAGCATCACCGGATTCATCGCTCCCGACATGCAGGCTTCGATCGTTACCGGAAGCCCGGCATTCACCATCGCCTCGGGCGACTACGGCGACGCACCGGTTGGCACCGTCCTGACTCTCAATACGGCCCTTGGAACTCTTGCCCTCAGTTCGGCCAACTACGCATTCTCCCTGATCCCGAGCACGCTCACCGTGGTCTGCTGCGAGTCCCAGGGATTCGTGCCTGCATCGCTGCCGTCCCCGAATCTCCCAATCCCGGTAGGAGCAACTTACTACTTGACCGTTTCGGCGACTTCAGGCCTGCCCGTTAGCTATGTGGTCCTATCGGGGCCAGGGACTACTGCTACCACCGCCCTGGGTCCAGCGCTGACCGCGACAGGCCCCGGCACAATCACCGTGCAAGTGTCCCAGGCCGGAAGTGCCAACATCTCCGCAGCAACGCCCATCAATCTTACGTTCATAGGACATTAGCCCATCAGGAGCAGTCGGTTAGCACGCAAGATTTCGAATCAGCAAGGGCATAAGGATGCAGACGCTATGAGAACGCGGAAGACCTACACTCTGGTTGGTGCGGCCGGGCCCCTCGCAGGTCTCGGGGCCCTGGCGCTCTTGCTGGCCGGCTGCGCGACCAGCGGTGCAGGGGATTCTGCGACTGCTGTGCCTGCGCCAAAGCCTGCCGTGCGTCCCTCGGGCTCGGTCTATGGAGGCCAACAGCCGGTCTACGGAGCGACTATCCAGCTCTACGCTGTCGCCGCCACGCCGAAAGGAACAGCCGCGCCCCTGATCAGCGCTACGGTAACGACAGCCCAGGACGGCACCTTCACCATCACCGGGGACTATAGTTGCGCCGGAAATCCGCTCGTCTACATCGTCGCGACCGGCGGCAATCCTGGCGGCGGCACCAATACCGCGCTTTCGCTTATGGCCGCTCTTGGTCCCTGCAATAATCTCACTCCGTCCACGTTTATCTCCATCAACGAACTCACCACCGTTGCCTCCGTGTATGCGCTCGCGCCCTTCATGTCCAGCTACACCAACGTCGGCGCCGCCAGCACCAACGCGACCGGCATTGCAAACGCCTTTCAAACCGTGAAATCCCTGGTGAACACCGCCGCCGGCACCGCCCCTGGCCTTGGGCTGCCCTCCAATGGAACCGTGCCAACAACGGAGCTCTTCACTCTGGCCGACATCCTCTCGAGCTGCGTCAACTCAACCGGTACGGGTTCACCCTGCACGAGTCTGTTCAGCGCGGCGACTCCTTCCGGCGGTTCTGCTCCAACCGACACCATCGGCGCCGCACTGAACATTGCGACTTATCCAGGTAACAACGTGGCCACACTCTTCAGTCTCAGCGCGGCCAATCCTCCGTTCCCGCCAACCCTGGCAACTGCGCCCAACGACTGGACACTTGCCGTGAAGTATGCGGATCCGAGCCTGGTTTCGCCGTATGGCCTGGCCGTCGACGCAGCCGGCAACGTGTGGGTGACCAACGAAAGCGGCGCGTCGGTCACGGAACTCAGCCCTGTCGGCGCGGTGCTTTCGGGAGCTGCCGGCTTTACCGGCGGCGGTCTTCTCGGCCCCAAGGGCATTGCCATCGACACGAGTGGCAACGCCTGGATCGCCAACGCGGGCGGCAGCTCCGTCGTCGAACTCAGCCCTGCGGGCTCGGTGCTTTCAGGCACCGGCGGGTTTACCGCCGGCGGCATCGATGCGCCCGTCGCTCTGGCTCTGGATAGCCAGAGCAATGTGTGGGTCGCCAATTTCAGCGGCAACTCAGTCACCGTATTGTCCAGCGCGGGAACTCCCAATGGCGCAGGCCCGCTGACCGATGCGGGCGCCATTGTCAACCCAACCGGCATCGCCATCGACCAGTATGGCTACGGCTGGGTCAGCAATAGCGGCGCGAACAATGTCATCTTAATCGAAAGCGTGTACGGTGGTTACGCGCAATACACCGATAACGCGATCCAGGGTTCGGCCGGCATCGCGGTGGACGCGAACAGCAACAAGTGGGTCGCCGCCATTGGCATTAACGCAGTCGGCTCCTTCACCGGATTCAGCGGCGCCGCTTCCGTCAGCCCGGTTCGTTCGGCGGGACTGAACCTTCCCACTGGCGTTGCAACGGATGGAGCGAGCAACATCTGGATCACCAACGGTGTCGCCGCCGGCAACGTCGCGGAACTCAATTCGAGCGGGACGGTGCTCTCGCCAACAACCGGCTTCGGATCGCTGAACACGCCCGTCAGCATCGGGGTGGATGCTTCCGGAAACCTGTGGACGGCAAACCTTGGAGACAACAGCGTCTCTGAGTTCGTGGGCATCGCTTCGCCCGTTAGCACGCCAATCGCCGCAAACGCCGGGCCGTAAGACTCGGTGACTCTCAATCGACTGACAGCGCGGGCTCCAAAACAAGGTGGCAGCAAGTAGCCGGGGCGCACCTGCTGTCTGTGATCGTCGTCACATCGCAAGGCGAGGGGGGATGGCGATAATCGGTCAACCAAGATGAGGGTGCGAGGGCCGTCAATCCTTCAATGGACTCAGGACCCTATGCGAACCGCACGTCATCGGATATTTCCGCTCAACATCGACAGTTTGCGTCCCCTTCACATTTTCCGTGCCATAGGCGCTGCTCGGGCAAGATTCTGCTCACGCGCGGAGTCACCTACTTCAGCAGATTCGCTGTCTATAGGATCCCATAGCCCAAATCTGAGTCCGAAAGTGCCCTGCCTGAGTTGAGACAGTTGGAGAAGCAGATGTCCAATCTAACCCAGTTCGGACTGTTGTCGCTAAATCTCGAAACCGGAGATCTGCGGGGAAGCAGGCGCGGCGTGCGGCTTCCTGAACAACAGTTCATGATCCTCCAACTGCTGCTCGCGCACGATGGAGGAGTGGTTTCGCGCGAGGAGATTCGAAGCCGCCTGTGGCCCGGCGACACCATTGTCGAGTTCGATCGCAGTATCAATGCAGCGATTCTGAAGCTCCGCTCCGCTTTACGGCATACCTCCAACCAAAGCGCGTACATCGAAACCGTAGCCCGCCGCGGTTACCGGCTAATGGTTTCGGTCAAGCACAAGATAGACGAGTTGAAGGCCGACCCGGCCAAACCGGCGCGGAATGCTCCACTGGTCGGCCAGAGCGTTTCCCACTACCGCGTTCTGAGCGTTCTCGGCGGCGGGAGGACGGGGGTTGTGTACAAGGGCGAAGATCTTAAGCTCAACCGGCCCGTAGCGCTGAAGTTTCTGACGAAGGACCTGGCGCAGATGCCATTGGTTCTGAAGCAGCTTGAGCACGAGGCACGCACCGCCTCGTCACTGAACCACCCCAATATCTGCACCATCTATCAGATCGGTGAGTACGAAAGACAACCCTTCATCGTAATGGAGTTTCTCGAGGGCGAGGTGCTGCGCGAGTTCATCGCGGAGTCAGCAGGGTTGAACAGCAAAGAACGCGCCGCTCTGGTTCCGAAACTGCTTGGTATCGCCATTCAAATCGCCGACGGACTGGCGGCCGCACACGCCAGCGGCGTCATTCACCGTGACATCAAGCCGGCGAATGTCATCGTCACGAAGAGCGGAACAGCCAAGCTGCTCGACTTCGGATTGGCTCGCCAGTTTGTGAATGGCCGGCCGGACAGCAAGAGCCGTTCTGCTGAGAGACCTCGCAGGGAGTCGACTTTTAACTCCGGGATACCGGACTACATGTCGCCGGAGCAGATAAAGGGCGAGCCGCAGGACCAGCGTTCCGACCTGTTCTCTTTCGGCATCTTACTGGCGGAGCTGTTTGGCAGCGCGCATCCGTTCCGAAGGGCCGGGCCGGCTGAGACCCGGGAGGCAATCCTGCACGACTCGCCGAATCTCAGCTCGGATCTGCCGCCGGC
>CAZAXI010000039.1:0-29490 GCA_964489045.1 uncultured Granulicella sp. | reverse complement strand
GCGGTTCGGAGAAGAAGTTATCGTCGCCGGGCTGGTCCTGGTCGAGGCCGGCGAGCGCGGCCTTGACGGTGGAGTGGGTGCCACCCCAGTCGGAGAGGACGAAGCCCCGGAAACCCCAGTCGTGCTTGAGGACCTGGTTGAGGGTGAAGTCGTTCTCGCAGGCGTAGTCGCCGTTGACGTGGTTGTAGGCGCACATGACGCCGGCGGGATGGGCCGTGGTGATGGCGATCTGGAAGGCGAGCAGGTCGGTCTCGCGCATGGCGCGCTGGTCGAGTTCGGCGTTGAGGGTGTTGCGGCCGGTCTCCTGGTCGTTGAGGACGTAGTGCTTGATGTCGCCCATGATGTGGTTGGATTGCACGCCGCGGGCGAGCTGGCCGACCATGGTTCCAGCGAGGATGGGATCCTCGCTGGAGTACTCGAAGTTGCGGCCGTTGCGCGGCTCGCGGATGAGGTCGACGCCGCCGCCGATGGACATGTTGAAGCCCATGGCGCGGAGCTCGCGGCCGATGACGGAGCCATAGAGGAAGGCAGCGTCGGGGTCCCAGGATGCGGACAGGCCGAGGACGGAGGGGAGCGCTGTGGCGTAGCGGCCCTGGAGGGCGGCCATGCGGACGCCATATGCGGAGTCGGCTAGGTTGATGTCGGGCAGGTGAAGGCGCGGGATGCCGGGGACAAAGCCTGCGCCGCCATTGTGACGCGTGTTGACGAAGGCGCCGGCGCGGAGAACGCCCCAGCCATCGCCGTGGACGAGTTGGATCTTCTCGTCGAGCGTCATCTCGTGGATCATAAGGTCGGCACGGGCGTCGGGATCGAGCGACGGGTCCATCCATGCCTGACGGGGTTCGGGCGGGCGGGCGGACGATTGCGAAGCTGCCTGGGCGCGGGCAATGCCGGGGTGACAGAGGATTAAGGTGAGGCAGGCCAGGAGCGCTTTGCGGCAGAGGCTCATCGGTGCGGTGTTCCTTTCGTGCGGACGCACCAGTATACGGTGCCGGTCGCTTCCCGTGATCAAATGCATGGGTCGTAAGGGCTTGCGAGTGCGGCAGCGTTCGATTGCGAGGATATGCACAGAACTAACGGTGCGGTTCGGGGTTTAGGTTCGGCGGATCGATCTTCGGGCAAAAGCCGAAAGATAGGTTCGGCGGCGTTAGACATGGCGCTGATTCTGTGTGAGGCTATGTTCAGGCCATGGAGGGAAGATGGGACTCCAAGTTTGCAGGCAAGGTACTGTGGCTGCCGGATTTTCAAGGCGGCCGTTCGAGTCGACATCGCATTCCTCAACTTCTGAGAGGTACGGAAGCGCGAGAGTGAGACGCCTGGCGGTGACTGCGGCGGTGCTTGGCCTGGTGCTGTTGGGGTCGAGTGCGGCCTTCGCGCAGATGTACTGGCCGGGGCCGGGACAGTTCTATGGGCCCGCCACGACACAATATGCGCAGCCTACTTATGGACAGCCACAGTATGCGCAGCCGCCGTCGTATGGGCAGCCGTCGTATGGGCAGCAGCAATATTCGGCGCCATACCCACAGCAGGGATACGGGCAGCAGGGACAGCCTTATCCGCAGCAGAATTCGCAGCAGGGGTATGGGCAGGCGCAGGCTGGTGGGCAGGCGCTGAATGCGGACCAGTTGGAGCAGTTGGTGGCGCCGATTGCGCTCGATCCGGACACGCTGGTGGCGCAGGTGCTGGCTGCGTCGACGTACCCCGCGCAGGTGCAGGACGCGGATCGCTGGCTGCAGATGCAAGGGAATGCTTCTCCGTACCAGATTGCGGGCGGGGCGGATGCGCAGAACTGGGACCCGAGCGTGAAGGGGTTGACGGCGTTTCCGCAGGTGCTGGAAGAGATGGACCGCAACATTCAGTGGGCCGCGGCGCTGGGCAATGCCTACTACAACCAGCCGCAGGATGTGCTGGAAGCGGTGCAGGTGCTGCGGCAGCGGGCGCAGGCTGCCGGGAATCTGCAGAGCACGCCGCAGGAGCAGGTGAGCTATGACCAGGGCGCGATTGAACTGGCGCCTTCGAGTCCGCAGATGGTGTATGTGCCGCAGTACAACCCGTGGACGGTGTATGGGGATCCGGTTACACCGTATCCGGGATTCTCGCTGCTTGGAGCGTTGGGATCATTCTTCAGTTCGACGGTCGGTCCCGCATTGCGTTTCGGAGCGGGCATTGCGATGGCCGCGTTCGATCATACGCCGTTCGGCTGGCTGAGCTGGGTGGTGAACTGGCTGGGAAATGCGATCCTGTTCAATCATTCGGATTACATGTCGCATAGCAGCACGGTGGCGAATTGGGGTCTGCCGCGGGGCGGGATGATCGCGTTCGCAGGTCGCGGCGCGGTTGGCGGGATGCGGAATGGCTATGCTCGATCGGGCGGGAGCGGGATGGCGCCGGTGCAGGGATATGCGCGGCCGCCGGAGCGGGTTGCGCCAGTGGAGCGGGCGTATGCTCCTGTACGGCCTGCGACGGAGAGCTACAACCGGCCGACGATGGAAGCTTACAACCGAACGCCGGCGCCGATCAGCAGGCCGCAGGCGTATAGCCGGCCGGAGAGCCGGTTGGCGTATGGGCCGAGCTACTACAACGGAGGGCAGCGGGCCGCGGCGCCGGTGCAGACGTATCGCGCGCCGGCGGAGAGCTATCCGCGCAGCGATTACGGGCGGACGGATTACGGACGGACGGGGGGCGGGTACAACTCGTTCCAGCCGGCGGATTCGAAGTCGTTCAAGTCGTATGAGAAGGCGGAGAAGTCAAGCGGGACGCGCATGTTTGGCGGGGACAACTACAAAGAGCCGAAGTTCAAGGAGCCGAGTTTCAAGGAGCCGAAGTACTCTGCGCCGAAGTTCAAGGAGCCGAAGGCGCCGAAGATGTCCGGCGGCGGCCATTCGAGCGGACACAGCAGCGGGCATCGGTGGTAAACAAGTAAAATCATCCGCATGAGTCTTTACTACGCAGCAGGAACGCCGACCACTGAGTTCAGCGCTGCCGAGACCAAGGCGGCGCTTTTTACCGCGCTGGATAAGCTGGGGCCGCGCAGGCGAGTGCTGGCTGTGCCACCGGATTTCACGCGGATGCATTCGATGTCGGGGCAACTGACCGAGTATGCGTGGAACTACTATGGCGACGCGCTGACCGATGTGCTGCCCGCGCTGGGCACGCACAAGGCGATGATCGACCATGAGATCCAGACGATGTATGGGCCGACACCGCGCGACCTGTTCCGGGTGCATGACTGGCGCAACGATATTGTGACGCTGGGTGAGGTGCCTTGCGAGTTCGTGCGCGAGGTGAGCGAGGGCATGCTGGACTATTCATGGCCGGCACAGGTGAACAAGCTGCTGCGCGATGGCGGGCATGACCTGATCCTGTCGATTGGGCAGGTAGTACCGCATGAAGTGGTGGGCATGGCGGGCTACAACAAGAACGTGTTTGTAGGCACGGGCGGCGTGATGGGAATTCATCGCTCGCACTTCCTGGGCGCGGTGTATGGGATGGAGCGCATGATGGGTCGCGCGGACACTCCGGTGCGGCGAGTGCTGAACTATGCGAGTGAGCACTTTGCGACGGGGCTGCCGATTGTGTATGTGCTGACGGTGGTGAGCAAGAACGCCGCGGGCAAGCTGGTGATCAACGGGCTGTTCGTCGGGGACGATGCGGAGTGCTTTGAGCGAGCGGCGGAGCTGAGCATGAAGGTCAACTTCGTGATGATGGACCGCGAGATCAAGAAGGCGGTGGTGTTTCTCGATCCGCACGAGTTCAAGAGCACGTGGCTGGGCAACAAGAGCGTGTACCGGACGCGGATGGCGCTGGCGGATAATGCGGAGCTGATCGTGCTGGCGCCGGGCGTGCATGAGTTCGGCGAAGACCCGACCATCGACAAACTGATTCGGAAGTACGGGTACTGCGGCACGCCGGCGACTCTGGAGGCGGTGAAGAACGATCCGGCGCTGGCGGGGAATTTGTCGGCGGCGGCACATTTGATTCATGGGTCGAGCGAGGGGCGGTTCCGGATTCGGTATTGCCCGGGCGGGCTGACGCGGGCGGAGATCGAAGGCGCGCACTATGAGTACGGCGATCTGAGGGAATACTGCGCGAAATACGACCCGGCGAAGCTGAAGGATGGGTGGAACGTGGTGGACGGGGAGGAGATTTTCTATATCTCGAATCCGGGGCTGGGGCTGTGGGCGTATAAGGGGCGGTTCAAGGGGTAGCAAAGGCTTAACACCGATCTACGCCGATGGAACCGATCAAGGACTTGGCCCCTGGTTCATAAGGAGCTGCGGCCCAAATGCGGGGATTCTTCGCTTCGCTCAGAATGACAAACAAGATGGCTGCAGAGTGACAAGAAAGGCGCTTCATGTGACCGGTGCTGACTCTAATTGAGGTGATGGGGGTCACGGATTTGCCCCGGCGGAGGGTGAGGAAGTATGCTGGGGCGGTTGCAAATTGGTTAGACCAGTGGGTTTGAAAACAGAGAGGGTAGGGCGATGAGCATAACAGCGGTTGAGAATCTGACACTTCCGAAGTTTTCGATTGGCGTGGGCGACCGGTTTGCGCACCAGGCGAAGGCGCAGTTGGCGGCGTGCATGAAGGCGGCTGATGCCGGCGTGGAAGTGGTACCGGTGTGGAACAAGTCGAACCGGGAGCACACGATTATCGGGTCGGAACCGTCGCAGACGCGGGCGGCGGCGGACGAGGCGGTGAAGGAGTTGGGGTGGACGAAGCCGTACTTTGTGGACGCGGACCACATCAATTTGAAGACGGTGCAGCGCTTTCTCGATCCGAGCAACTTTTTTACGATCGACGTGGCGGATCTGATCGGTCAGCCGGCCAAGCCGGAGGATGTGAAGGCGTTCATCGCGGCGCACCCGGAGTTGGTGGGGACGGTGACGATTCCGGGAATTGCGGAGCCGTTCAAGACGGACAAGGCGTTTGTGGAAGGCGTTGCAAACAAGTTTCTGGCAGCGGTGCAGAACGCGGGTGAGATCTACCGGCTGCTGGTGGAGAACAAGGGCGCGGGACGGTTTGTGCCTGAGATATCGATGGACGAGACCGATTATCCGCAGACGCCGCCGGAGTTGCTGGTGATCCTGGTGATGATTGCGGACGAGAAGATTCCGATCCAGACGATTGCGCCGAAGTTTACGGGGCGGTTCAACAAAGGCGTGGACTATGTGGGCGACGTGAAGCAGTTTGCCAAGGAGTTTGAGGAAGACCTGGCGACGATTGCGTTTGCGATTGCAAAGTACGGGTTGCCGGCGAACCTGAAGCTGAGCGTGCACTCGGGTTCGGACAAGTTTTCGATCTACAAGGCGATTCACGATGGCGCGAAGAAGTTCAACGCGGGCGTGCACCTGAAGACGGCGGGCACGAACTGGCTGGAAGAACTGATCGGGCTGGCGGAGTCGGGCGGCACGGGGCTGGCGATTGCAAAGGAGATCTACGCCGAGGCGCTGGCGCACAAAGACGAGCTGACGGTGCCGTACGCGACGGTGATCGACATCGACGACAGCAAGCTGCCGACGGCGGCTGAGGTGAATGGCTGGACGGGCAAACAATACGCCGCAGCGCTGCGTCACGACCAGAAGAATCCGGCGTACAATCCGAGCTTCCGGCAATTGCTGCATGTGGGCTTCAAGATTGCGGCAAAGTTGGGACCGCGGTACCTGGAGGCGCTGGAGGCGAATGAGGACGTGGTGGCGCAGAACGTGATCGCGAACTTGTGGGAGAGGCATATCAAGCCGGTGTTTCTGGGGCAGTAGGACAGAGGCCTAACACCGATTGGCGCCGATTGGACCGATCAAGAGCGAACGGCAAAGACAAAGACAAGAGCCAATGCGGGGATTCTTCGCTACGCTCAGAATGACAATCAGAAGGAAGTTGAGGAGGACGTTGTGAGTTTAGGGTTTGAGATCCCGAAGAAGAAGGCGCTCGATCTGCTTTCGCTGGGTGCGTTGGTGCACCGGCTCGATCCGGGCATCATTCCGTTCCGCAAGGCGTCGAATTTTGCGGTGCACGTGAGCGGCGGCGAGTTCAACGTTGCGGCAAACCTGTCGGACTGCTTTGGGCTGAGCACGGGCATTGCAAGCGCAATGGTGGAGTATCCGATAGGGGACCTGATCCACGAGCGCGTGCGCGCAATGGGCGTGAAGCCGCTGTACAAGAAGTTCAAGCACGACGGGGTGCAGGGGCCGAACATGGCCACGGTGTATAGCGACCAGGGCTTTGGCGTGCGGGCGCCGATAGTGTTCTACAACCGCTGCAACGAGGCGGCAGCGCAGTTGAAGCCGGGCGATTTTGACTGGAAGGCGATCTTCAGCGAGGGAGTGCGGTGGTTCCACTCGGGCGGGATTTTCTCGTCGCTGTCGGAGACGACTTCGGCGCTGGTGATTGAGGCGATGAAGGCGGCGCGGGCCGCGGGCGTGGTGACATCGCTGGACCTGAACTACCGCGAGAAGCTGTGGAAGCCGCAGGGCGGCATGAAGCGCGCGCACGAGGTGCTGGGACAGATTGTGGAGAACGTGGATGTGCTGATCGGCAACGAGGAAGATTTGCAGAAGGGTCTTGGATTCCACGGGCCGGAGGTTGCGGCGAGCGCGCAGGCGGCGAGTTCCAAGCTGGACACCAGCGTGTTTCTGGGCATGATGGAGCAGGTGGTCGAGCGCTTTCCGAAGACGAAGGTGGTGGCGACTACGCTGCGCGAGGTCCACAACACCAACCACCATACCTGGAGTGCGGTGGCATGGGTGAATGGAACTCCGGTGAATGCGCCGACGGCTGAGCTGCGGGTGCTGGACCGCGTGGGCGGCGGCGACGGCTTTGCGGCCGGGTTCATCTACGGGCTGCTGAGCGGCAAGACGCCGGACGAGTCGGTACGGCTGGGCTGGGCGCATGGCGCGCTGATGACGACTTTCCCGGGCGATACGACGATGGCCACACTGGACCAGGTGGAGCAGTTCGCGAAGGGCGGATCGGCGAGGATTCAGCGGTAGGTTGGAGATAAGAACAAATGCGGCGATTCTTCGCTGCGCTCAGATGACAGTGGTATTAGAGAGGAAGATTCGAGATGGGACATTCGTTGTTTGATTTGACCGGGAAGACGGCTGTAGTGGTGGGCGGCACATCGGGAATTGGCCTGGCAATGGCCGTAGGACTGGCAGAGGCGGGCGCAGACGTGGTGGCGAGCTCGCGGCGACAGGAGCAGGTGAATGAGGCGGCGGCGCTGATTGAGAGCCATGGGCGCAAGGCACTGCGGCTGACGTCGGACGTGGGCGACCGTGCGACGCTGGAGCGGCTGCTGGACGAAACGGTGAAGGCGTGGGGCAAGGTGGATATTCTGATCAATTGCGCGGGGAAGATCAAGCGCGCGCCAACCGTGGATTTTCCGGAAGACGTGTGGGACGACATCATGGATACGAACGTGACGGGAACGCTGCGCGCGTGCCAGGTGTTCGGGAAGCACATGCTGGCCAATGGATATGGACGGATCATCAACATTGCGTCGTTGAACACGTTTGTGAGCCTGAAGGAAGTGACGGCGTATGCGTGCTCGAAGGCGGCCGTGGGCGCGCTGACCAAGTCGCTGGCGGTGGAGTGGGGCACGCAGGGCGTGACGGTGAATGCGATTGCGCCGGGAGTGTTCCGCACAGCGCTGAATGCGGAACTGCTGGATAAGAGCGAACGCGGCAAGGAACTACGGATGCGGACGCCGATGGGACGGTTCGGCAAGACCGAGGAGCTGGTTGGGTCGGCAATCTTCCTGGCGAGCGATGCATCGGCGTTTGTGACCGGAGAGATTCTGGTGGTGGACGGCGGATTCCTGGCGAGCGGTGTGAATCAGTAAGACAGCGAGTCAGCTGGTCAGCGAGTCAGCAGACGGCTGGCCGGTACAGTACCGGTGTTTTGCGGCGTATACTTTCGGATAACGGTACGGGGCAAAGCGACATCCAAGCAGCTACGGCCAATCAATAAACAGAGGTTTGTGCATGAGTGAAAATGGGAATGGCCATCGCGCCAACGGCAATGGGCATGCTGCGCAGGCGAGTGCGCTGGGCAACGACTACAAGGTGCCAGCGCCGCGAGCGGAGTGGATTGTGAAGCGGCGGGAAGAGGCTGCACGCAGCGGCGACAGCAACATGAGCCAGATGCACTTTGCGCGCAAGGGGATGATTACCGAGGAGATGGCGTATGTGGCGCAGGTGGAGAAGCTGGCGCCTGCGCTTATCCGCGACGAGGTTGGGGCGGGGCGGATGATTATCCCGGCGAACGTGAACCATCCGGAGCTGGAGCCGATGGCGATTGGGGTGGGGTCGCTGTGCAAGATCAATGCGAACATCGGGAATTCGGCGATGGTGTCGAATGTGGATGAGGAGTTGCGGAAGCTGCACACGGCGGTGCACTACGGCGCGGATACCGTGATGGACCTGTCGACGGGCGGGGATATTCCGATGATTCGCGAGCAGATTCTGCGGCATTCGCCGGTGCCGATCGGGACGGTGCCGATTTATGAAGCGCTGGCGCGGGTGAAGAAGCTGGAGGATTTGAACATTGACTTGTATCTCGAGGTGATCGAGGAGCAGGCGCAGCAGGGCGTGGACTACTTTACGATTCACGCGGGCGTACTGGTCCAGTACATCCCGATGGTGGCGAAGCGGATTACGGGGATTGTGAGCCGGGGCGGGGCGATCCTGGCGCAGTGGATGACCAGCCACCACAAGCAGAATTTTCTGTACGAGAATTTCGACCGCATTACGAAGGTGATGGCGAAGTACGACGTGAGCTACTCGCTGGGCGATGGGCTGCGGCCGGGATGCCTGGCGGACGCGAGCGACGAGGCGCAGTTTGCGGAGCTGAAGACGCTGGGCGAGCTGACGCGGCAGGCGTGGAAGAGCGATGTGCAGGTGATGATCGAGGGGCCGGGGCACATTCCCATGGACCAGATCAAGCTGCAGGTGGACAAGGAGGTCGAGCTGTGCGACGGCGCGCCGTTCTATGTGCTGGGGCCGCTGGTGATCGACATCGCTCCGGGCTACGACCACATTACGTCGGCGATTGGGGCAGCGATGATCGGCTGGCACGGCGCGGCGATGCTGTGCTACGTGACGCCGAAGGAGCACCTGGGCCTGCCCAATGAGAAGGACGTGAAGGACGGGATTATCGCGTACAAGATTGCCGCCCATGCGGCGGACGTGGCGCGGCACCGGCCGGGCGCGCGCGACCGCGACGACGCGATCTGCCATGCGCGGTACACGTTCGACTGGGACAAGCAGTTTGCGCTGTCGCTGGACCCGGAGACGGCGCGGGCGATGCACGACGAAACGCTGCCGGACGATTACTACAAAGAAGCGGCGTTCTGCAGCATGTGCGGGCCGAAGTTCTGCAGCATGAACTGGTCGAGCAAGGTGGACAAGTTCAACGAGCAGGAACATGGGCTGAAGAAGCCGGACCTGACGCAGATTATGACAGACCAGATGGCGCTGCGGGGATAGAGCGAGGCGCACATAAAACTGGGGCCGCATCCGGTTGTGGATGCGGCCTTTCGTTTTTTGTTACCGCCGCGAAGACTAAACGGCGAAACCTTGTGGAGTCCGGCGGGTTCAGGCGCGGGATGCGGATACGGAACCGGAGCGAAGCTGAGCCTTGGCCTGGCGGGGAGCTTTGCGCTGTGACGGATGATGCGATATCTCGATTTTGCTGAAGTTGAAGGCCATGCCCGCTACGCCCTGGGGAATGCGGTAGGGCGATGGCAGACAGCACAAATCCGGTGTGGGCTCCAAGGCGCGCGCCTGGATCATAGAGAATCCTTTTCGTCCCGGTCACGAGGGATGCTGACGATTGCGGGAGCGATGATCATGGCGAGAAATGCAAGGGCGATAATGAGATCGTGAATCATTACTGTGCGCTCCCGGGCGGGTGAACCCCGTTCCTGATGTCATCATCTGCCGCATACGGAGCAGAGAAAATAACACGTGCGGGCAATGGCATACAGCGCAAGTTGTAGAGTGCGGGCGAGGGCGGAAGAGAGTCCGGAGGGAAGAGGTAAAAAGCAGATTCCCTGCGGGAATGACATGCGAAAAGGTCACCAGGTTACGGGGTGGCAGAGTTGAGGGCGGCGGTGGCGCGGGAAAGGGCTTGCGCGAGCGCACCGAGCTGGGCCTGTGCGCTGGGGGCGTCGAAGGCGTCGATAGCTTCGTTGACGCCGGGAAGGACTACGGCTTCGTATCCGGTGAACTCGCCGGGCGCGTAGATGCTGTGCCGGTACCAGGGTCGGCGCGGCAGGCCTGCGGGGATAAGCAGAGCAGGTTCGACAGCGGAGAGCGCGCGATCCAGATCGGTGACGTTGGCGGGCGGCGCAAGCTGGCGCTGGTAGATGGCGCGCGCGGCGGTCTCGAAGCTGTCCGCTGCGGCCCGGGCGGCGGTGAAGTCGAGGTTCATCCCCCGGGCTACGGCGCGGCTGCGGGCCTGGTTCAGATAGCGGCGAATCTCCTCGGCGTATACCTGGTAGTCAAACGGCAGCACGTCGGCGTCGGCCATGTGAAGTATTTCCAGGCCGAAGAAGCGCGCCTGCTGCTGGGTGTACGCGAAGGCTGGGTCGGCGAAGCGAACGAACCAGTCGTAGTTGTCGTAGGCGGTGTGGTAGACGCCGAATGGTCCATAAGAGCCGATATCGGTAGCGGGCACGCCGGCATGCTGGAGGAATGGGGTGTAGTCCGATCCAGAGCCCAACTCGCCGATATGGGGTGCACGAGAGTTTTCGGTTGAGGCGGTGGAGGTTGACGGTCTGTGCCGGTTCTGGTCCTCACCCTTCCGCCACTGCTGGAAGACGGTGCCACCAGCAGGCGAAGGCACCTCTTCTGCGATCTCCTGAAGAAACTCACGCAGGGAGGGCACAGCGGATGCGCTGAAGACGGGGCCTGAGACGGCGACATCCATGTTGAAGTAAGCGACGGCGTGAGCGAGGGCGGCGGGAGGTTGGGCGGGTTCATTCTGGGCGGTTTCATTTTGTTCCACCCATTCGGTGGAGCCGATCAGTCCTTCCTCTTCGGCGTCCCAGCTGGCGACGATGATGGTGCGTCGCGGTTTCCAGCCGTGCTGGAGCAGGACGCCGAGGCCGTGCACGGCTTCAAGCATGGCCGCGGTGCCGCTACCGGGGTCGCCTGCGCCGTAGATCCAGGCGTCGCGATGGTTGCCGGCGATGACCTGCTGGCCGGGATCTGAAGAGCCGGGGATTTCGCCGATGACATCCCAGATGGTGCGCAACTCGGTGTCTTCGGCTATGTGCATATGAACGCTAACGGGCGCTGCGTCATCGCCGCCGAGGTGATAGGGGAAGGGCAGGCCACCCTGCCAGTCGAGGGGTGTGGCTGGGCCACCGAGCGCACGCAGGATGGGAGCTGCGTCTGCCGCAGAGAGAGGATCGACCGGAATGCTGGGCAGGTCGTCCTGCAGCTTATTGATGGGGATGCGGTCAGCGGCGGGGAGCGAGGGCACGGACGCAATGCCGGGCGTAGTGGGATCGCCCGAATAGATCGGCATGAACTGAACGGAGCCGCGCTGCACGGCGGAATCGGGCCGAAACCGACCGTCCGGATAGGTGTGTCCGCTGTGGGAGCCGTCGTCGGAGGGGTCCGAGTAAATGAGCACGCCTTTGGCCCCTCCCTGCTGAGCGATGTAGACCTTGACGCCGCGATAGTTGCCGCCGTTGCGGACCAGGACGATCCTGTCCTTGAGGGTGATGCCAAGGTCGGCGAGGTGCTGGAAGTCCTCGATTCTTCCGAAGTTGGCGTAAACCACCGGGGCGATGACATCGGCTGACGCCGACCAGGCACTGAAGGGAGGAATGATGCGGGGATCGCTCTGCGAAGCGTCGATCGCAGTGCCCGCGGCGGCGGCGACGTGCTCGGGGGTGGGGCCGGCGAGGATCTTGTGGCCAGCGGCATCGAAGGCTTCAATGAGGTTGGTGAGGGGCTTGGCAGTGAGCACGCTGTAAGGGACGATCTCGGTCTGGAGGCCGGCGGCCTTGAAGCGGGCGGCGACATAAAGCGCGGTGACGTAATCTTCGGGCGTGCCGGCCCAGTGAGGAGCAGCGGTGAGCGCCTTCAGGTGCTGCTGGGCGAGTTGGGGGTCGGGAATGGCGAGGAACTCCGAATCCCATGCGGCCTGCCGGGTGAAGTCGCGGAAGCCGAAGACGCGGACCGGCGTTGCGCCGATGCCGACTTGCGTGGCGGAGGCAGAAGTCCCTTCCGGCGGCGATCCAGGAGGGACGGGTTGCTGGGCGTACACGGCCAGCAGGACCAGCGGCAAGAGGGAAGCTACGAAGCGTAAGCTGAGCAATTTTAGGGACTCTTATGCGGTAAAGGCCGTGCATCAGGCGACGGGTTGGGCGCAGAACTTGCATCGCTTGGCGGCCAATGGAATATCGGAGAGGCACTCGCTGCAGGTCTTGGTGGCGGGGGCTGCTTCGGGTTCGGGCTTGTTCACGTTTGCGAGCAGGTAGCTGAGAGGCACAACCACAAAGAAGTACACGACGGCGGCGACAATAAGGAAGTCGATGGAGGCGGTGAGGAATGTGCCGTAGTTGATGGGAGTCCCATGCAGGTCGAAGGCGAGCTTGTCGAAGTCGGGCGTCTTGATGATGGCTGCAACCAGTTGCATGATGATGCCCTTGGTCATAGCTGTAACGACTGCGCCGAACGCTGTGCCGATGATGACGGCTACGGCCAGATCGACCACGTTGCCACGCAGGATGAATTCGCGAAATCCCTTAAACATGGAAGGCTCCTTTGACTGAAATCACAGGGGCTGAGTATATCGCATTGGGCGGTTGGAGTGCAGCAACAGGAGCGTCTAAGCAACGCCGGCTAAACGATATAGGGGAAGAAGAGGAAGAACAGGATGAGGCAGATGGCCAGCGTGTCCATGAAGAGCAGCAGGATGACGCCGCCATGGTAGAGATTCCGGCGAGTCGGCATGCAGCGGAGGGTATCGAACATGCCGAGCATGGCGAGTGCCGCAGGAATGACAAGCAGCAGCGTGGCGCGGGTGTGGGGGAAGCCCGAGAGACGAAACGAGGCGGCGAAGCTGAAGAGCACCAGCAGGTTGCCGCGCAGCAGCGAACGGCGGCGGAGATTGAAGACGGCGAAGGATGAAAGAGGGCGAGTCATGCGAGATGTACCTGCATGAGATGCGCGCAGACCTATCGAGCGAAGGACAGGTTACCTGGGAGGCGCGGCGGGGGGTGCGGTCGCGGTGAGCGGCGGCAGTTTGGCAACCGCTGCGACCGGGAGTTCGACTGACCCATAGCGGTCGGTTGCAAGGTCATGCACCGAAGTGCGCAGATAGTAGTCGCCGTCGACCGGGACGCTGACCTCCAGATGAAACGGCAAACCAGTGTGCCTCATGTTCGCATAGCTGGAGAGGGTGAGATTGCCGCGTGCCTTCTGAACCGCCGTGTTGATGAGGACGCCGTTGGGATCGTAGACGCAGGCGATGACCTCAGTGGAGAACTGGTAGTGGCCGTCGGGCGTTGGGGTGATGTGGATGTCCTTGGCGTCGGCGGCGATGTCGATTGCGTAGCGGCGAAACGGCCCTTTGATCTTGACCTTGGGAGGCGGGTTGGCGTTGAAGATGTTGCCGGGGACGACCGCGTTTTCGGTGGCATTGCTGGCGGGCAGGACCTGAAGTTTGAGCAGGATCTCAGTGGCGTTGGGTGCGCCGTGCATCATGGTCCGGGTGAGCGCGTTGGGTCGCGCGGGCACGGCGGGGCCTGTGGGCATGATGGCGGGTTGCTGGCCGCGGGAGCGACCCATGCTTGGAGCATCAGCCTCGGCCTCGGCCGGTGCGTTCCTGGGCTTGGCTGGCGGCTGGTCGGCGAAGTAGCCGCTGCGATAGGCCAGGGTGAGGCCAGGCTGAGCGACTTTCACCTGGATTTGGCGGAACTTTCCGTCTGGTTCGGAGTTGGTCGGGGTGTAGGAGATGGTGTAGTAGTTGGAGCCATTGGTGATTGCCCTGCTGACTGCCTCGCTCAATCCGTTGGTATTGATGTAGGCTTGCCCCCCAGTGTCTGAAGCCATCTCGTACATGGTGGCGTTTTCGTTGGCGTTGTCCTGAAACAATTTGTTCTGGGAGGAGGCGAGTCCGTGACCCTGGATGTTGCCGGGGAGGCTGTCTTTGGCGATCGCGGTGGCATTGGTTTTCAGGCCGCGAGCATCGATGGGATAGACGGCGACCTGGCTCCGGGCGAGCAGGTTCGCGGTCTCGCGATACTCTTCATCCATGTTGTCCACGACCGCGAAGGGGTGGAGGATAGAGGAGTCGGGGAAGATGCTGAGCGGGAAGGAGCCAGAGAACCAGATGAGGTTCTTGCGGCCGGGGATGCCGCCCAGGTAATGGGCGAGCTCGTTCATGGCATTGAGCGTTTGCAGCGCGCGGTTCTGCGTGTCGTCCGCAGCCAGCACGGCTTCGGCTTGTTGTATTTGTGCGCCGAGCAGCGCGATGTCGGGGCCACCAATGTCAGCCAGGGTGGCGGATGCGGTCTTGGTGCCACCATTGCCGACGTTGTCCAGGTCGCCGGTGCTGTTGCCGAGAATCAGGGAAGCTCCGGGCGTGGTGCGTTCGACAACGGTCTTGAGCAGGGCGAGGTCGGAGGTTACCCCTTGCAGCATGACGAGCCGATCGTTGAGGACGAAGATGCCCATGCGTGTGCCCACAGGGGTGTTCTTGACGAACTCAAGAAGCTGGCTTTGCACGTAGGACTGATCTTTCATCTGCGTGTTGAGCGCGTCCAGGAGAAGGATGTTGATGGGGCCGTCGGTCTGCACCGGGGTGAAGTTGGTGAAGATGCCGGGAGGCAGGCGCACGGGGGGAACCTTGGCCAGTTGCGAGAGCGGCGGCGCGTTGTGCTCTTCAAAGCTGCCGATCTGTTGCGGCGCGTTGTTCTCGAGCACGGAGAAGTCAGACGCCTTGAGGTTGTGAATGGGCGCCTGCTTGGAGTCGGTGACCACCACGTCGACGATGACCAACTGGGCGGCGGCCTTGAGGGTCTGGATGGGCGCTTGCGCCTTAGTGGGCGGTGCAGGCAGGTCGGGGATGGAAGTGATCGGCGTTGATGAGGGAGAACCGCCGCGCTGGGAAAAGCCCGGGACAGCGGTGACGGCGATCAAGACGAGCGAATAGAAGAAACGTGCGCTACGGGACATGAGGTCCTACCTCTTGGAGATTCAGTTTAGCTGATTACCGCCATAGAGCCGCAAGTAAGAAGTTGTCGCCGGTGGAACCTCGTTTTCGGCTACGGTCCTGTCCTCTGATCCGCTCACTGCGACATCGGCTGCTTTACACCCCCGGTGGAGCGCATCATAATGGTTTTCCGATCCAATCGCGTCGCAATCCGGCAACCTCATCTCTGCTTCTTTCCCGATCGAGCCCTTGTGAAGACCCTACGCATCGCTGTCGCTCTTCTACTCGCTCCCTCCGCCTCCATTCTCTGCGCGCAGAGGCCGGTACCTGCGAAGGAGCAGGCGCCGCCGGGCACGGTTGAGCCGCTGATTGTCGATGTGCATGTGGCGCCGTATCGTGCGTCAGTCGACTACACCGTCAATATCAGCCATCAGCGCTTCGACATGCGTAATGTGACCATCGTCAACATGATCGATTTCGTGCATGGCCGGCCGGATGATGATGGCCGGGAGGATAATGCCATCGCCGGCGGTCCAACCTGGATCGACTTCGACCGCTTCGACGTTGTCGCAATGATCCCCACCCTCAAATCCGCAGGCCCGAACAATGCCGCGGCTTATGGGGTTTCCGCTGAGACTGAGGACAAGATTCGGCCGATTGTGGAGCGCATTCTGGCGGAGCGGTTCAACCTGAAGTACCACATGGAGGACCGACCGCTGCCGGGCTATGTAATGACGGTGGGGAAAGATGGCGCGAAGCTGACCGAAGCAAAGGACCCGGCTGCTCCGAACAACTGCCAAAGCGCGCGGGATCAGTCGAATGGGGGACAGGTAGTCATCACGTGCACGTCAGAGACGCTGGCGGAGTTTATTGGAACGAGTGGCGCCGCAACGATTGGGGGCAACTTCCGTCATCCGATCCTCGATCGTACCGGACTCACGAAGCCTTACGACTTCACCCTCAGATTTTCCTCCGAGCAACTGTCGACCCGGGAGGACACCATCCACGGCTACATCGACGTATTCAACAAGCAGCTTGGCCTGGTGATTGCGCCCGGGGACGTGCCGCAGCCGGCAATTGTGGTGGATGCGGTGGACCACACGCCGACGCCGAACCCGCCGGACGTCGCGAAGCAGATTGCAGCTATTCCTGACCTGGAGTTTGAGGTCGCCACCATCAAGCCGGCAGCGGACAATGAGCCGCAGCGAGGGATTCGCCTGAGCGGTTCGCAGATTTCCCTGATCAGCTTCTCCGTGCAGGAACTTCTGACGCGGGCGTGGGAACTGGGGACCGGGGCTATGCTGGGCAACCGGCCTGACTGGCTGGGACAGACGCGCTATACGATCCAGGTGAAGCTACCGCCGGGCGTGGATGCTCGTGCCCTATCCCATGACTCGATTCTGTTTGACGAGATGCTGAAGAAGCTACTGACCGACCGCTTCCAAATGAAATACCACTGGGGCGAACAGACGATTCCGGACGCATATGTCCTGTATGCGGGCACTGCAAAGATGAAGAAGGCCGATCCCAACTCGCGGACCTACTGCAAGTACGGGCCGCCGGAAGGCGAGAAGGACGTTCGCACCGTAGACTCGCCGTTCAACCTTGAGTTCCACTGCCAGAACGTAACCATGGACCAGTTCGCCGACCTGGCGCAACCGATGGCGAATGCAGAGATCAAGTATCGGGTGCCGAACAAGACCGGACTGGCGGGGTCCTACGACTTTGCGCTCTACTGCACGACCACCCGCAAGCTTCGTGCGGATACAACTGCTGCCGAAGCCGCAGCCAAGCAGGCCGGCGATGCTACAGCGGCGCCGGTCGAAGGCGTCAGCATAGAGGATGCCTTCCGCAAGCAGCTCGGCTTGAAGCTCGAGAAGCAGCCACTGACTCTTCCGGCGCTGGTGCTGGACCATATCGAAGAGAAACCGACCGAGAATTAATGCTTAGCTGGATCTGCATCTCACGGGGGGAAGGTCCTTTGGCCCAGAATTCGAGACCGTCGCAGTCTAACAGCCGAGCTAGTTGTCGGCGCGCTCGCGTTTGTAGGGGGTTTGCATGCGGGCGCGGGCTTCGTTGATGGCGCCCTGGGTGTTGTCGTTGGTCTGGACGGCGAGGCGGTACTCGTTGACGGCGCGGTCGCGCTGGCCAGTGACATCGAAGATGTAGCCAAGATGGATGTGGCTCCAGACCTCGGTCCAGCGCGGGTCGTCGTCGCCACGCAGAGCGTCGCGGAAGCTGTTGGCGGCGGATTGGTAGTTGCGCTGCATGAAGAAGACCTCGCCGATGCGATAGGCGGCGAGCGAGCTGGATTTGTTGGAGTCGAGCGCCTTCTGATATTCGCCGAGCGCGCCGGTGAGGTCGCCCTGGGCGACGAGCTGCTGGCCGCGGAGTACAGCGACGCGGACGGCGAGGTCGGGAGTGCTCTTGAGGATCCAGTCGTCGGGATCGATGGAGATGCGGCGGGGACGGCCGAAGGTCTCAATGGTGTAGGGCGAGTCAGTGCCGGCGACGTCGATGCGGCGGTCTTCAGTCTTGCCGTCGGTTTCGATGCGCAGATCGACCGGCATGCGGAAGAGGTCGAGGTCTTCGCCGATGCTTCCCTGGGTGCGGAAGCCCTTGTTGTTGCCAAGGCGGAAGACGGAGTACTTGTCCACGAAGGCGGGCGCGCCGGTGCCGTCGATCCACTGGGAGAAGAAGGCAGTGAGTTCGAGATGGCTCTGGGCCTCGGCGACTTTCTGCACGTCGTCGCTGCGGATGCCCTTGTCAGTGAACTGCGAGAGCATGCCGCGGAGGAACTTCTGGAAGGCGTCGTCTCCCAGCTCGTAGCGGAGCATATGGAAGACCATGGCGCCTTTTTCCAGGGTCATGTTCTGGAACTGCGGGGAGTAGAAGTCGACGCGGCCCAGCGTGGTGAGCGGCTCGGTGTCGTAAGCTAATGCTCCGGCAGAGACGTCACCGATGGCGGCTTCGAAGGCGTTCTTGCCGGCGGAGTCTTCGAGGTACATCAGCTCGCCGTAGCGCGACATTCCGTTGGTGATCCAGGCGTCGTCGAGGGTTGCGGGCGAGATCTCGGAGCCCCACCACTGGTGGGCGAGGGTATTAGCGAGCAGGCGCTGGGGGTTGGTGGCTTTGTCGATGCGATTTCCGGCGATGCAGGCCATCTGCGGCGCCCAGGCAGCGAGGACGGAGTCCTCCGGCAGTTCGACGACGTTAATGCGTCCGGATTCGGGTTCACCGAAGACGCCGGTCATGTATTCGAACTCGCGGCCGGCGAGGGCGGCGAAGTCGGCGGCGCCGGCCTTGCGCTTGTCGGTGACGTAAACATGGATGTTATTCATGCCACCGGTGATGGGAGGCAGGAACTTTCCGGCGACGATGGTGCCGGGGAAGCCGGGCTTGGTCCAGGAGAAGCCGTAATCGCTGCGGCCGTCGGGCAGGGTCTTCTTGGTCGGGGTGCCGCTGCCCACCACGGTGTAGTCGGCGGGGACGTGGATGTGCATTTCGGCGGTGAAGCGGTCAGTGAAGAGGCCGGTCATGGGAAACCAGCGGCCCGGGTAGAGCAGGATGCTGATGGGGTCGGCGATAGCGGCGAGCTTGATGCCTTCGACGGGGCTGGTGTCGGAGCCGGTGAGAATGCCGGAGTACTCGAAGTGGAAGGTGGTGGAGGTGCCTTTGGGGAGTGGCGCGGGGAGGGTTACGTGGACAGTGGAGTTGGTGGTGAGGCGCTCGGAGTTAAGTGCCGCGCCGGTGGCGCTGGTCAATTTGGTGATGGCGAGGCCGTTGTTGAGTTCGAAGCTGGCGGAGGTAAGGTCGTCTATGGGCGTAAAGGTGACGTCGGCGGATGCGGTGAGCTTGCCGCTGGCGGGATCGAGGTCGGCGGTGATGACGTAGCCGGTGATGTTGAGCTGCGGGCGAACCGGCGCGGCCGAGGCAGAGGGTGCGAAAAGGGCGCAGACGGCAAGAAAGGCGGCGAAAAGGGCGCCAGGAACGATGTTGATTCTGCGGCGGGTTGGGGGCGCGGTCTGGGGGCTGGCAGACATGGGCGAGTCGATCCTCAGAGGTGTTTCAACGATAAATGGTTTCGTAAAGCCAAGCGAACAGGTTTTGAAGGCGTTTTGGAGATTGGACGCAGCAACCACGCAGCCGTCTCCTTTTGTCCCATGAAGTTAGACGTTTGCCACGGGGGTTCGGGGTACTTCGGTTGGGGTGGTGGGGCGTAGAAGGTCTTCGGCGGCCTCGCAGACACGCCGGATGGGGTTGGAATCGGGAGTGGGCAGGAGTTTGACGCGGGCTTCGGCGAGGTCGGCGATCATTTGCCGCCGCGCGGGGGTTTCGTCCAGCAGGGGACGGAGGGCTGCGGCGAGGTTTTCGGCAGTAAAGCGCTGGTTGAGCAGTTCGGGGACGATGCGGCGGCCAGCGATGAGGTTGGGCATGGCGATGGGGAGATTGCCGTCGGCGTCGGGCTGGGTGGGGATTTCGGCAGGGTAGCGGACGAGGCGCTTGAGGATGGCGTAGGTGAGCGGGGAGACTCGGTAGACGACGACGAAGGGATTGCCGATGGTGAGGGCCTGGACGGTGGCGGTGCCGCTGGCGACGATGGCGGCGCGGGCGTGGTGGAGGGCTTCGCGGGCGTCGGGGACGACACAGACCAAGTGCCGCCATCTGGGAATGGCATTTTCTCCTGCCGCGATCAGCTTCATTACCGTCGTGTCTTTGATTGTCGATGCGACGGGAATAATGAAGTTGTAATCGTTCCCCAGCAAACCCGCCATCTCAAGCATCGCGGGCAAGTTGCGCTCTATTTCACTGTCGCGAGAGCCCGGCAAGAGAGCGATCCACGTGGTTTCTGGATCGATGTCGTACGCGTCTGCATACTCTTCGCGGGAGATTGTGGGTAGCGGGAGGGTGGCGAGGGGATGGCCGACGAACTCGGCATTGACGTTGCGGGCGCGGTAGAAGGGGGCTTCGAAGGGGAAGATGACGAGCATGCGGTCGACGCGCTGCTGCACCCAGCGCAGGCGGCGGCGCTTCCAGGCCCAGAGTTGCGGGCTGACGAAGTAGAGGACTGGGACGCCGACGCGGCGAAGGTGCCAGGCGAGGCGAAGATTGACGTCGGGGAAGTCGATAAGGATTGCGAGCGCGGGCGGGCTGTGGCGGACGGCGCGGACCAGTGCGCGGTATTGCGAGTGGATGTAGAGGGCGTGGCGGAGAACCTCGGTGAGGCCCATATGGGCGACCTCCTCGGCGCGCACGATGCGGTGCTGGCCGGCGGCTTCCATGGCAGTGCCGCCGAGGCCGGTGAAGGTGGCGCCGGGGAGACGGCGGCGGAGTTCAGTGATGATCTCGGCGCCGTAGTGATCGCCGGAGGCTTCGCCGGCGGAGAGGAAGATGCGCGGGTTGGATGTCGTGCCGATGCTTATGAGTTTATCGCTCCCAAACAATAGCGCGTCGCGGAGTTACGATAGAGGCGTTCGGAGGTGGAGTGTGGCGACGAAGGCGAAGCGGTTCAAGGCGGTGCTGGAGCCGCTGCGCGACGGCCTGGGATGGGTGGTGGCCTGGCTGCCGTTCGACGCAGCGAAGACGTGGACGAAGATGGTGCGGCAGCGAGTGACGGTGGAGGTGGGCGGCGAGGTGTTTCGGACGTCGCTGTTTGCGGGCGCAGGCGTGGGGTCGCGGCGGGAGGGGCAGTTTGTTCTGATGAACAAGAAGATGCAGCGGGCAGCCGATGCAGGCGTGGGCTCGATGGTGGAGTTTGCGATTGCGCCGGATATGGAGCCGAGGGAGGCGGAGTTGCCGGATGAACTGGCGGCGCTGCTGGATGAGGAGCCGGGGCTGCGGGAGTGGTACGGCGGGCTGACCGAATACATGCGGCGCGAGATCGGCAAGTGGGTGATGGACGTGAAGAGCGACGAGGCCCGAATGCGGCGGGCCGAGCAGATGGCGGAGCGGCTGCTGGCGACGATGGAGGGAGAACGCGAGCTTCCTCCGGTAATTGCAGCGGCTTTTCGGGCGAGGCCAAAGGCCCGCGCGGGATGGGCGAAGATGACCGAGGTGCAGCGGCGCGGGGAGATAATGGCGGTGTTCTACTACCGGACGGTGGAAGGGCGACAGAGGCGCGTGGAGAAGCTGTGCGATGCGGCGGAGCGTTATGCGAAGTGAAACCGGGTGGGGACAGCGGCTGGTGTCGGCCTCGATTGCGGTGGTCAGCCGGAGCCTGCTGGCGCGCGATGCGGTGCGCGGGCTGACGCGCGGACTGCGCAAGGACCCGTCGCGCGAGGAGTTCTTCTTTGCCGGCGGCTCGCGGATGCTGGCAGGCATTTATGTAGCGGGAGAAGTTGACGGGCCGGTAATTCTGCTATGCCATGGAATCGGCGAGACGGTGGAGCACTGGAGCGCGGTGCAGGCCTGGCTGCACGATCAGGGAGTGGGGTCGCTGGTATTTAACTACTCGGGTTACGGGAAGAGCTCGGGGCGGATTTGCGTGGAGAACTGCGACGAGGATTTGCTGTCGGGCTACGCGGAGCTGCGCCGGAGGGTGGGGACGGAGGCGCGGGTGTTTGTACTGGGGTTCTCGATGGGCAGCGGCATTGCGTCAACCGGGGTGCGAAGGCTGTCGCCGCCGCCGGAAGGGCTGTTTCTGTGCGAGGCGTTCACCTCCTTCCGGGAGGCAGCGCGCGCGGCGTGGACGCCTGCCTGGGTGGTGGGCAGGTTTGCGGACACGTGGAACACGGTGGAGGCGGTACGCGGGTTGCGCGTGCCGGTGTGCGTGGTGCACAGCGATGGCGACCGGCTGTTTCCGATGGACATGGCGCGGCGGATTGCGGATGCGTGCGGTGGCGAACTGGTGGTGGTGTCAGGTTTGGCGCACAACGAGCCGTATCGGAAGCCGACGGCGGCATATTGGGGGCCGGTGGTGGAGACAGCGAAGAGCGGTTTCGTCGCGCACAGCCTGGCCGAAATGAAAGGCTAACTCGCGGCGGCAGCGGCGAGGGCCTGGGCGGCGGCCAGATTGATCGCCAGTTCTTCCGGGAAGTCATGGCGCTTCTGCAGCCAGGCGGGGTCGTTCCAGAAGAGGAGGGTTTTGCCAGTCTCGGTTTCCGCAACCAGGATTTTAAGCGGAAGGTCGAGCGCGGTGCTGGGTGCGGATACCATGAGCGGCGTGCCGGCCTTCGGGTTGCCGAAGATGAGCAGCTTGGTCGGACGCATGGTGAGGCCCGCGGCGGCAGCTTCGCCGGAGTGGTCGATGAGGCAGAAGAGTTTGATTCCCTTTTCCTCGAGCAGTGCCTGCAGCCGGGTGACGGTTTCATCCACGGAGTAATTGCTGGCAACGGTTTCGATGCCCTCGTGCGTGGAGGACCTGATGGCGGATTGATTGGATGCGGGTGTTTTCATGGGTTTCGTCAAGTGTGCACTATTGCGAAGCCATCCAGGCGAGAGTCTTGGCGGTGAGGCGGTCGTAGGCGGCGACAGCGAGGCGGAGATGGGCTTCGCTGGTGTCTTCGATTTTGTTGTGCGAGATGCCGCGCAGCGACTGGACGAACATCATGACGGTGGGGATACCGGCGCGGGAGACTTCGGCTGCGTCGTGGAGCGGGCCGGAGGGAAGGCTGGGGACGGCTGTTCCCGCGGGTACGGTTTCGGCGATGGCCTGGCGACAGAGGGCGACGAGGTCGGGATGGAAGGGGATGGGTTCGATCGACCAGATGCGGGCCCAGTCGACGGTGCAGCGTTCTTCCTGGGCAAAGCGGCGGCTGGCGGCTTGAGCTTCCTGGTACATGGTGGCGAGGATCCCGGGATCGAGGTCGCGCTGGTCCAGAGTGCACTCGCAGCGGCCGACGACGGCGGTGACGATTCCGGGGAAGGTCTTGACGGAGCCCATGGTACAGACGGAGTCGGAATGCTGGGTTGCGATTGCGCGGATTTCGAGAGCGAGGCGGGCGGCGGCAGCGAGGGCGTCGCGGCGGTCGGCCATGGGAGTTGAGCCGGAGTGAGCTTCCTGGCCGTGGAAGGTGATGGCGTGGCGCTCGACGCCTTTGGTACCAAGGACGGCGGCGAGCGGAAGGCCGAGACGCTCGAGGACGGGACCCTGCTCGATGTGGAGTTCGAGGTAGGCGGCGGCGTTTCCGCGTTCGGCTGCGGCGTCGCCGATTTTGTTGATGTCGATGTTGCAGGCGGCGAGGGCGGCCTCAAGGGTGACGCCGTCGCGGTCGGTTCGGACGCGGTCGGCGGCGATGGAGTGGGTGCCGGCGAAGGCGGAGGAGCCGAAGAGCGAGCGGCCGAAGCGCGCGCCTTCTTCGTCGGCCCAGTCGACGACGCGGACGGTGAAGGGCGGGCGGCCGTTGGTGTCGCGGGCGATAGCGGTGAGGACCTCGAGCGCGGTGACGACGCCGAGGCAGCCGTCGAGCCAGCCGCCGTTGGGGACGGAATCGAGATGGCTGCCGAGGACGAGCGCTTTGGGCGAAGCTCCGGGGAGCGTGACCCAGACGTTGCCAGCGGCATCGCGGTGGCGGGTTATTCTGTCTCCGCCGGGAAGGCCGGTGAGCTTGGCGGCGAACCAGTCGCGGGCCTGCTGCCAGGTGGGAGTGAAGGCGATGCGCTGAGCGCCGTTGGCATCGGAGGTGAGGGCGGCGAGTTCGCGGAGGTTGGCGATGACCTGGTTGGGATCGGCGGGCATGGTGCGCTCCTTGAGGGGATCAGCGTATCACTCTCGGAGACTTGCGGTAGTGACGAGCGAAATGCCGAAGCAGATTCCCTTCGGGAATGACAAGCGGATTGATTGCTCTGGCTGGCAAGAGGAGGTCATGTGGGTCTCATTGCCACTCGGTGCCCATATTATCGTCAGTAATGACGCGCATGCCGCTGAGACGGCGGATCAGGCTCTCGCGCCCTTCGACGAGAGGGTTGCTATCAGGCCAACCAATCATGCTTTTCAAATCCGGCAAGGAGACAATCTGTTCCAGTGCGGCACGGCCAGGCGATTTTGACAAATCGAACACCGGTTGGCCGTCAATCCGATAGGTTGTCAGGGTCGATTTCAACTGCTCCCTGTCGAATACGATTGGGCTGTCGCTGACGGCGAGGAAGTTTGCAATGCGCAATGCGTAGGGGAAAACGGTGGCCCCCGTTAGCAGCACATCCCCTGACCCCGTTGTGTTGTAATACTCCACTCCGCCGGCATTCAGGTGTTTCCGGATCAGTTCGAGAAAATTGGCTGACAGGAGATTCGAAGCGTTCGCACGCCAATTGAAGGTCATATTCATCAGGATGAAGTCAAACTTGCGATCGGGATGGGCAACCAGCCATCGGCGGCCATCGTCGATGGCAATGTGCACCTTCGGATTCTTCAGGAGACTGGCAACCTGAGGCCGTTTTCGAATCAGCGGCAGGTATCCCGGATTGATCTCGACAATGGTCACATCCCGCACCATTGGATCATTGGTCAATATCTGTGCCCACGACCCAGACGAAAGACCGATGATTAGCACGTCCTTCGGCGCGGCATGAAGCGCCGGAATTGCGTAGCAGCGGAAGATTCCATTGGTGTCGTTCACTGGATCGGTATTGAAATGCCCGTCGTAGACTCCTCCCCCAAATACCGTTTCATGGTTGTCGACTGCGATCACGCCGCTACGGTTCTCCACAACATCAACGAACCACAAGCCGTGATGGTAAGCAGGCTTGAAAAGCAATCGCTCGTACATGCCCGAATAAAGCTTTGGCGATAACACCGCTGCCAGAACGCATATGGCACATGCGAACGCCACAGCAGTCTTCGACGGTCTTGGCTTCGCCATTAGCGCGAGAATGGCGGCAATCGCTGCTCCAAAGCCGAGCAGCGCGGTCGACGTTGCACCGGTCGACCAATGGTCCAAAATGACAAATCCGACAAGAAAACTTCCCAGGGCCGATCCCACGATATTGCTCAGGTAGAGATAACTGAGCTTCTTCCCCGCCTCTTCCGACGGGCCGATAGCAGCGTGACACAGAATCGGGAACGATGCACCAAGTAAGCCCGCGGCGATAGCCACGAGTACGTACATAATGTCGTAGGGAAGCCGCAGGACCCAAAGCGATAAGACCGGACCCACAAGAAACGCTGTGATCGAACCCAAAAGGACCAGTGTTGCTCCAGCCCTGAGCGTTCGGCCCACCTCGTTCTTCAGTTTTCGCTTGCATTCCTCGTGAACGGCAAACGCCGCATAGGCAATTCCAAACAGATAAAACGCCAACAGCTTGGCGAAGACCGGAGCCCTTCCTTGGCCCGCAAACGAGTAAATGCGGAACCAGATGATTTCGTATGCAAGCGCGATGAAGCCGGTGCATGCAGCCAGAGCCATGCCCAATACGAAGGGAATAGTCTGACGTGGCTCATTGCTGCCGGGAGCGGTCTCAAGTCTCTCCCCATTCCAATTCGACCCGCTTCGGCAGGAGAGAAACAACGCTGTCGCTCCCACAAGCAGGTTCATGCACGCTGCCAAGCGAACCACGCCTGACTCTCCAAGGACGCGCATGAGAAACAAGGCAGCCATCAGGCACGCAACGCCGGAGCCAAGAGTATTCGCGGAATAGAGCGAGCCCACTGACTGGCCTACATTGTCTGAATGTTTCACCAGGTGGGCGACGAGCAATGGCAATGTGCTCCCCATCAGGAGAGTCGGCGCGAGCAGAAGCGCGAATGCGATCGCGCCCGTCTCCGCAGTCGAATCGCCCGCTGTGAATCTTGCCGCCCAATGAAAAAGCGGCAGGGAGCAAAATCCAAATACGCCGATCGAAGTCTCAATTGCACCGAAGGCTGACAAAGCGGCCACTCGGCGCAGCGTCGAAAGTCGTCCGCCGGCGAGACTGCCGAGGCCCAAACCAAGCATGAACACCGTCACAATCACTGTGACCGATTCGACATTCACACCGTATATCGTGAAAAGCGCTCGTTGCCACACTGTCTGGTACAGCAGCGCAGGGAACCCCGATACGAAAAAGAGCGCAAAGTATGGCCAGAGCTTCTCCTGCGCCGGCAGCAACGAGGATGAGGTTGTCGCACTGGACATAATAGTGCCCCTGATCATAGCAGTTCAGAATTCTGCTATCGCGATTCTTCAACTCGTGTCGAGCAGAGTGACGGGCGTGGGGATTTATTTTGTCTGGGCGGAGTCCAAGCCGCCGTGGTAGTTGTGCAGAAGGTTGTACTCAGGGGTTTCGAGATGGAGGAGGGAGCCGTGACTGAGGCCGGCGGGAGGGGCAATCTTCGCGGTGGCGTCGGAGACGTGTTGCTTCTCGGCCAGGAGGGTTGGGCTGGCGATGTCGTGGCCGGGGTCGAATGGCCGTGCGGGCTCGAAGTGTTTGAAGTCGGGAGTGGTGGTGACGTAGGTGCGATTGCCGGCTGCAGGGGTTGGCGAATCCGCGGCGGAGAAGAGGAGGAGCCAGTCCTTCTTTTCGGGATCGTAGTAGGTTGCGGGTGCGCTGACACTGGCGGCGGCGGGGAGGACCTGGGTTACAGGCAATTGAAGCTGCTTCGACCAATAAATCAGGTTGGTTGAGGTGGAGTAGCCGATGATGGCGGGGTCAGTGGACCAGGTCCAGACCAGGCGGAAACTGCCGTCGGGGGCGCGCTGGATAAAGGGATCGCGCATGAGTTCTCCGCGCCGCTCCTGCCAGAGGACGGGCCGGTCGAAGTTGATGGTCTCCCAGCGCGAGCCGTCTTTGCTGACGGCGAAGTAGAGGCCGTCGTGGCTGTCGCCCTTGAATCCGACGAAGAGCCAGCCGCCGCTGAGGTCGGGATGGATGCCGAGGAAGCGCTGCCAAAAGGTTCGCTTGGGAGGCTGCTGGCCGGGGTTCTGTGCGATGGAAAGCGCAGGAAGGAGTGCGGCGGCTGCGACGAGGAGCAAGCGGCATGCACGGGAGCAAGGCATAAGGATAGAGGTCCTCTGCTTCACTATTCCATGATGTTCGTAAGGAAGCTGTTAAGGATTGCGGGGATTTGGCGGAGAGGCGAGGGCAAAGGCGAAATGCGGGGGGTTCTTCGCCGCGCTCAGAATGACAGCTGGTGTGGTTGGGTTTGCCCGTTCGCTAGGCGGTGGACGGGATGGGGTCGGGGATGGGAGTAGCCAGTTCCTGGTCGCGGTATTGGAGCTGGTAGAGCTTGTAGTAGAGGCCGTGTTGCGCGAGGAGTTGCTGGTGGGAGCCGCGCTCGCGAAGCTGGCCTTTGTGCATGACGAGGATGGTGTCCGCCGACTGAACTGTAGACAGGCGGTGGGCGATGAGGACGCTGGTGCGGCCAGTGATCATGCGGGACAGGGCGAGGCGGACGCGGTGTTCGGTGTCCGTGTCGACGGAGCTGGTGGCCTCGTCCAGGACGAGGATAGCGGGCGCGTGGGCGAGGGCGCGGGCGAAGCTGATGAGCTGCTTCTGGCCGGTGGAGAGAGTGGCGCCGCGCTCGCGGACGGGCTCGTTGAAGCCGGCGGGGAGGGTGCGGATAAAGTCGGCGATGTTGACCTCTTCGGCGGCGTTTTCTAGGTTCTCGTCGGTGATCCAACTGCTGCCGAGGCGGATGTTTTCGGCGATGGTGCCGGTGAAAAGGAACGGGTCCTGGAGGACGACACCAAAGCGGCGGCGGAGCGCGGTGAGGTCCTGGTCGCGGATATCGACGCCGTCAACTAGGATCTGGCCGTGCTGGATGTCGTAGAAACGCATCATCAGTGAGATGATGGTGGTCTTGCCTGCGCCGGTGTGGCCGACGATGGCGGCGGTTTCGCCGGGGTCGATGGTGAAGGAGACGCCGCGGAGGATCCATTCGATGTCGGGGTCTGGAGCGAAGGCGTTGCTCGTTGTTCGTTCTTCGTTGTTCGTTGTAGCGCGCTGGTCGTAGGTGAACCAGACGTTGCGGAACTCGATGGAGCCGGAGTTGTTGCCGGGGATGGGGTGGGCGGGCGAAACGATGGTGGGTTCGGTGTCGAGGAGCTTGAAGACGCGCTCGCTGGCGGCCATGGCGGCCTGGAGGATGTTGTATTTTTCGCTGAGGTCCTGGATGGGACGGAAGAAGCGCTGCGCGTACTGGATAAAACCGATGAGGACGCCGATGCTGACGACGTTGCCGAAGATGCTCCAGTGAGTGACGTCGCCGCTGGGCGGGATTAGATAACGGTGATGCGTGATCCAGGTGAATCGGACGGCGTTGAGGACGGCGATGCCGCCGCGCCAGAGAACGAAGGCAATTGCGGTGGAGGAGAGGAATTCGACGACCGGGTAGTACCAGGCGTAGGCGAAGATGGCGTCGGTCCAGGCGCGCTTGTTTTCGGCGTTGACGGCGGAGAAGGCGTTGAAGGCGTGCTGTTCGCGGTTGAAGAGCTGGACCACCGACATTCCGGAGACGTATTCCTGGGTAAAGGAGTTGATGCGGGCGGTGGCGGCGCGCTGGCGGCGGTAGCTGTCGCGGACTTTGGCGCGGAAGATGCGAGTGACGAAGAGAATCGCGGGAATGACGGAGAGAGTAAGCAGGGCGAGCGGCCAGCTCTTCCAGATCATGATGGCGACGATGAAGCAGAGGGTGAAGACGTCTTCGAAGATGGCGAGCACGCCGGAGGTGAACATCTCGTTGAGGGCGTCGACGTCGGAGGTGAGACGGGTGACCAGGCGGCCGACGGGGTTGCGGTCGTAGAAGGCGGGCGACATGCGCTGAAGGTGGCGGAAGATCTGCTTGCGCATATCGAACATGACCTTCTGGCCGGTCCACTGCATGAGGTAGGTCTGGAGGAGTTCGAGGAGGAAGGTGAAGAGGAGACAGCCGAGGTAGATGGCAGCGATCAGCGTGACGCCGCGCATGGGAGCGAGGGGATGGCGGCTGAGATGGCGGGCGAGCCAGGAGAGCTGCTCGGGTGGCTTGCCGGACATGTAGGTGTCGACGGCGATCATCATCAAGAGCGGTCCTGCGGAATCGCTGGCGGCCTTGAGGAGGGTGGCCACACAGGAGATGGCGACCTGCGGCTTGTAGGGGCGCAGGTAAGTGAGCAGGCGGCGCATGAGGCGCGAGTCGTAAGCCTTGCCGGCGACGTCGTCGTCCTGCGCGCTGCGGGCGGCGGGTATGGGTTTGGCTGCAGGTTGCTGCGGCTTGGGTTTTGGGTCGTCGGCCATCCGGGTAGTTCTATTTTAGATGGTGGCGAGGAGGAGGGGATTCGGATTGTGGGCAGCGGAGGGACGGAAAGCGAATCACAGAGTTCGCAGAGAAGAACGGAGAACACAGAGAAACATCCGGGTGCGTGAAACAATTGGGGCGGAGGCTGGACTTGGACCGTTCGCTGGGCGTGTATATCTCGGTGCCGTTTT
>CAZAXI010000038.1:0-30039 GCA_964489045.1 uncultured Granulicella sp. | reverse complement strand
ATTCTGTGGTGACCCGGGCCGGAGTCCAACCGGCGACCTTCGCGTTAGGAGTGCGCTCTGTGCTTTGCAATCCACTTCGACGGATTGCAGGTAGATGCGGCTAATACCCCTATAAACATTGGGTGTTGTGGCGCTTGCTGAGTTTGGAAAGAGTTGCAATAAGCTGCATGAAAATCTGGCCGTGGTGTACCAAAGGTGTACCAATTTGGCGTATCCTGAAGCGGAGATTTCGGAGGTGGATATGGCTGCCAGCACCACAGCAAAGACGATCGGCCCAATGCTCGCTCATGAGGATTTCCCTGGCCTTTACGAACGCAAAGGCTACTGGTACGCCCGCTATAAGGTGAAAGGCGTTGGCGTAAAGAAGTCTTTTGGCCCCAACAAGGCAGGCATGAAAAAGGCTATTGCTCATTTGGCCACGATTCAGAAGATCAGGGATGATCGGGAAGGCTATATTCCCAAGACCGCCAAAGAGAAACCTCAGACCGCCAACGATCTGAGAGCCACTCCGCTCGTCACTGGTTCGGTCAAAGTCAGCGAGTTGTGTGATGATTTATTGCGTCATATCCAGCGCAATCCGAAAGAGTACAAAGACCAAAGGAACCCGGTCTACCGCATCGGCCTAATCAAGCGGGAGTTCGGAGATCGTGTGGCTGCATCCCTCAGGCCGCCCGAACTCGCCGATTGGCTTGACTCCGTAAAGAATGACAAGACGGGTAAGCCGTTGGCTCCAGCTTCTCGCAATCGCCTTAAGGTCACGCTCTCTTCCATGTACCGCTATGGTAAGGAACGGGACAAGGTTCAAGTGAATCCTGCTCGTGATGTGAAACAGAAGAAGATCGGCAACGGTGTAATCCGCTTTCTGCGCGAGGAGGAAGAAGAGAGAATCCGTAAGGTCTTGCAGAATGCGGTGGACGCTTGCCCGACTTTGAACAAGCAGATGCGGAAACGGCTGGAGCATCGCATCCATGAGCTCACTATTTCACTTGGGACTGGTATGCGGAAGGGTGAGCAGTATGGTCTTCAGAGACCAGACGTGGATCTTGAGCGTCGCCGCATCTCGGTTCGTGAGACAAAAAACGGTGAAGTCCGCCATATACCTATGAACGACGATGTCTATGGGGCATTTAGGGCACTTCTTGCCATGCACTTGTCGCGCAAGAATCGCGCTGAAGACATGCCCAATCAGTCTCCTTCGGATTCCATATTTGGGATTGGCGATAACAAGAAGTGGTGGATTGAAACGCTCAAAAAGGCAAAGGTGAAGAACTACCGGTGGCACGACAACAGGCACACATTTTGTTCCCGTTTAGCACAGGCTGGCGTTCCCCTTAAGACGATCCAGGAACTCGCCGGTCACAAAACGATCCAGATGACTGCGCGTTACGCCCACATGGACCAGCGACATTTAGAGAATGCTGTATCTTTTTTGAACAGTAGAAGGGCAGCTTGATCCGCAAGGTTATCGGCCTGATCCGGGTTTATCCATACGTGATTGCTCCCCCAATGCAAATGAATCGTGCTGCACGGGCTTCAGCTGACGATTCGTTCCGGATGATCACAGCGAGCATACTTCCGAAGGTCGGCTACGGGAATAAGAACTCGTCCCCCGATTCTCCGGGTCGGCAAGCGTTTCGACGACACGAGGTAGTCAAGCCCACGCTGGCTAATAGACAGAAGTTGGGCGGCCTCTTCACGGCTCACCAGCAGCTTATCTTCAGGTGCCACAGTGACCCGCTGGGGAGGCTTTTTGCGACCGATCCTGAATTCTGTCCCCTTGTACTCCCGTTGTGGCGACTTAACTCCGCCTCGCTCGAAATTAATGACCCGCTCTGCCGACATAGTTTCATCTCCTCTACAAGATTCTCTTGCGTGTTCTGAACGTCCCTGTCCTCAACTACGACTTTCCTACCACCATCCCCTCATCTCTCCAACAGGGAAGTTTTCAAAGACTCAACCCCAAACCCATGCTCACTTCCTTGTCCAGCGCTGGCATGATCTTCTGCTGGGGCGGGGTGATAGCCTGCTCCGGCTTATAGGCGCTCTGGTGCGAAATCTCGTGGCCTAACGCCTTTGGCAGCCTCTCAAGACTGTCGGTAAACAACTGTGCATCCCATTGGCCGCGCGAGATCGAGACGTACGCCATGCGGTTGTTGAGCAAGTCCTTCGCACCAAGCCCCGTGTCTACATGCACCAACACGCGCTCTGCTGTCTGACCTTGGCTGGAATGGCTAGTGACGGCATATCCGTGGTCGAGATGGGGATGCTGCTGCGGACTGAACTCGACTTTGCGCTCGTCATCCAACCGTAACCGCATCGTTCCATCCCGCCCAATGCTCTCCACGGTTCCCAAGTCACGATTGGCGATCTTCAATTCCTGACTAGGCGCGGTGAACTGGATACGATCTCCTACGGAGAACCTCTTCTCCTGCTCTCGGTAGACCGAAACTCCAACCTGGCGACGGGGGTCATAGGTGGTTTGCTCCCCATTTCCCCGCACGACGGTCAGAGTGTTCGCCTGGGCGTTCACAGCAAGGACACGGGAGTAGTCGCCCTTCTTGATGCCGGTTTCCTTCGATGAGCGCGAGTACCGCAAAATATCATCGACCTGGTACTTCTGTGCCCAACTGCGATCCGCGCCGGTCATCTCCTGACGCGGAACAAGCGTCCGCACGGAATGCTCTTGCCTGCTCACAAGTCCACGCGATTGCAGCTCATCATGTATCCGCTGATTGATCTCGCTGCGCGAACGGTTGTCCGGCGAAACAACGAGTGTGCCGCCAGGAGACTTGGCATACTCGCGCGCAATGGCCGCGATACGTTCATCGTGTCCCTTCACCTGATGCACACGGCCCTGCTGGTCAAGACTCTCGACGGCGGCTCCCACCTGGCCGCGCGCCAACTGCTCAACGACCTGCTTCAACTCTGGGTCGCGCTGACGAACGATGTCATTCAACGTCGCCGTCCGCATCCCTGCCTCTTGCAATTGCGCGAACGGACGGCCCGCTTCAACGGCTTCATGCTGGCGACTATCTCCTACCAACAGCACCCGATCATTCCAATGAAGACGTTCGATAAAATCATGCATCTGGCGCGTGGACGCAAGCGAGGACTCATCGAGCACATACAAGCGCTTCTCTCCATTGTCGGGCTGCATCCCTTTGGCAAGATGATGCTGGAGAGTGGAAGTCTCCATGCCAGCCTCGGCAAGCTTGTGCGCTGCACGAGATGTCGGCGCGAATCCCTCGACCCTGTAGCCCTGCGTTTCGGCACCCTCACGGATGACAGCCAGTGTCGTTGTCTTACCTGCACCGGCAACACCATCGAGGCCCACAATCCTCTCGCGGCTCAGGAATATCTCATTTACCGCATGGCGTTGCGCCCGGTTCAACTCAGGATGGCGATCTTCTGTCCAAATTCGCAACTGCGGAGATAGCAACATGGGATCGCCATAGCCACGCTGATTTCCTCGCTGCATATGCCCGACGATCTCACGCTCCATCCGCACCATCTCAGCGGTCGTGTAAAGCGGGGCGGGTCTGCCATCCGTTCGTGCAATTGCCCGAAACTCACCTCGCATCACTCGCTGCTCAAATTCCTGTCGTACCTGGGCATGGGAAGCATGCCCCATGCTCCGGTCAATCGCAGCTTGAAGGATCGCGCGTTCATCCTGAACGGCGGAGCGTTCAAAGACATGGTTGCGCGAATAGGTCACTGACTGTTGCGCTGTCTTTTCCGGTTGCACTTCATGATGCTGTTCGTGTGCCCTTGCGACTACACGGTCTGCCTGATGACCGAATCGCGCGGCCAAGTCACGGTGCTGCTGCAATACTTCTTCGGGCGAATGGAGTTCCTTGCTGTCGCGTGTGCGGTGAGCAGCAACCTGCGCTGCGCCCGCGCCCTCTCTGCCAATCTCCTGTAAGTGTTCTTTGATCTGCACACGACGCGGGCTCGATGCCTCCAGATACTCCTGCGAATAGCCCTTGATTTCAGGCTGACCATGCTTGCCCCGCTCAATCTCGTAACCAAGCCCTTGCAGCCTCATTGCCAACTCGGAGCGATAGACGCTAGTCGCATAGTGTTGCGATTGAAACAGACTGCGCTCTTGCAGGGCACGCGTCTGTCCGTTGTCACGCTCGGTCATATTGAAGACGACAGCGTGTGTGTGAAGCTGCGGTGCGGCATAGCCATCTACGGGACGTGCAGTGTCATGCTCGAAAGTAGCTGCAATGAACTTGCCCGTTGTCTCCGGCGCATGGACGTTACCGATCCTCGCCTGTGTATACCGCTCCAATTCATGCAACGCCACGCGAACACTTTCACGGTGCGCCCCACGCACACGATCATCGCCACCTACAAGGGCCGTAAGTGAAACAGACTTCGGTGCGGAAAACGTGGCGTCCCACCCTGCTCGATGCTCTGAACTGGTAATCTGCTTGCCATAGCGATTGTCGTAGGTCCTGGCGGGCTGATGCTTGACAAGCTGCGCATCGCTCTCCGGATGCCGACCTTCGCTCAAACGAGCAAACTCTTCAGCCCCTACGTTCCCATGCAAGCCCCACTCCTGCGCGAGCCTGCCCTGCCACTCGCTATGCCCTTGCTGATCGCGGCTCCAATAGTTCTGCCGTTCGGAGGTGAACTCGCGCGCATGGTACGTCCGTGCTTGTCCAGCAGATAACGATTTAGAGATAGTCAACATATGCTTAGGCCCGCAAGACAGCATCTAGTTACCGTCTTGGTTCACATCGTAGCCCAGATTTGTGGATAAGTGGGTCATTATTCCAAAATATTTCTTGAGGGCATAGTCGCTAAAACACCTATGTCTATTGGTTATTTCTATCTTTAGCTAAGACAATTACTGGAGTGGAAGGCAACGGATTACAGTGGCAATTACTAGCCCATAGTAAGTAGTTATAGATGGCACATTGCAAGACTCAACATGCTGCTCGAAGGCAGCCCGAGACAACACTTTCTCTTGAGTTCCAACAAATGTATTTCCATGCTCAAACGAGGTCAATCTAGCGCTCAAATAGCTCTCGTCAGACAGACCTTTAAGATGAGTTGAAGGAGATTAACTTGAAGGCTTTATCCGCCGCTTGCCGTCGAGCGAAGAGATGCAAAGTTGATATGCGATTCGACCTGGAAGACTCCGAGACATCGGAGGTCTCTACCTCAATCAATCCATTCCGATTCGTTCCACGGTTCTAACTGCGAATGTGCCGCATCCGATGGAGACGATCCGGGGAAGATGGTACGTCGCTGGGACGGTAGTTGTGGCGAGTGAGAAGGGAGTGGATTGGCGAGTTGCGGCGCAGTAGAAACCTCGCCTGGAACTTCAGTCGATGCCGGTCGGTTACTCCCACGAAGACTCTCTGGATTCGGGAGCTTCTTGAGACTGGATCGACGGCTGATTGCAGCCCCGAAGTTCGCCCACTGAAGTTGGACGCTCTTCACGCTATTCCAGTAGGCAATTCGCGACCGGATTCGAGCGACAATCCCCTCTCGATTCTCGGGCCAATCCCATCCATAATTCGATGACCATTTCGGCTCCTCAACCGCTCGTCGAAGGTGTCTCCATTCGTCCCCAATATCCTCCCTCAACATGAATGCCAGATACGCAACGATCACCCAGGTCGCAACACCATAGAGCAACGGTTCATTTACGAGTTGACGGAAACTTACGCCGTCATAGAAATATTCTTGCAAGAGGCCTTCCAACTCGGCGGAACCCATGCTTTCTACGGAGGTTCTCTCTATGCCGACCCATCCTTGTTCAAGAGCGGCGGGCGAGAGTTTCAGAGACAGACCGTTTTGGCTTCCGTTCGTGACATCGGAGCCTATGCACCATCGTCTCTTGCGTCCTGGAGCCGTCGCCATGAGCCATTGGACTTGGGTCTGCGCAGCAGGCAGCTTTGCACCTTCCGAACTGTCCCAATAGGCGGCGAAATAATACCGCTGCAACGGTGGGACTTCCCACCGGAACCATGCCCAGAACGCGAGAACCGGGAGACATGGAACAAGGGTCAGGATCACCGCGATGCGCCACGGAAATGCAAATCGAATGCGGGAGAGTTTCATTCCGGCTTGACCGTACTTTGGATACTGTTCCGGCGGAGCCTTCGGGCCATGAACTCTTGAGCCTTCTGCTCCTTAATAGAGTCCGAATAGGCCGACATCTTGCGTAAGTCTTCAGTGGTCAGTGGCCCTTCCGACGCCCTGGCGAACAGATTCAGCATCAGGTTACGCATCCCCATGATCTCCGCCAGTAGAATCGGGTCGGTCTGCTCCTCTGCGCCAGCGCGGACATGGGCGAGCGCCGCCTCGCGTAGCCATTCCGCCACCTTCTTACCGGCGTTCGCGGCTGCCTCCTCAACCTCGCCAAACTCAGTCTCGGTGAGGCGCGTTGCAATGGATCTTGCACGGGAGGTATCACTTACCGAGCCCGGAGAAGATGACGGCATAGTCGTTTCGTGCGGCTTGTCGTTTGAGGAGGCCATTCGAGATGCTCTACTGGAACAGGTGTCCCTTGAAGCGCTTTGATGCTTCCACCGCGCTACCGGTTTCTACGAATGCCACAACTGCTGAGAAATGTTGCCCATGATACCGGTGTTTACAGCCGGAAACACAAAAAGCCAAGCGTCTGAAACGAAACACGTTATCAATCGTGAACTTTGCGTTCCTTTGCAGTTACCCATTGGGGATGACGTGTCAGCTATTCACCCGCTGCATCGCAGCGTGCCCTTCGCTCTTGCCTATGCTGAGGTAGACGAGACATGTAGGAGAACCGGGCGTGCGGCACCGAAGCAGTCACATGACGCCGAGAATCCATCCCTCGATTTCAGCAACCCTGCGGTCTGCTTCATCAAGAGGCGGCCCGGCGAAGGTCGCTAGCGATCCATTGCCGTCGGCCTGTCTCATCCAAGCTGCGATTGAATAAGCATCGTGCTGATGACTGTCGCGGCTCTCCTGGGCAAAGCTCCGACTCCAAAGCGCTGGGTAGACCTCTGCCACAACTGACTTCCCCGCCGGGAACTGCCATCCATCGAAGGGCCAGAAGTGAATGCGACCGGCTGTCTTCAAATCGATATACCGCAGCCAAGGGATACCGCTATGCGTAGACTTTGCAACTGATCCCTGAACGTCAAAATGGAATACCGACTTTGCACCCCGAGCGCGAATTTCGGTCACGCGCCTCCACTTTGCATTACCGGATCGCGCAGTCGCATCTCCGCAGGCTCCCTCGCGAACAAAATCGACGTAGGTATGGTCATCATCTGTCGGCCAATGACGTTGAAAGTCCTCCAGAAAGTTCCTCCAATCGAGCGGCAAACCGTGCTCTGTAAAGTATCGGTGAGGGAAGGAAAAGCCGTGGTCGATACCGACAAGGGTCGGTGTCTCTTCGGATAGAACTTGCGCCAACCATTCCGCAATCCCACGCCGTGTCCAATACTTCTTCGCACTTGCGGGAGGCTGAACTTCTACCGGTGGGGTGTCCCTGTCCGCGACATATACGCGCAAGCCTTTGAGGCTAGCCACAGGGGTTTCCGCACCGGAGTAGTCCACGCCGACATACCGTTCGAATGCCATTGGAGCGTCCAATTAATCACCTCAAATAACTTTGTGACCGCCTCACCCCAGATCAAATCTCCAGGTCAACGATCTCCGGCTCAGACACCAGCATGTAGTGTTCATTCAGCACAGAGGCATTCACGAATTCACATCCATTGCTACCATGCACACGCCCCTGACCGCCATGTATGTGCCCGAACAAATGGAGCCTGGGTGCGATCTTCTCGACAACTTCTGCCAACTCTTCGCAACCTAAATGGTCGGTCATCGGGCGGGATTGATCGAGAATCCCGAAAGGCGGTCCGTGAGTCACCAGAACATCTGTCCCCATCGGGATTTTGTCCCAATGCCGGCGTATCGGCTGGCCTCGCTGTATGTTGAATGCCCAGTTGTTGAAAGGCGGCTGGACAGGCGATCCCCAGAACTTCAGGCCCTCCACTTCGACGCCCGAATCCTCTAAATAGATGGCATTTGTGATGAGGGCGCGAGCGGGCATTGGGTGTGACTCGAACAGCCGATCATGGTTTCCGGCGATGACAATCTTGTGTGCATGAGGCTGACGAGCAAGCCATGTGTTGAAGTCGATGATCTCGCGCGGCGCATTCCCGTAGGTCATGAAATCGCCCGCATGGATCAGGATGTCGCCATCGGGAACACGTACACTAGCGTGTTGTCCGTGCGTGTCGCTGATACAGATGATTCGCACTCTTGCCATCGTCGGGAGCCCCTACAATCTGCAACATCAACTTCCTCTTCTTGTCATGCTGTTGCCTTCGCCTTCATGACCGTTAAGGCCAGCCGCGCGGCAGCTACTTGATCGTGTAGCGTGCCCCGCGACCCTGCCCGACCTGATGCAGATATTGTTGCTCCGCCAGCTTCTTGACATGCACCTTGATGGTGTTGCGGTTTGCGCCGGTCGAGTCCTCGATTTCCTTGACGGTGACTTCGCCGCGCGTCTTCGCCAGTTCCAAAATCTGGCGGGAAAGCGCGGGCAGGGATGAGCGAAGCGCCTGCTCCTCCTTCACCTTCACGGCGAGGTTATCTTTCTGCTTCGCCATCGTCTTTAGGAAAAAGACCAACCATGCTTCCCAGTTCTGCTCTTCCTTGCGGATCGTTTGCTGAGTCCTGCGGAGGGCCAGGTAATAGCTGTCCTTGTTCTGCTCAACTACGCCTTCCATAGAGCTGTAGGGGACATAGCCGTACCCGGCCCGCAGCAGCAGCAAGGTCGTAAGCACACGCGATAGTCTGCCATTGCCGTCTTTGAACGGATGGATCGCGAGGAACACCACAATGAAGATTCCAATCAGGATCAGAGGGTGATGACTCTCCTCTTCCACTGCACGGTTAAACCAATCGACAAGGTCCTTCATCCATCCCGGCGTTTCAAACGGCGTCGCCGTCTCAAAGACAACGCCCAGACTCTTACCGTCAGGTCCGAACGCCTCGACATGGTTCGTGACGGTCTTGTACTGGCCGCGATGATCCTGATCCTTGGAACTGTATTTGAGGAGGACGCCGTGGAGCTGCTTGATGTGATTCTCGGTCGAAGCGATAGCCTCATACCCCTCGAAAATCATGTCCATCGCATCGGCGTAGCCCGCTACTTCCTCCTCGTCGCGGCTTGCAAATGATTTGGTATGCAGCCCGGAGAGCAGCTTCTCCACTTCCGCATCGCTGAGCTTCGATCCCTCAATACGGGTGGACGACCCCACGCTTTCAATCGTGGCGATTCGCCGCAAGGTGGTCAGTTTTTCAGGGGCGAGGGTTTCAATGACGGTCCAGCGCCCTTTGAACTCGTCGATCTCGGCGATGAGCTTGAGGATTTCCGGGGTAATCGTGATGTTGGTTATGCGGTGCATGGCTGATATCCATTTTCACCCATTTATAGCCGTTTTGCACCCAATGGTGCCAGATACCCGTTTTTACCCATTGTCACCCATTCGGAGCAGGGGGTGGCGTAGGTTCTGGCCTCGTCGGCTTTGCTGCTCCTTACCAGCTCACTACAGCTCTCCGCCGTTGCCTGCTCCATGTGTCTTTGGACACGTGAGAAGAAGACATTCTTCTCATGACAGCCCCTCACCCGGAGCGGAGGCGTCGGTCAAGGCCGCGCGATTCTGCGCGCCGCGTAGCGGGCGAAGCGCCTTGACGGACGCTGAAACGGAGGGTATTCGCCATGGATGTTGAGCGTCGCCCCGGTGTGGTCGATTGGTCGGCCGTCTGCCGACCTTCCGCTTATTGCGGCCCGCCATCGGATGGCTTAGATGGCTTAACAGTGATGTTGACGTGCATCGAAGTGTCTTCATTCCCGACATCGACGTCTGCGTAGTGAGGCCACGCTAAATTACCTGGTAATCCAGCCGCAAAAATATTGAGTTTGTAATGTCCTGGGGAGACATTCCGGATGAGATAGCTCCCATCTGGTTGTTTCAATGCGGTTGTGCTTGATTCAGGGATGGAAACGATGTACTCGCGGGGAGGTGGAACCCCATCTGGACCGCTTAGCCATAGAACAATGTTGTACCGAGCCTCGGTGTGAACCACAATGCGAACATCATTGCGCGTCTCCGCCTCTTTCAACGTAATGGGGACAGCGCCCCTTGGCGTGGGACTGTTGCCAAACCATGCTTCGTGATATCGAGGATCGGATGCGGGCACGGGCAATCGTCCTCCCATCTCCTGCCGCACCCTAATGAGGTAGCTGGAGGGTGGCAACTTACCTAATCTGAAGTTCCCATTTGCGTCGGTTGTGCCTTCCGACCAAGTTGAATAGACCCCATTCGACCCCTCCCCAAGCAAACTCACCGGTACTGCTGTTACCAACAGGCCGGCGCCCACAGGATGACCATCCGAAGTGACGATCTGGCCGGTAACAACGGCTTCGGGAAGAAGGCGAAAATCAATCTTGGTATGGGACGAGGAATCAATATGCTGCACGCGATCTTTGCAGACGCTCTTGGGACCGGGAGTACAGTGGTAGTCGCCGGTTACGAATCCATCTGCGAATGCATTCGCGGTGTAAGCCCCGTCAGGAAGGTTTAAGAAGCTGAAGTCTCCATTGCTATCAGTCACTGCTTTGTGACAGCAGGAATCGTTGGGCGCTCCTGTATTCAGAAAGACCTCAGCTGCCGGAATCGGCGTGCCATTATCTGAACGAACCACGCGACCCAAGACCTTTGGAGCTGTGACCGCTTCATCAACAGCGGACTTCTTTACAGGAACAGAAATCGTGTCTTCACTTGAGGAGCGATCACCAACATTGAAGAGCAGCGAATCATCAACCGCTGGCATCTTGGCGGGAGCCAGTTTCGGGCTCGGCATGAACGGTGGCCACGGCAACTCACCAAGCCGATACTTGTCTGGCTTGAGTTCAAAGTTCTTTTCTAACGCAAGTTCATTCGCGAGCATGCAGTAGTGAGCTTTGACGCGTATCAAAGCGTTCGCCGAGCAGTCCCCGGGAGAAAGATGTTGTCTCTCCATGTAGCTTGGGAGCCTTTCGCCGCTTTGGTTCCATACGGCGACATCCCAATCTGTCCACATTCCGCAAGTGGAGCTAGCGTAGTCTTTGTCGCTCACATTGTTGATCCAGACATAAGCGGGAATTTGTTCTCCGACTAGGAAGGATCGTTTTGGGAGTGACACGCCGAAAGCGATGCCATCGTGTTGCGGAAAGAAGAGAGGCTTGCCCGCATCCGAGACACCTCCTGAATCACACACCGGCCCGCTATTGATGACTCTGAGCTGTGAGATGGCAGAGGTTCTACACAAGCCTACCAGCACGACCAGTGCAGACATTCGATACATTTGCATGCGATGCTCCTAGCTCCGAGATGACGTTTACTTTCCTGATGGAATGGGCTCAGCGGGAGCAAATCCCTTCCTGGAAACGATCGTCTTTATCCACTGAACGCGCTCCGGGGAGCAGCCGAGTGATCTCGCCTCGGTCTCGATCGATGCCTGAGCACCTGGATTGTCGATATACATTCCATTTGCCCACAACCAGAAGAACGAAGAAGCAGCCATTCTTTGGTTACGTATGGCTGAGGCATTGATCATTACTAACCTGTTCTTTTCGTTCTCAGCAATCCTTGCTTCATATTCTTTTCTGAGTACAGGATCGTGTATTTCGGAAGGTGCCGGATCGCCCGAATACAAGCCTGCAGCTTCGGGCGGTGACACATGCGTATAAACGGTCTTTATGCGTTTCGATAGCTGGTATTCGACCGAGTCGAGGGCCGCATACATTTCCAACCAGAGCTTGATGGTTTCAGCCGACGGAGCCGTTTTCGAAAGGTTAACTACCCCCGCATTCGTTGGAGGGTAGCTGGTATAAAAGGGACGTTTGATTCCTTCTAATACCTGGGCAAAGTCTTCGGCTTTGAGAGAGGCCGAAAATCTTCGCAGGACGTCTTCGGTGTTTTGAGCACTGAGTGAAGAGGCCTCGCTCACTTGCACAGCCATTGCCTCCGTACTGACGGTACCCACGCTGATGGCAAGTACGATGCCGAATGCTAAGAACTTTTGCCTTTCCATGTGCTTTATCCTTGAGGCCCGCCTAGCGGCGGTCCGAAAAGAAACGATTTCGAAGCAATCACCATGCTTTGACCAAGACCCTACTGCTTGGACACCGAAGATCCAAATTTGGTTCCGCTATACGCGAGTAAGAACAATGCAACACGCCTGTCCATCATAAGTTGCGGGCAGTGGACACCAATTTGCGCCGTATTCTGTCTTGCTTCGGCTGGTTACGTCTTGCAGAATAATCTTGTCCTACTCCCGAGAGGATCATCAACAATGCGACTGCGACTTCTATGGCTTGCTCTCGTTCCTCCCTTGGCATTGGGTCACGCACTCCATGCTCAAAATCCCGAAGCGGTTCCGTGCCTGGACACTTTGGCGATCACGTCGCCCCAAGTCCTGATTGGAAAGATTGTAGATGTCCAAGACCTCAAGACGAAGGAGAACGGCAGCGAAGTCGAAGTTAAGGTGGACCGCCAACTCAAAGGGGGTGCAGTTGATACCCGAGTGAAGATTGTCGTGGAGGGTGTTGGGAAACCTACTCTCGTGAGCTGGCGTGATGCCGGCAGTCAGGCTCTATTCTTTTATGGGTATGCAAGAACCCCCACAACCCCTCGCTACGGCCCAAACGCAATCAGCTTATCGGACCCAGGTCTGAAGGTACTCACCGCTGACATGCGGGTTTTGAATGACCCTCAAGAAATTGTGAGAGCAACCGTGAACGCGATTGAGAGCCACCCGGTAGGAAATCCAGTTCCTATCGTGACGTTCTGGCTTACGGATCAAGCGTCACGTTCCTTGGGCCATGCGGATCAAGCGCATTGCTACTGCATTACATCCGTGCCGGTCGACAAAAGCCTAGAGCAATTAGCAAAGAACGAAATCGTCTCTGGCTCTGGTACTGAGCGCGAGAACGGCGCTAGGCTTCTTGTGAACTTCCCGACACCTGCAAATATCGAGCTCCTCAGGTCCTTGCTCACGGATCCAGCGGTCTCACAATTCCACTACTACTTTGTTCGCGCCGCGGCTTACGATTCACTGAGGAGGATTGGAGTCGCGGTGGCCGAGCCTATCGTCAGAGACGCGCCCGCCAGCAAGTAGTCCGCCAATCAGACAATCCCGTCAAACGGAACGTTCTCCTCTTGATGCGGCTATCAAACTATCCACCAAATCCAGGGTGCGTTCGGGAGCAAGTGCGCGATGCCACGATCTAACAGCCGAAAGTTCTTCGGTGATGGCTTACGAGCCTCCGTCGATGCAATGAGCTGCAATGCGGGAACGGTGTACCAAACATTGTACCAATCTGCTAAAGCTATTGAAGTAGACCTGGGGTTCGTTGGTAAGCTATTTATTTTCTATGAATTATGGTGGCCCGGGCAGGAGTCCAACCTGCGACCTTCGCGTTAGGAGTGCGCTGCTCTATGCAACTGAGCTACCGGGCCAGCCACCCTAGTGTAACTGGTAAACTGGGGGTGGAGAAATTATGCCTCAGATCGAGCGGCGGCGCGCAGTTGCGGTGAAGATCGGGTCGGTGGTGGTAGGGTCGGATGCCCCGGTGGTGGTGCAGTCGATGACCAACACAGACACTGCGGACGTTCAGTCCACAGTACAACAGGTTGCGGCGCTAGCGAGGGCCGGCTCGGAACTGGTCAGGGTGACGGTGAATACCGAGGCGGCCGCCAAGGCTGTCCCTGCGATTGTGGAAGGGATCCGCGCCAAGGGTTGGGAGACGCCGATTATCGGAGATTTCCACTACAACGGGCATCTGCTGCTGACCAAGTACCCAGAGGCGGCGCAGGCGCTGTCGAAGTACCGAATTAACCCCGGGAACTGCTCGATCGGGCGCAAAGATGACGACAACTTTCGCACCATGGTCGAGGTTGCGGTCGAGTATCAGAAGCCAGTGCGGATCGGTGTGAACTGGGGTTCGCTCGACCAGGCGCTGCTGACCAAGATGATGGATGAGAATTCCAAGCTGGCCGATCCTCTGCCCGCGCGCGACGTAATGATGGAAGCGATGGTTATATCGGCTTTGGATAACGCCGCGGCGGCGGAACGATATGGGTTGCGGCGCGACCAGATTGTGCTCAGCGCAAAAGTTTCCGGCGTACGCGACCTGATCGATGTGTACAACCAGCTTGCCTCGCGCTGCGACTATGCGCTGCACCTGGGGCTGACCGAAGCCGGCATGGGGATGAAGGGCGTTGTGGCCTCGACTGCCGGGCTGGCGCCGCTGCTGCTGGCCGGGATCGGCGACACCATTCGCGTGAGCCTGACGCCGGCTCCGGGCGGCGATCGCAGCGAGGAGGTGCGGTGCGCGCAGCAGATTCTACAGTCGCTGGGCATACGCAGCTTTATGCCGCAGGTAACTAGCTGCCCCGGCTGCGGGCGCACGACCTCCACCTACTTCCAGGAGCTGGCAGAGCGTATCCAGGGCTACCTGGTGGAACAGATGCCGCAATGGAAGAAACAATACGCAGGCGTCGAGGAGCTGAAGTTGGCGGTGATGGGATGCGTCGTTAACGGGCCCGGCGAGTCAAAGCACGCGAACATCGGCATCTCGCTGCCGGGGACGTTCGAGGAGCCGAAGGCGCCCGTGTACGTAGACGGCAAGCTGTATACGACATTGAAGGGTGACCGCATCGTCGAAGAGTTTCAGGCCATTCTGGATGAGTATGTGGAAAAGCGCTACGGGCACGCTCTGGTGGAAGCGTAGGCACTCCTCAATAAACCTGTGATGTGAGGCCTTACCTGGCCTGGCGGACGCTTACGTGAGCTGTTCGACCGGAGTCGCCTTCGCCGAGTTCAGCCCGCGCATGTTCTTTGGAGCGGCGCGCAGTCCCAGAATCTGAAAGTCCTTGAGCTTGTTCTTGAGCACGTATATCAGCCAGTTGTTGCCTTCTGGATCGATGGGAGACATGTAAAAGCCGGGATGGACGACGTAGCTATGATTGTTGCCGATCAATCCTTCAATGACCTCTCCGTCGTGGAATGTGGCGCGGACCCACAGGCAGTCCGGGGCCGGAAGGTGATCGTGAAAGCGCAGGTCGTCGTGCCATTTGCCTTCGAAGGATTTGACGAAGAAGATTGCCTTCACGCCGTCGAGGGAAATCCGCTCCATTTTGTCGGAGCCGAGCCGCTTGAAGGCCGGAGGCGCCGCGTCGAAGTCAAGGTCCTCGGCAGGCGGCCATTGGCTTCTCTCCGCATAGCCCTTAACCGTGCGGTCCCCGAACTGGATGACCAGCATATCCAGTTGCGATGTTTCAGCCACTGCCTCCCGCTTCACGCGGACTTGGGACTCAGGTCGTACTGCTTGATCTTGTACAGCAGGGCCTTGTAACTGATTTGCAGATCGTTTGCGGCGGCCTTTCGATTCCATCCTGTCTCCTCGAGTACGCCGGCAATAACTGAGGACTCAGCCTCACCCTTTAGACCTCTCACCAGCTTTTTGAGACCACCGGCTTCTACGTGATCCTGCGCCTTGTCCGGTAACGCCGGCGCACTCCTCGCCGCTTCGAGCTCGGCGATCACGGTTTGCTCATCCTGCAGAATCAGGTAGCGGTTGATTATGTTCTCCAACTCCCGGAGGTTCCCGGGCCAGGTGTACTGCTCAAACGAGCTGAGTAAAGCAGGAGAGATCGGGAGAGGCTGAAGTTCGTACTTCTTCGCTCCCTTGCGCATGAAGTAGCTCGCCATGGCAGGAATTTCTTCCAGACGTTCCCGCAGAGGCGGAAGTACCAGCGAAAGGCCATTCAGACGATAGTAGAGGTCTTCGCGGAAGGTCTTGCGGGCCATCGCGTCTTTCATATTGACGTTGGTGGCGGCAATGATGCGGACGTCTGTTTTCGTGGGGCCACGGCTTCCCAGGCGGGAGAAGGTGCCATCCTGAAGAACGTGCAGCAACTTGGCCTGTAGGGAGGGTGGCATCTCGCCAATCTCGTCGAGAAAAATGGTTCCTCCATCACACAGTTCGAACTTGCCGGGCTTGCTCTTGGTGGCCCCGGTGAAGGCGCCCTGCTCATATCCGAAGAGCTCGCTCTCCAGCAGGTCAGCAGGCATGGCCGCGCAGTTCACCTTCAGGAACATGCGCCCGCTGCGCCGGGACATCTGATGGGTGTACATTGCGACAATCTCTTTGCCGGTCCCACTTTCGCCCAGGATTAGAACCGGGATGTCGGAGCGGGCGACGAGCTGTGCCTGGGCTTCGATCTCGCACATGCGCTTGCTGGATCGCACAAAGGAGTGCCCGCCTTCGAGCCGGATCTCCTTGGGTTCACCCACCTCTTCCTTGTGGACAAGCAGGTGCTTGGCGATGGCGACTTCCAGCGAGTCGTCGACAAAGGGCTTCAGCACCACGCCGCTGGCGCCGAGACGGGCAAACGCCTCATAATCCGCCATCTCGGCAACGGTGGCCAGGATGAGGACGGGAATCTCCGGCCGCGAGCTACGGACCTCTGAGAATAAAGGCATGGATTGGGATATGCCGTCCCAGGCCAGCAGAACCAGGCTGGGCCGATGCATTGCTTCCAGATCGCGCAGGAAAGCCCGCTCCTCGGAGAAGAGCCGGAGGTCATACAGTGCCGAGAAGGTACGCTTCAGGTAGTTGAGCACCCTGAGGTTCGACTCGAACACAAAAAGGCAGGGTCGGCTTACCGGGACCGGTCTTGCAGGGGAGAAAGAAGCATTAGCCGCCATGAAATTAGGCTCCATTGCACCGACGCCGGATCATGCCGGCATCTGGTATACGTGTGAGGCAGATAAATCAGAAAATCGGAGCACGACAGCTGCGCTGTATCGTCCTGGTCGCGTACCTCTCTGGATTGCTGTGACAATGCGCCGGTATTCCAGTTTCTACGCCGAACACCAAATCTTCAGAGCTGTTTTGCCAAAAGTGGTAATAAAATTCCTACCATTGTGCAGAAATTTTACACGAGGTTGGGGAAAAATCTACATGAAATAGAGAATAAGTTTTTTTGGGGCAGTTTAGGGGGTGGGTAAGCCCCCCAAAATGGTCAATTTGGTACCCAACGTGCTTATACTTTAGTACCCAGGTGTTTAGGATTACGTTGCCCGGCGGATGGATTGCCCGGTTTCGGGACGCGTCGCGAGCAATCGGCGACAGGAAAATATGACTACTGTACGGTTTTCTGAGCACGAAACCCAGGTCGATCTCCCTCCTGTGGAAGTCTTTTTCGGCCGAACCGAGGAGATGCAGCTCATCCGGCGCAAGCTGGAGATGGTCGCCAAGACCAATGTGCCGGTGCTGGTCCAGGGCGAGAGCGGGACTGGCAAGGAACTGTGTGCGCGCCTGATTCACGGAACCTCGGAACGGACTGTTGGCGACTTAGTAAAGGTCAGCTGCCCGGCGATTCCCCAGGGGCTGATCGAGACTGAACTCTTCGGATACGAAAAGGGGGCATTTACCGGGGCCCATTCCACCAAGCGCGGCCGCCTCGAGCAGTCCCACGGGGGGACCCTGTTTCTGGATGAGGTTGGCAGCCTCGATATAGGCGTCCAGTCCAAGCTGCTGCAGGTTTTGCAAGACGGCTCATTCATGCGGGTGGGCGGGCACGAGACACGAACTATCCAGACCCGGGTGGTTTCCGTTGCAAATCGCGACCTGCGCGAACAGGTGGCGGACGGGTCGTTCCGGCTGGACTTTCTTTATCGCATCAACGCCGTAACCATCCAATTGCCTCCGCTGCGGCAGCGGACAGAGGATATGCCGCAATTGGTGGACTATCTGACCGGTCTTCATGCACGCGCGTTCCACGTCAATCCGGTTCCTCTATCGCGCAATGCGGTCCGCTTGATGCAGAAGCACGATTGGCCCGGCAATATCCGGCAATTGGACAACCTGATCCGAAGCTATGTGCTGATGGGCAGTGAAGAAGCCTTGATCGCGGAGTTAGTCGAGGAAGAGAAACCCCCAACCAGGGCGGTGACGGATGTGGATGTGAGCCAGCCGATCTCCTTGAAACTGATTACGAAGCAGGCCACCCATGACTTGGAGCGGCAGATCATTCTGAAGGTTCTGAAGGCCCATAACTGGAACCGCCAAAAGACAGCGAAGTGGCTGAAGATCAGCTATCGGTCCCTGCTTTACAAGCTGAATGATGTGGGTGCGACCAATGCATTGGAACTCAACGGTGGAGCCGGACGGTCAAAGTCGAGGTCGGGCCTTGCAACGGCAAACGAACATACCAACCTCATTCAATAGATGAGAATCGATGCCTGCACTATTGTGCGCCGCGACGCCGCAGTATCGTCTTGATCGTCTCAAACATGATGAGCAGATCCAGCCCCAGGGACATGTGCTTGATGTAGTAGAGGTCGTATTCAAGCTTTTCCTTGGTCTCGGCGAGGGTGGCGCCGTATGAGTAACGGACCTGCGCCCATCCGGTGAGGCCGGGACGGATGAGCGTGCGCAGGTAATAGAACGGCAACTCCTCGGTGAGCCAGTTGACAAACTCCGGCCGCTCCGGACGCGGCCCGACGAAACCCATGTCGCCACGCAGTACGTTCCAAAGTTGCGGGATCTCGTCGATACGGGCCTTGCGCAGGAACATGCCCACCTTTGTAACCCGTGGATCATTCTTGGTGGCCCACTTCGCGCCATCGGCTTCCGCATCGGTGAACATGGTGCGGAACTTGACGACTTCAAAGATGCGTCCGCCCATGCCAACCCGCTTCTGACGGAAGAAGACGGGGCCCCTGGACGACAGCTTCACGGCCAACACCACAAATGGAAGGAACGGCAGAAAGACTAAGAGCCCAAAGGCCGCGGCACAGATGGAGACAACCTGGCGGGTGAATTGTTGCGAGGCCCGAATGCGAAAGCCCTCGCTGTAGAGGAAATTCGAAGGGCGTAGTCCGTCGAGCTGGATCTTGCCATATAAGCGCTCTCGCAAAGTGCCGTCCTCTTCGACCGCGATGCCCTGGAAACGCAGCGTAAGCAGCTCCTGTACCGGCAACTCGCCCCGCCGGCTTTCCATGGCAACGATGATGCGGTGAACCGGAAGTTTCGCCTTGGAGATGTTGTCGAGGGCCTCGATCCAGCGTTTCTTTCGCTCGGAGGGTTCCATCTGTATGTCCTCCCAATCGACAACCTCCATGCCGAGATCGGGGCGAGCGCGGATGGTGTCGACGATGGAGCGAGCGTAGTCTCCGGCTCCGAGGACATAAATTCGCTCGCGGAAGATCCTGCGGCCGACCACCCATTCGTAGCCTCTGCGCAGGAGGATAAGGGCGGGCGCGAGCAGAGCAAAGCCCCATACATAAACATGGGGGCCGATGGCGGCGTCGGGGTATACGAGGAGAACTGCTGAAAGAATGAAGCAATCGAAGCCGAGCACCAGCAGAACGCGGAAGTAAATCTCCAGACGGCCGGAAACAATGCTCGGCTCATACAGATCGAAATAGTAGGAAAGCACCATGCTGACGACGGTGATAATGGCGATCTTGAGGAATCCATCTTCAAGCTGAAGCACAAACATGGCTTGATCCCGGAGAATCATCCAGGTCGCTGCGAAAAAACATCCGCTGACGATGATGGCCTCGCAGAGCAGAAGAACGACCGTCCGCGTAGGGTAATAAACATTCAAGAACCGGATCATTGCCTGGGCCGCCCCCGATTATTCCTCTATCTTGTCGTAGCCGTCGTATCCGTAGTAGCCACCGGCGACGGGCGGGCTCTTGACCGCGTTCAGCACGAACCCCAACACCTTCGAAGCCTTGAGCTCGGAGAGGGCACGCTGGGCAATCTCGTACTTGGTGACACCTCCTCGCGCAACCAGCAGGACCGCGTCGCAGGCACGCGCGAGGTTGACTCCATCGGAGACCAGATTCACCGGGGATGAGTCGACCACGATCCAGTCGAAGTGGGGACCGGCGGCCTTGAGAAGGCGCTCGAACCGGCGGTTGCCGGAGAGGTCCGCGGCTTTGTCATGTTCAGTGCCGGCAGGAATAATGGTCAGCGAGGCAAGCCCTGGGGGCAACGGATGACCAGGCTCGCTGGGGCTTGGGTGCTGCATAACCTCAACAATGGAAGCGGAGCCGGAAAGGTATTCGGTCAAACCTGGCCCTTGCGGGCAGCCAAGCAGTCTGTGCACAGTGGCGCGGCGCATGTCTCCGTCGATGAGCAGCACTCGGCCAGCCTTGTGGCGGGCGAAGGAAATGGCTAGGTTGGCAGCAATGAAGCTCTTGCCTTCCTGCGGAAGACCGCTCGAGACAAGAATGGACTTTAGCGTATTCAGGTCGCGAAACTCCTGCATGCGCGAGCGCAGGCTACGGAACTGCTCAACCGCGCTGCCCCTGTCCTCCAAAGCGGGAAGTTGCCCAAGCGAAGGGTTCCAAGTGACCTGGGGAATCCTGGCGAGGTCGGTATCGGAAAGTTCCAGTTCCTCATTGCCAGTACCGGCAAAGGCAATCTTCGAGTCGACCGGCGGCGCGACAGATGTCTTTCCGCCGTTTGCCCTGGGAACGGGAGTCAGCGCCGCCAAGGCACGGCCCGTATTGGAAAACGGCGGGATATGAGTGGGCCCAGGCGCTTCTTCGAGCGCGGCCTGGTTGGTGGCTTGTCGGCCCGACTCGGAATCGGATTCTTCCGTGTCGGTCTTGCTGCGGTCCAACTCCGCCTGGCGCAATGCTTCGTATATTTTGCTCATCTCTCTTCCCTTTCTGGGTGCTTCTGCGATGGAAGCGTGGAGTTTGGTGAAAATCCGGTGTGAGTGGCTGAGACCATAAAGGGCTGCGGGTCGAGGTCGAGATCGCAAGCGACCGCATGGATCAACGGCTCAGGTATCAGGTGAAGTTGTTCAACGTAAGCCAGGATGAGCGCGTGCTCGCAGATCAGGTTGATGATGCGGGGTATGCCGCGGCTGGCCCGGTGGATTGCTGCGACGGCATCGTCCGGGAAGATGCGCTCCGAAGTGCCGGCGATCAGCAGCCGCTGGGCAATATAGTTGGCAGTCTGTTCGGCGGTGATCGCGTGGGTGCGGGCCCACAGGGCGATCCGCTGGCGCAATTGACGGACATCGGGGGCGCGCAGTTTCTCTTCGAGCTCGGGCTGGCCGGAAAGCACAATCTGTACGAGTTTCTCGGACGAGGTTTCGAGGTTGGTTAGAAGACGTATCTCCTCGAGCAGTTCCCACTCCAAGTTCTGAGCCTCGTCGACAATGATGACGCACGTTTCTTCGCGGCGAAAGCGCTCGATGAGCCAGCGGTTCAGTTGAATCAGCATTCCCGACTTGGTGCGGTTCTGGGGCGCAATACCGAAGTCCGAGAGAATGAACTCGAGAAAGTCGAGTACGTCCAGGCGCGGGTTGAAGACGAAAGAGCTGAAGACGCGGCTCTGGTCCAGCGATGCGAGGGCACGCCTTAGCAACGTGGTCTTGCCTGTGCCAACCTCGCCCGTAAGAACGATAAACCCCTTGTGTGCGGAGATCCCGTATTCAAGCGTGGCTAGCGCCTCGCGCGTATGCGGCATCATGTAGAGGAACCGCGGATCGGGACTGCCGGCGAACGGGTTGGTTTGGAGATGGAAGAAACTCTTATACATGGTTATCCCGTGGAGTCGGCTAGCAGATCCTTAGGCGGTTTGCGACTGAAGAGCCGCTTCAGGCGGGAGGTTTTTGTTGGTTGAATGCTAGCCACGTCGCCCGACCAGGCAATAATGGCAAGCGTGGGCAGTTGCGTAAAGTCCCATATATCCCGTTCTGTGCGCAGCGCGGTGTCCTTGTATTCCAGCAGAGCAATAATAAGGACTCCAAAGGCAATGCCGGCGCCCAGGCCGCCTCCAGCGAAGTAGCTTCGCTTCGGATAGATCGGGTCCGTGGGAAGACTCGCCGCGTCCAAAACGCTGAATTGCTCGCCTTCCTGATGACTCTCAAGGCTGCTGGTCATCTGCGATTGGTTCATCTCGGCGAGTATCCTGTCGTGAAATGTCTGCGCAGTGGTGTAATCGCGCGTCAACTCCTTGTACTGCGATTCCACCTGCGGGCTGGCGGATATGCGGCCCTCATAGGTGCGAATTTGCTGCTGGATTTGTTCCTGCTGCTTGCGCTTGGCATTAATGTCCTGATCGAGGGCGTTTAGTGAAATGCGAAGTTGCACGACACTCGAAGAATCGGGAGCCTTGGTAGCGGACGGAGAGGGAGTCACGGGCGCAGGAGCAGAGGCTGCCTTGGCCATCTCCCGCTGCAGATCCGCAATCTTGCGGTTTACGTCTTTGACCTCGGGGTAATCAGCGGTATAGCGGGTTTCGAGGTCGGCTTTCTGGGTCTGCAGATCATCGAGTTCTTTCTGCTGGGACTGAGAGGTTCGGATCGGGATGGCGCCTGGCACCGTCGCAGCCGCCTGCGCCGCCTCCTGCTGCACCAACAAAGCCTCTTCTACCGACCGGTGTTCTTCCAGGTTCTGAAGCTGCTGGGTGGTCGCTTCAAGTTCGGTGTTCAGGCTGGTCATGATGCTCATGTTGTTGGTCTGATCTTCCGGAAGCATCCCGGCGTTCTGCTTCTGGAAGGCCGCGATCTTGTCATCCATGTCTTTAAGGTTCTGCGTGGCCCCGTCAAGTTGTTCCTTGAGGAAATCGGTCGTACCCCTGGCGTTATCTTCCCGCGCGCGCAAGTTGGTTTTCGTAAACAGCGCCGTAATATCGGAGCACACCTGCTGTGCGGTCTGCGGGTCATTGGCTGTAAAAGCGATTCTGAAGCCAGGAAGTCCGTTGGAGCGGGCAATCTCGGTCTTAACGGGCTCAATCTTGAGGGTATTGGGATCGCGCATGAGGTCGAGCCGGGCGTCCATGGAAAGGTGCTGACTCGCGAAGAGATTGTATTTTTCAATGATGGGCTGAAGGTTTGATCGGCTTTCGACCTGCTCCGTGATGATAGCGAGGCGGCTGTCGAGAGACTGGGTGGCCACAGGCTGGACAAAATCGGTGGGCACCTTCTGCTGGTCAATCAGTATGAGAGTCTCGGATACGTACTGGGGCGTAACAAAGTAAGTGATGCCGGCCGCCGCGGCCAGGAATACAATCGCGAATATGGCAATGATCCACCAACGGCGCTTAAGTATGCTGAGATAGTCTTCTACGTTCAGTGTGCGATGACCAAGCATAGATACTCCTTATTGACGTCCTAAGTGGAGTGAACTGGGCGAGTAAGTCAACCCGAAACCAACCACCTGCTCGATTCCGTTGAATACATCCACTGCGCCGGTCGCTTGATTCGATGATTGATGTTCGAAAGTATAGCTGGCGTATGCCGATAGGCTGCGCACGATGGCGCGCGAAGTCTGAACTGAAGCAACCGCCGTGTCGAAGGTAAACGGAGCGCCACTTGCCCCAGGTAAGTCCGATGATTCGGTGTAAAACGCGGACGCGGCGCAATTCCAAACGCGGGCGAACGTACGGCTAACTGAAACCCCTCCGCCCTGTGAGAGCGTCCCGCCGACGACACCATAGCCCGCATTGGTACTGCGCATATAGGAGACAGCCACCTGGGAGAAATGCCCTTGGTATGCTGCGGTGGCGTTAGCGTAAAGGCTCAAACTCTGCGAGGTTCCATTGGAGTTGATTGCGGTCCATTGCGGACCGGCAGAGGCGGTAACACTAAACTTGCGAGTAAATTTGTGGGTGATCTGTCCACTCGCAGTCTGGCTTACGAAACCAGGCTCGGCCATCGCGCCGCTATTGCCCGGGAACTGATAGGTCGAATACGAGTAGTTACCACCGAATGAGGTGCGCGGACTGAGTTGATGGTTGATTCCGCCCCCGCCGGTCGTGGAGTTACTGTCCTGCCCCTCGCTGCCGGTACCGAGGAAGTACAGAGTGCCATAAGATCCAGAGGCGTTGAACGATGTCTTACCCGTCAGGGGATGCTGAACGCTTCCCGTGACGGCATTGCTGACGCGGTCGGAATAATTGGTCAACACACCCTGGCCGGTGTCGGTGCACACCTGCCCCGGGCAGGCGCCAAGGTCTCCGACCCCGGGAACGCCAGACAGGCCCGTCGTTGGTGTTCCGGGCAGATAGCTGACACTGTCGGAAACTACAGCACTCCACCGCTTCACATTGAGGACCTGAGATATGCCTAGATTCAGGAAGTAGTAGGATGGCTGCCCCGACGTGCTCCAGGAGCGGCCGCCGGAAAACACCGCGCTGAAAGGGTACAACTTACTGTTCGAAATGTAACCGAGATCGCCGCTCAGATTGGTTCCCGCAGCAGCACCTTGATTTCCGTAGTAGCCCCACAAAAGGCTCTCCGAGGCACTCACGCCGTAATTCAGCGTGCCCGCGGTATGAGGCAGCGCGAAGCCGGTGGAAATAGGCGCAGCCTCCGCGGCCGGGAGAGCCTGTCCCAACATCGACGGAACAGCCGTCACAAACAGTAAAGCTGGAAGTAGAAGACGCGCGAGTACCGCAGGTTGCGTGAGATACCCGGCCACAGGTTGGGTACCCATCCAACTGACAAACTGGAAAACGGGCCGGATAACGGATTGGGGTAAGTTTGTCATGGGACCACGATGGTGTCGCCGGGAATCAGCTCGACACCCTGCATGTCGCCTTTCTTCACCGCCTTGGTGTAATCAAAGTAAATTTTCTGCTGCTTGCCTGGTTCCCCGCGCAGGATATAGATGTGCTTCCGGTTGGCATACGGCGTAAGACCGCCTGCTGTTGCAATAGCCTGCAGAATCGTCATGCCAGGTGTGATGGCGAGCGGGCCGACATGCCCAATCTCCCCAATCATGAAGACACGCTTGCTATTGACCGCGAGCACGGTGACGGTGACCGTCGGATCGATCACCAATTTCTTGACCCGAGTGGTGATTTCGGCGGCCAACTGCGTCGGAGTCCGACCGGCAGCAGGGATGTCTCCAATGTCGGCAAGTGTGATCATCCCGTCCGGACGAACCAGCACGCTGCCTGAGAGTTTGTCATTGTCCCACACCTCTACCTTGAGGGAATCGTCCGCGCCGATGATGTAGTTGGAGGACAGCGATGGTGGACCCGCGTCCGGAGCAATCGGGGACGCAGGCGGCGGCGAGGCCGGTTCAGTTGGTTCGGCACTGAGCACAGGCTTGCCAGCCGTCGGCTGGGCCAGGCCGATCCCCAGAGCTGGGAGCAGACAGATCGAAGTAACAATGCAACGGAAAGTGTTCATATTCCTACCGATCCTTGTTCTGTTAGCCATATCCGGCCCCATCTCTGGAGGAGCGCAATTCCCCAAGGCGAAGGTCCTCCAACAAACTGCCCTTCACGAGAATAAAGGTACGTTGGATACCATTTCCGGCGTTGCGGGCTTTAGTGGGCCAACATCGATGGCTGTTTTCAACCTTGGACATTGGAGAAGCAACTCATGTGATTTTACACCCCCGATGCCCGGCAATTATCGCCGCCGAACCCCATTCGTACCGGTTACAGCCAAGGCCCAAAAAAGAGAATATCTTTACCCATCTATGGGTAAGCTTATTCCACTTACCCCCTTGCCGTTATTACACTTAAGTGTGCGGACTCAATCCACTTAAGTCCGGTCGACATTACGGCTTCCGCAGGCAGAATGCGTGTCATAATCCTATAGGCTGTGAAATTGCATACACAGGCTCAGGGAGTTCATTCCCCATGCAGGATAATACGGTGGTCGCTGTGACTTCTTTGGACCCAACGTCCGCGAATGACCCGCGGGGACCCGTCTCACTGGAAGCTGGTCAGGAAGGGAACAGTGGGGGACGGGAAAGCACGACCTGGCCGATGCCCTGGGGGCAACTCGCTGTCCTGGGAGCACTTCTCCTGCTCCTCTATCACCACATCGCCGTCAAGTTGGTGACGGACTGGTACAACCTGCCGGACTTTTCGCACGGCTTCCTAATCCCCTTTTTCGCCGCATTTCTGCTCTGGGACCGACGCAATGAACTCCGCCGCATCCCCATCGTGCCGAGTTGGGCGGGAACCGCGCTGGTCGTCCTGGGAATCTTTGAGCTTTTGGTTGGAGTATTCGGCGCAGACCTTTTCCTGCAGCGCACCTCTTTTGTCCTGCTCCTTGCCGGGTTGATTTGGACGCTGCTGGGCAGGAAGGTGCTGGGGCAGCTGAAGTTTGTGCTGCTTGTGCTCCTGCTGGCGATTCCGCTGCCGACGGTCCTTTATAACCAGATCACTTTTCCCCTGCAGTTGCGGGCTTCGCAATTCGCCAGCGATCTGCTCCAGTTGGCGCAAGTCCCGGTGCTGCGGGAGGGGAACATCATTCAGTTGCCGGCAATGCCGCTGGAGGTTGCTGAGGCATGCAGCGGTATTCGATCGCTGATGAGTCTTTTCACCGTCGCAGTAATTTACGGCTACTTTCTGGAGAGGAAGACCTGGCGGAGATGGGTACTTGCACTCTCAGCGCTTCCCATTGCGGTCACTGCGAACGTGGTTCGAATCTTCGGCACCGGCTTGTGTGTGCAGTATTGGGACCCTGACAAGGCCATGGGGTTCTTTCATGAGTTCTCCGGCTGGCTGGTGTTCCTGGTATCTCTCGGATGCCTCTATCTCGTGCATCTTGCAATGCGCCTCGCGGTGCGGGAAGGCGGACATCCAGCATGAGATCCCCACAGCTTTGGTTTGTCGTCTTGGCGATGGTCTTCGCGGCTGTGGTACTGAACGTGCGTGGGGACGTAGACCGAGTCCCGCCCAGCCGGCCGCTGAACGACTTGCCGGTCATCATCGGAACACGCACGGCAACCGAAATCCCCATGGATCAGGAAACCCTGGACGTTCTGGGGAAGGGAGACTTTCTCACCCGGGTCTACACGATGCCCCCCGGGACCCGGACGAATGATCCAAGCAGTTTTGCGCCAATCACACTTTTTATTGCATACTTTCCCACCCAGCGAACTGGGCAGTCAATCCATTCCCCGCAGAACTGCCTTCCCGGTGCAGGATGGACCTTCCAATCCACCGGGAGGACAGTGTTTGCCGACGCCACTGGCAAGCACTATAGCGTCGGGGACTATCTCATTGTCAAAGGATCCGATGCGCAGGAGGTCCTGTATTGGTATCAGATCCAGGGACGCAGCATCGCCAGCGACTACAAGGCGAAGCTATACACCCTGGCAGACTCTATTCGCTACGGGCGCACCGATGCGGCTCTGGTTCGCATTACCACTCCGGTGGGACCGGCCGAAGACAGGCTGGAGGCGCGCAAGCGCGTGATCAATTTCGCCGAACAGATCACTCCAATGTTGCCAACCTATGTACCTGATTAGACAAAGCGAAGGGTGTTTGACTCGATAGTATTGATACCATTTAGCCCTCCGCCCGCAACGAACGCTTGAAAGAGTCGTATGACAGAGGATGAGGAGTTCGCCCATGTTACAGCAACGCCCAGTGCACATCGTCCGGATTTCAGTGATGTTAGTTGTATCGCTCGCGGTTGTTTTCACAGTTGGATGCCATCGCGATCCAAATGTTCGCAAGCAGAAGTACCTGGAGAGCGGAAAACGGTATGAGACCAGCGGCAAGTACAGGGAAGCCGCGATCCAGTTCTCCAACGCAATTAAGTTGGACAAGAATTTCGCCCCTGCTTACTTCGAACTGGCCAAGACTGACTTGAAGATGGATAGTCTCCAGCCCGCCTACGGGGCGCTGCTGAAGACAATTGATCTTGATCCAAAGAATGTCGATGCCCATATCACCTTGGGAAATATTTATCTCGCCGCGCATGCCGTTCCGAAAGCCGAGGCCCAGGCACGGGAAGTACTGGACATCAATCCCAACAATGCGGACGCATATGCTCTGCTTGCGGGAGTGGCGCAGGGCAAGGATGATACAGCTGGAGCGATTAAGAACATCCAACGAGCCCTCGAGATTGACCCCAACCGGTCCAACTTCCACAGTGCATTGGCGATGTTGGAGGCCAGGAATCCAGATGGCGAGGCCAGCGCAGAACAGGAGCTCACTAAGGCGGCTTCTCTCGACCCAAAGAGCCCAACACCGCATCTCTTGTTAGCAGGACTTCTCGAAAAAAAAGGTGACCACCAAGGGGCAGAACAGCAGCTCATTGCCGCAATCAGTGCTGACCCGAAGAATCTGCAGGCGCGTGGGTCTCTGGCCTCCCTCTACATTCGTACCGGAGACAACGCAAAGGCCGAACAGACGTTGCTCCAGACCGTAAATGATCTGCCGGACGTTCAAGGGGCGTCCACCATTCTCGCAGAGTATTACAGCAAGACAGGACAGATGGACCACGCAGCAACGGTGTTCCAGAACCTGGACTCGAAGTACCCAAAGAGCTTTGCCATCAAGTTGACTTACGCTCGCATCCTCTTTGAGAAAAAGGACTACACCCGGGCAATTGCGTTGGCGAGTCAGTTGACCAAGGCCGACGCCGGCAATCCCGATGTGCAAACCCTCAACGCGATGCTGTTGTTGAATACCGGAAAAACCGACGACGCCTTCACCCTGTTGAAAAAGGCTGTCAAGGACAATCCGAACAGCGCTCAGACTCAGCTTCTGCTGGCGCGGGTCGCGTCGGCTAAGGGGGACATGGCGACCGCCGAAACCAGCTATAGAGAGGCCTCCAGGATTAATCCGGGCAACCTTGATGCCCAGACCGGCCTGGCGGATATCGCCGCCAAACGCAACGACATAGGCATGCTCTCCGAGGTTGCGGACAAAACGATCCAAATGCACCCGGACTTCACTCTCGCGTACCTGTGGAGAGGCACGGCCGAGGCTGGCCGGAAGGAGTATGACAAGGCGGAAGCCGACTTCCAGGGAGTACTGAAGAGCAACCCTAACAATCCCACTGCTTATATAGAACTGGCCCAGCTTCGCTACGCGCAGGGGCATATACCCGAAGGCAACGCGATGCTTGAGAAGGCTCTCGAAAAGGATCCAAACTCGTCCACTGCGCTAAACGGCCTGGCATCCTATGACATGCTCGCAAAGCAGCCCGCAAAGGCCATTGCGCGCGTCCAGGCGCAGATAGCCAAAGAACCGGGGAATAGTGATTTCTATGCTGAGCTTGGATTTCTTCAACTGGCTACTAAGGACTTCAAGGATGCGGCGGACACTGAGCGCAAGGCGATGCAGTTAAATCCCGCGAGCTTGCCGGCAACGAAAGTCTATACCCAGGCTGAGGTTGCCCTTGGCGAGACCGACTCGGCGCTTGCCACCTGGCAGAATTGGACCAACGCGCACCCATCCGACGCAAACGCGATAATGCTCCTGGGTACGCTGGAGGAGGCTAAGGGCGACGACGGAAAGGCGGAGGCCGACTACAAGAAGGCGCTCCAACTCGACCCAAACAACGGGGGCGCGTCCAACAACCTCGCCTACATGATGGTCGAAGATGGGGAGAACGTGGACGTTGCGCTTTCACTGGCGCAAACTGCGCGGCGACTGCTGCCGGACCGGGCCGAGCCGGCTGACACACTGGCATGGGTGTACTACCACAAAGAAGATTATAGAGCCGCACGGGATCTTCTCGAGGAGGCCCTGAAGACGTTCCCCAACGACGCTTCTATGAATCTGCACCTGGGTATGACGGATGCCATGCTGAACGACAAGAGCGAGGCTCAGGTGTACCTGAAGAAAGCTATCTCGGTCGCTCCCAATAGCAAGACTGGAAAGGTCGCGGCAGATGAGTTGGCGAAGCTGGGGCAATGACACGCTCCGCGGATCCTGGTTAGCTTATCGCGTCAGTAGGTCTTCCGGCTTTCCCGTATAACCGCCGCAGGCCTGACTGTTCCAGCCAGCGGCGCATTTCACGGCGTCCGCCATTTCGCCTGACGGGCCCCCATGTCTTTGCCCGCAGCGGCAGGCTCGAACATTGTGTCCGGCCCGCACAGCCGTGCAATCTCGTCCGTACTGCCCCAGAAGTTGACCGCCAACCCAGCCAGATACGCCGCACCCATCGCCGTGCTCTTGACCTGCCCCCGGAAATCTCTACCAGTTGAAGCTGGAGTTCTCTCGTAATC
>CAZAXI010000037.1:0-30082 GCA_964489045.1 uncultured Granulicella sp. | reverse complement strand
GGAGCAGATGTTCAAGGCGAACATCGCGAACTTCAAGAGCCAGGAGGACGATGCGACGACTGCGCTGCAGGATGCGGAGACCGCGCTGCGGAAAGAACAGGAGACGCTGGGCGGGATTCAGGAACAGTTGGACGATGTGGTGAAGAAGTTGCAGCCGGTGGAGAGGTAGGGGGGCGAGGTTCGAGGTTCGAGGACAAGCGGGGCGAAAGACAAATACGGGGGTTCTTCCTGCCCCAGCCAGCGAGCTGGCCGGGGGCCCCGTTCGCTTCGCTCAGAATGACAAGCTAGAACGAGGGAATGACAAGCTAGGGGATCAGCGGGCCAGTTCTTCGATGGGGTTGGCGGCGGGTTGGGCTCGTTTGCGCGCGGAGTCGTTCCGGTGGTGCGGGGGTGCGCCGAGGTTGGCGTTGATGAAGGTGACGTTGCGGGGGAGGGCTGCGGGTGGGGCCGGCTCGGGCTGCACCTGGTCCGGCTGGAGCGAGTCCGGCGACGTGAGGGCGATGGTGGTGAGGGCGGTGATGGCGAGGCGGGGATCGGTGGTGATGTCGAGCCAGTTTTCGACGGCATCGGTGGCGGCGGCGTGGATGGAGACGCCGGTGCGCTGGGCGAACTGCTGCAGGCGGCGGTAAGTTTTGGGGTCGATCGAGATATAGGACATGCAGTGCACCTCGGCGGACGAAACGTGAGAGCTCCAAGGGGGTCGGTCTGCGTTGGGTTGGAGCACGCCCGGAGGCAGGACACCAGAGTGACACGGGGGGCGGGGCGGAGTCTGTGCAATTTTGTACAGCGGCGAGGGCAACAAGAGCAAAAGCGAATCACAGAGGACACAGAGGGAAAAAGAGAGTACGGGGGGTGAGTGGATGGTGCGGGCGGAAGACAAATGCGGGGGTTCTTCGCTGCGCTCAGAATGACAAAGGGGAAGGGATGGGGCACCCGGCAGAAGCGGATTGTCTGCGGTTGAGAGACTAACCCGGTTTGGTGGGGGTTCAGGGGGTGGTGGGAGCGAGGGGTTGCCAGGTGGCGGCGGCGGCGACGAAGCGGGTGAAGAGGGCCCGGGAGGCGGGGTCGGTGGAGTAGGTGCGCTCGGGATGCCACTGGACGCCGATGAGGAAAGGCAGTGGTACGTGGTCAGTGGTAAGTGGTAAGTGAGGGGTGGGTTCGATGGCTTCGATGACGCCGTCTTCGGGGCTGCGGGCGGTGATGCGGAGGCCGTCGCCGGGGATGCCGATGGCTTGATGGTGGGAGGAGTTGATGGGGAGGCGAGGGACGTTGTCCGTTGTTCGTTGTTCGTTGTCCGTTGCGGCGATGGCGGCGAGGAGGGAGTTGGGGGCGAGGGTGACGGTGTGGGCGATGGCTACGGCGCGGCCGGCGGCGTGGTTGACGGGCATGGGAGTGAGGTGCTGCAGGAGGGTTCCGCCGCGCCAGACGTTGAGCATCTGCGTGCCGAAGCAGATGGCGAGGATGGGCTTGCGGAGGTTGTGCGCGTCCTGGAGGAGGAGCTCGTCGACGTTTTCGCGGGCGGGGTCGGCGGGGTTGCACTCGGGCTCGGGCTGCTGGCCGTATTTTTGCGGGTTGACGTCGGCGGGGCTGCCGGGGAGAAGGACGCCGTGGCAGGTGGCGATGAGCTTGGCGGTGGCTGCGGGCGGGGCGTTGAGTGGGATTTCGACGGGCGTGCCGCCGGAACGGGTGATGGCTTCGGCGTACTGGGGCCAGGCGCGACGATTGTATTCGGGGTCGGTGGAGGTGGGCTGCGGGATGGCTATGCGGGGCATGGGGCTAGGGACTAGGTACTAGGTTCGAGGTTCGAGGTTCGAGGTTCGAGGAAGAGCGGGGTGGTGGCTGGTGTTAATGATAGCGGGGTTTGAGCGGGGCGTTACATCAGCTTGGGGCCGTTCCACCTCGACGTATATGTGGCAGAGCAGGTCTTTAGGTTCAGCCTTCGCCACAAGCACGCAGATTCGATGCCCAATCTTATTTGACTGCGAAAAGTACTTCGCGTGTAAACTATTGATGATACGGCACTTCTTATTTGACTGAAGAACGTCGATGAAGCCTTGGGTTTCCAAAGGAATAGAGCTACTGGCTGGCAGCCTAGAGCCGCCTCAACAAGAGCCTAATGAGATCGACTGGAAAGTCGCTCTTTCAAGCGACTCCAGGCGACTGTCGGAACACCTGTGCGCGTTTGCCAATTATCCTGGCGGCGGATACCTCGCGTTCGGAATCAAAAGTGATGCCAGTCTGAAAGGACTCACCACTGCCGAAATGGAGCGCATCTCAGGTCAGATAGCAAACCTCGCTAGGGATGGCGTTGAGCCGCCCTTGCAACTTGACCATGAGGGAATTGACTTTGATGGAACACATATTCTCCTTGTTCACATTCCTGAAGCGCCGATAAAGCCTGTTCGCAGGCGCGGTCACGCTATAGACGATACCTCGATCAGATCGGGTGGAACGACACGTAGAGCCAGCAGGCAAGAGATTGCGTTCATGATGCTTCATAGTGAATCGCCACGCTGGGAAAACCTCCATGCGTCGATGTTGATGAGCGACGAGGAACTGTTAGGCGCGTTGTCCATCGACCCAATTTTTCAGATGCTGGATCAACCGACCCCAAAGAGCAAGAAGGCGCGTCTTGTGTGGATGGAGGATTCATCCTTTATTATGCGCAATCCTTCGGGTGGCGGATACGTAACTAATCTTGGAGCTATTTCGGCAGCCAATAATCTTCAGGCGTTCCCATCGGTGGCGAATAAAAGCGCAAGAGTTATTGTGTATGAGGGACTAAACAAGATAAAGACTCGCACGGATGTCGAGGGACGGTTTGGCTATGCGATCACCTTTCAGAACCTCTTGACCTTTGTGTGCAACATACTGCCGAAAAGCGAGGTGATAAAACAAGCACTTCGCCAGGAGGTGCCCGTATATCCCGAGGTGGCTCTTCGCGAACTGATTGCCAACGCCCTAATTCACCAGGACTTCACGATATCCGGGTCGAGGCCTCTGATCGAAATATACGACGATCGAATCGAGATATCTAACCCGGGAAAACTTCTCCCATCAAAGAGCATTGAGCGCATAATCGGAACTCAACCTGAGTCCAGAAATGAAAAGCTAGCAAGAGCTTTTCGTCTGTACAAGATTTGCGAGCAGCGCGGCTCCGGCCTACTCCGAGCCGCGGTAGAGGTAGAAGTCTTTGGACTTCCGCCGATAAGGTTTGAGGAAGAGTCGAATCACTTCAAAGTGACGTTGTCATCTCCGAGAACCTTTGCCCAAATGTCATCTCCTGATCGACTAAACGCTTGCTATCAACATGCGCTTCTTATAGTACTGCTCTCATTCAGTCATGACAAACAAGTCGCTGAGGGAGCGCCTCAAGATGCCCGAAAAGCAACGCTCAATGGTATCGAGGTTGATTCAAGAAGCATTGGACAAGAAGATTATCGCCCCCGCAAATCCCGAGAACGCATCTCGAAAATACACAGAATACATTCCCGCGTGGGCATCTAAGTGATCCCTCTGGCTGGCCAGGTATGGTAATGCCAGCAAAGCTGGGCCGTTATGCGCAGCCCGGATGCAGTACCCTCATTTCCGGCGCACTACAACTGGTTAGTTGATGGGGAGGGGGAGGGTGGGGGAGGGGGTGGAGTTGGGGTTGGCGGCGGTTAGGGACGCGGTTGCGGGGGCGGCCAGGTCGGCGGCGGGGATGTCTACGGTGATCTGGGTGGCGCTGACGAAGTTGGTGGTGCGGTAGGCGCCGTTCCAGGAGACGGCCACTCCGGGAAGGAAGTTGCTGCCGGTGAGGGTGAGGACGGTGTTTCCGGCGCCGTGCTGGAGGCTGGCTGGAGATGCGGAGCTGAGCACCGGCGACGGATTGGCCTGGAGCAGTTGCGGCAGGACCGCGCCTCCGCGCAGCAGGTAGATGTTGCCGGAGCTGGTGAGCGCGGCCAGGCCGTCCTGTCCCCAGCGGAGGACGTCGACGGCGGTGAAGGTGGAGGTTTCAATCTCAGCCAGGTTGAGGGGGACATAGGATGCAGGGACGAAGGTGTTGGAGTTGAAGGCTGCGATGCCGGAGAGGCTGTTCGACGAGTAGGTGGCGCCGCCGGCGAGGAAGAAGACGAGGCCGATGGCGGGATCGGGCGCGACCGCGGCCTGGGTGTTCGCGGCCTGGGTGTTGGTGCCGCCGTAATAGGGGAAGGTTCCGACCAGGGTTCCGGGCTCGGAGGTGACGTTGGCGATGCTGCCGTTGGCGGTGTAGGCGAGGCCGTTGACGAGTTTGAAGAGGCCCGTGTCTCCGGGAGCGTAGGCGGAGGGAGCGGCGGTGACTCCGGTGGAATTGACCGTGTAGCGGGAGAACTGGAGGCCGGCGGCTCCGCCAACGATGAGGTCGGAGGCGTCGAGGAATTGGACGCCGAGACTGGAGGGGCCGGTGGAGGCGGAAGCACGCAGCGCAGCGGGAGTGGCGAAGTCGACGATGGAGATGCCGAAGGATGCGCCGGTGAGTGCGAGCGTATTGTGGTTGCCGGTCTGGACTGCGAATCCCATGCTGTTGCTGCTGAGCTGGAAGCTGGAGACGGGCTGCTGGGTGAGCAGGTTGTATTGCACGAGCTGGCTGGAACCGGTGGCGAGCAGGTAGAGGAATGCGCTGTCGCCGGAGAGCGCCATGGTGGTGGGCTCGCTGCCGACGTAGACGGGAGTGGAGAAGATGCCGGTGGCGGGGGTGAGCGCCTCGACGGAGTTGCCGTTGGGCTGGGTGGATGGGAGGGTGGCGTAGATCTGGCGCGAGAAGGGCTCGTAGAGGATGTGGTTAACGCCAGCCTTGATGACGGTGAAGATGGATAAGGGAAGAGTTGCGGAAAGGCCTCCGCCGGGCGCGGGGTTGGAGACGGCGAGGGCGTGCCATCCGAGCGCGGAGAGGCTTGCGGCGGGGACGGTGGCGGTGAGTTGGGTGGCGCTGACGACGGAGGTTGGCAGCGCGACTGAATCCATCTGGATGGTGGAGCCGGCGGTGAAGTTGGAGCCGGTGAGGGTGATTACGGTGTCGGTTGAACCGGCGAGGATGGCGGACGGCGAGACGGAGAGAAGCGTGGGGGCGAGATTGTAGGAGGAGCCGAGGATGGTGGTGGAGGAGGTCGCCTGATTGTTGGCGGGATTGGGGTCGGGCTGGGACGCGCTGACCTGGACGCTGAAGGCGGCAGGCCCGGGAGTGAGCTGGTTAACGGTGAAGGTGATGGTGATGGTGGCTCCGCTGGAGAGGGCCCCGAGATCGCAGGTGGCGCTGGAGCAGGAACCGGAGGATGGGATGGCGGAGACCAGCACTCCGGTGGAGGGAATCTGCGCGGTGAGTGCGACCTCCGATGCGGCGGAGGGACCGGCGTTGGTGACGGTGGCGAGGTAGGTGGTTTGCGTGCCGGTGAGGTTGGAGCCGGAGGCGGACAGGGTGACGCCGAGGTCGGCGGAGTTGGCGGAGAGATTCTGGACCAGGTTGGAGCGCAGGGAGTAGACGCTGACGCTGTTGCGGAAGGCGAGGCCGTCGGCTCCCCAGCGGGTGAGCCGAGTGAGCGGGGCGACGGGATCGTTGTAGGTGTTGAGGGCGACGTTGACCGGGATGACGGCGGTTCCGGCCTGGGTGAAGTTGGAGAGATTGAAGATCTGAATCTGATTGGGGAACTGCGAGTATTGGACGGAGGTGTCGAGCAGGAAGGCGAGGCCGAGGGTGGAATCGATGGCTGCGGGAGCGGCGCCGCTGGTCTGGGTGATGGGGAAGGCGCCGAGGAGGGTGCCGGACTCGGAGTCGTAGATGGTGTCGTAGTCCGTGTAGATACGGCCGGACACGAGCTGGATGCGGTCTTCCATGTATTCGACCAGGGCTCCGGCGGCGGTGACGGAGACTTTGGGCGTGAGGCCGGAAGCGGTGTAGGTGTAGGTGTTGTAGTTGGAGAAGCTGGTGGCAGCGGTGTAGATCTCGCTGAGGGCGCCGTTGACTTGCAGGGACATGATGCCGGAGTTGAAGCTGATGATGGGGCTGCCGCGGGTGACGCCGCTATCGAAGATGGCGAGGGTGGAGTAGGGACCCTGGCTGATTCCCGCGGAGACGATGACGGAGTCGGTCTGGCCGGGGAGGGCGGCGAGCGCGTATGCGGTGACTGGGTAGTTGCCGTAGTAGTTGACGGGCGGGATGGAGAACTGCAGGCCGGCGGTGTTGGCGACGAGATCGACTTTGCGCACGGCGTCGGCGCCGTCGAGGCCGACCCAGAGATAGCGACCGTCACTGGTGAGGGCGAGGCGGTTGGGCTCGCTGCCGACGAAGATGGGAGTGCCGAGCGCGCCGGTGACGGGATCGAGCGAGACGATGGAGTTGGCGTAGGGTGGGCCGGCGGAACTGGGTACCGAGAGGTAGAACAAGCCGTTGGTGGGGTTGTAGATGAAGCTGTTGTTGACGATGGAGATGTACGCCGTGAAGACCAGGGCGGCGGACGTGCCTCCGCCGGGAGCGGGCGTGGTGACGGTGAAGCTGGCGTTGCCGGGGAGGAGTTGATTGGCAGGGACGGCGGCCGTGAGCTGCGTGGAACTGACGAAGGTGGTGGGTAAGGCGGTCCCATTGACCAGTGCGGTGCTGGCGGCGGTGAAGCCGGTGCCGGTGAGGGTCGCGGTGAAGGCGGTGGCGATGGGGCCGGACGAGGGACTGATGGAGGTGAGGGTGGGAACGGGAGGGGCAACGATGCTGAGGGAAAGCGCGTTCGAGAGCGGCGGGGTTGCGGTGGGGCTGCTGACGGTAATGGTGGCGGTGCCGATGCTGGCGAGCAGATTGGCGGGAACCTGTCCATAGATGTTTTGCGCGTTGTAGGCGGAGCTGGCGAGCGGGGTTCCGTTCCAGTTGACGACCGAGCTGGCGACGAAGCCGGTTCCGGAGACGAGCAACGTGGTTGCGCCGGAGCCGAAGACAATCTGCGCGGGCGAGAGCGCGGTGATGACCGGGGTGGAAGCCGCGGCGGCGACGGTGAGCGTGGTGGAGGCGGTGCCGCCGCCGGGCGACGGATTGACGACGGTGACGAACAACGTTCCGGCGGTGGCCTGATCGGCAACGGTGAGGACAAAGGTGAGTTGGGTGGAGCTGACGAAGGTGGTGGTGCGCGCGGTTCCATTGACCTGAACTACGCTGGCCGGCATGAGGTTGGAGCCGTTGACGGTGACGGTGGTGGGGGTGCTGGTTCCGACGATCACGGCGCTGGGGCTGAGTGTGATGGGGCCGGGAATGCCGTTGTTTACGGCGATGGAGGCAGTGTTCGACGTGCCACCGCCGGGTGCGGGATTGACGGCGACCAGGGAGATGCTGCCGGAGGCGGCAAAGTCGGCGGCGGTCATCTGGACATCGACCTGGGTGGAACTCTGGTAGGTGGTGGCGCGCGCGCTGCCGTTGACCTGGATGGCGGTGGCGGCGACGAAGTTGCTGCCCGCGACGAAGACCTGGCGGGCCGGCGATCCGGTGGCGACGATGTTGGGCGTGAGCTGGGAGATGGCCGGGGTGGGATTGTCGACCTCGAGGGTGGCTGCGGCGGAGGCGCCGCCACCGGGCGCGGGATTGACTGCGGTGATGGCGAACCTGCCCGCGGTAGCAAGGTCGGCGGGGGTGAGGGCGACCGACACCTGGGTGGGACTGAGGTAGGTGGTTGCGCGCGGGCTGCCGCTGAACTCGACTACCGTAGCCGGCATGAGCCCGCTTCCGGAGACGGTGAGGTTGAGGCCGTACGTGCCGACGGGAACGAATGCTCCGCCGAGGCTGGAGATGACGGGCACGGGATTGTCGACCTCGAGGGCGGCGGTGGGCGAGGTGATCCCGGCGGGATTAGTGACGGCAACGGCGAGATAGTTGGCGGAGACCTGGTCGCTGACGGTGAGCTGGAAGGAGAGTTGGGTGGCGCTGACGAAGGTGGTGGCGTGCGGGGTCCCATTGACCAGTATGGTGGAGGTGGAAAGGAAGTTGGTTCCGGTAACGGTAATGGTGATTCCGGCGGCGGCGCCGGCGGTGACGTGGGCGGGGCTGAGGGTGATGGCTCCGGGAGGCGGCGTGGCGAGGCCGGAGATGTCGCTGCCCTGGAGGATGTAGAGCATGCCGGGGCCGGAGCCGTAGCCGTCGGTGAGGATGGCGATCCCCTGCGTACCCCAGCGGACAATCTGGCTGGGGGAGCCGGTGACGACGCCGAGAGGGATGGTCTTGATCAGGGTCTGGGTGGTGAGGGCGTAGATCTGGAGGTCGTAGAATCCGGCGCTTTGGTTTGCGTTCTCGCTCAGGAAGAAGGCGCGGTTCACGGTGGAGTCGGGGACCATGAGGCCGTTGGAGAGGAAGACTCCGGCGGGGGTTCCGTTGGCGGGGTTGGTGACTTGACCGCCGTCGCTGTAGACGAGATTTGTGCCGGCGTCGTAGTGGGGGCGGAGCCCGTAATAGCCGCGCCCGGCGGTTGCGGTGCTGGTCCCGATGACGCCGGTGCTGTCGATGGTGATGAGGGAAAAGATCTGCGGCTGGGCGACGGGGTCGGTGTGCGCGAAGAGCCTGGTGGCATCGCTGCCCCAGGCGACTTTGAAGGTATCGGCGAAGCTGTATGGCAGCGACTTGGGCCGCGGGGTGGCGTTGTCGAAGATGAAGAGACCTCCGGCGTCGCGGGGCTCGATGCTTCGATTGCCCATGGTGACGGCGATGGTCTGATTCTGTCCTGGGGCGACCTTGACTTCGCCGGCAAAGCTCTCAGAGGGCGTGCCTGAGTTGAGGGGGATGGTGAGATTGAGCGAGAAGTCTGAGAGCGCGAAGCGTTCGACCGCGGTGAGGGTCTGGAAGCCGGCGTAGAGATAGACGCCGTCGCCGGAGATACCCAGGGCCGAGGGCTGATTGCCGGTGTAGACGACATTGCGCAGCGCGGGCGTGGCGGGATCGACGACGGCGATGGAGTTGGCGTTGGCGACGTTGGTGTCGGTGACGGCAATGTAAAGCAGACTGCGGGTGGGATCCCAGACCATATCCTGGCCGGAGATGTCGAGGGCGGCGATCTGGGTGTTGGGGCCGAGGTCGGGAAGGACGGTGAAGACGGGGCCGGTGGAGGTCTCGGTCTGAGGACCGTTGGAGAGATAGACGGGACCGGTTGCGGCCTGAGTCAAGAGCGCGGCGGGAATGGTGGCAGTTCCCTGGGTGCTGCTGACCCAGGTGAACGGAATAGCCTGGTTGTTCCAGGTGACCTGGGCGGCCGCGCTGAAGTTCTGGCCGGTGAGGGTGACGGTGGTGTCGGCGCTGCCGGGCTGGACGGTCTGGGGCGAGATGGAGGTGAGGGTGGGCGACTCGGTGAGCCAGGAACCGATGGGCGAGGTGGTTCCGCTGGAGGAGACGAAGGCTCCATCGAGGATGTAAATCTGGCTGCCGCCGCCGACGGCCAAGCCGCTGGAGCCCCAGGGAACAATTTTGGATCCGGAGATTCCGGGGACGTAGATGTCGTTGATATAGGAAAAAGTGCTGAGGTTGAAGGCCTGGATGTCGGGGCCGAGGCTGTTCGTCTGAAGGGGGACGTATTCCGAGTTGAGGAAGAAAGCCTTGGCGTGGGCCGCATCGATGGCGAGGGGATTTGGCTCGTAGGAGATGGTGTTTTGCACGTTGAAGGTACCGGCGGAGGCGCCGGTGGACGGATTGGCGGCATTGCCGTATCCGTCGTAGAGCAGGCCGGTGGTGGGATTGAAGGTGAGGCGCTTGACGAAGTTGCCGAATACCTCGGGGATGGTGCTGGTGAGGGTGGGACCGTTCGACGCCACCGAGAAGATGTACTCCGGCCCGCCGGACATGATGGCATCGGTCGCGTAGAGGGTGGAGGCATTCGCACCCCAGGCGAGGGTGTTGTAGGAGGGAGTGGGATAGCTGGCGAGGGGAACGAGCGGGCGCTGGACGGCGTCGTCCCAGATGGCGAAGCTGCCGGTGGAGCCGGAGGGTATTCCGGACGCGGCGAAGGTATGGGGCGCGCCGGGCGCGGCTTCAATGTCGCCGGGAGTGTAGCCGAGCGAGATGGTGATGTCGGGGGTGAGCGACGGCAACAGCAGCCGGGTTACCTGTTGGGCGGAGGGAAGCGAGACATAGAGGTAGCTGCCGTCGGTGGTGATGGCGAGTTGGCCGGGCGCGCTGGACAGGGTCTGGGTGGTGACTACGACTCCCTGGAGCGGATCGATGGCGACAATGCTGTTGGGGCTGGTGACGGAGGCGTAGAGCAGAGTGCGCACCGGGTCGGTGACAATGTCGGCGGTGGGATAGTTGAGGGTGCGGAGGCGGTTGTCTGCACCGATGACCTGGAGTGACAACGCCGCTGAAGTGCCGCCGCCGGGAACCGAATTGACGACCGTGACCGGCTGGGTGGACAGCGCCGCAACCTGGGTGGCGGGGATGCTGATGGCGGCCGAGGTGTTGGTGGAGTTGTAGATGGTGTAGGCGGTGCCGTTGACCATGACGGTAGAGGCGGTGGAAAAGCCGGAGCCGTTGAGGGTCAAGGTAAAGGCCGAGCCTACGATGACGGTGGAGGGGCTGATGGACGTGAGCACCGGCAGCGGATTGACGATGGCAAGGGTGACGGTGTTGGAGGTGTAGCTGGAGTTGTGCACGGCCACGCTGAGCGTCCCGGTGTAGGACTCCGGGCCAAGGATGAAGCTGACCGATTGCGGGGAGATGTAGGTGGTGGGCTGGGCGTAGCCGGATATATAGACCGTGGTTGCGGGTGCGAACCCGACTCCGGTGAGGGTGATGGTGGTGCTGGTGGTGGCCGTCGGCACCGAGGAGGGGAAGATGGAAAGCAGTTGCGGGGCGGCGATGGCAATGCTGAAACTGCCGCTGATGGCGCTGGCAGCGCCCGTCTGATCCGTGACCTGGATGGTGAAGCTGGAGGTTCCGAGCGGGCCGAGAGGCGTGCCGGAGATGACTCCAGAGGCGCTGAGGGTGAGGCCGGGCGGCAACGATCCGCCGATGACGGTGAAGGTGGTGGCGCCGACTGCTCCGGCCACGGCGATGGTCGCGCCGGGATACGGGGCACCGGCGATGCCCGCGGTCAATGCACCCGGAGGCGTGGTGAAGCTCATCGACGACGGCGGGGGGAGGGTGAGGGTGACGGCTACGGTTTGGGATTTGGTGGGGTCGGCGACGCTGGCTACGGTGATGGTTGCGCTGCCGGCGCTGGTGACCAGCGGCGCAGTGTAGACCGCGGTGGGCGAGTTGCCGGCGACCGGACTGGCGCTGATGGCGCCACCGGCTCCGCTGACCACGAAGGTTGCGCCGCGCGCGGCACTGTCGCCGGTGATGGAGGCGGCGATGGTCGCGGTGTGCTCGCCGTCGCCAACCAGGCTGACGGATGTGGCGGAGGTGAGGGTGAGCGCAACCGGGGTGAGCGTGACCGCGGCGCTGGCGGTTTTGGTGGGATCGGTGCGGCTGGCCGCAGTGACCGTGGCCGAGGTGGCGGTGACCGGAGTGGGCGCAGTGTACAGGCCGGCGGCGGTGATGGACCCGGCAGAGGCGCTCCAGGTTACACCGGCATTGGCGGCATCGTTGGCGACGGTGGCGGCAAAGGCCTGGGTACCGCCGGCGCTAAGGGTGACCGACCCGGGGCTGACGGCGACGCTGATGACCGGAGGAGGAGTGGTCTGAGAATTGTTGCTGCCGCCGCCACATCCGGCGATCAGAAGGAAGCATGCAAACGCTGCAAACGCACGCGTACACATATGGCCCTTTGACATGATGTGCCTTGTCGCAAATTGTCGACGGTGACCACGTTAAATGGGTGGGCGGGAAACGGTTGTGATGGCGGACACAGGCGGGGGCAAAAGCGAATCACAGAGGACACAGAGGAAGAGGTTCGAGGTTCGAGGTTCGGGGTTCGAGGTGGGAGAAGACAAATGCGGGGGTTCTTCGCTGCGCTCAGAATGACAGGGTGGGGTTGGGGTGGAAATGTCAGGAGATTGTAACGGGGGTGTCATTTGTTGGTTTCAGGGGGTGCGGGGCGGGTTTAAGCTGAGACAATAATCAGACATTTGAGGGGCTGAGGCCCCTTTTGCCGTTAACTACGCTTTGAAGGCCCAGGGGCTAAAGCCCCACGGATTCATAGGCACCGCGGGGGGAGAGGATGCTGAAGTCAATGCGACCCGCGAACAATGACCTCAGCGGCTAAAGCCGTAATCGTTATATGGCTTATACGGCACGGCTGAAGCCGTGCCCTTAACGAAAAGACAGTTTTTCGGGAGGACGGTTTTTTCGGCAAGCCGGTTTTCTTAAGCAGGACGGTAGTAACTGGGAAAGACGCACGGAGGTGCGAGATGGGCAGCACGATATTGGTGGTGGAAGACGATCTTCGGATCCAGAAGGCGCTGCATCGGCAGTTCACGACGGAGGGGTATACGGTGCACGTGTCGGGGGACGGCGCGGAGGGGCTGGCGACGTGCAAGACGCTGCGGCCGGGGGCGGTGGTGCTGGACCTGATGCTTCCGGGGATGCCGGGGCGGGAGGTTTGCAAGGGGATCAAGTCGTGGTCTCCGAACACGCCGGTGGTGGTGCTGAGCGCGGTGTCGGAGGTGGCGGACAAGGTGCTGCTGCTGGAGCTGGGCGCGGACGATTATGTGACCAAGCCTTTCAGCCCGCGGGAGTTGATGGCGCGGGTGCAGGCGGCGATACGGCGGACGCAGCGGCCGGGCAGCGCGGCGGCGGGGCAGCAGGTGAGTTTTGGCAAGGTGACGGCGGACTTCAGCGGGATGGAGTTTGCGAAAGACGGTGAGCCGGTGACGCTGACGGCGAACGAGATCAAGCTGCTGCGCTACTTTGTGGACAACGAGGAGCGGGTGATTACGCGAGAAGAGCTGCTGAACGAGGTTTGGGGGTACACCGCGTATCCGACGACGCGGACGGTGGACAACCAGGTGATGAAGCTGCGGCAGAAGCTGGAGGCGGACCCGGCGCGGCCGGTGCACTTCAGGACGCTGCATGGGATTGGGTACAAGTTTGTTAGAAGCAGTTGTTAGTTGTCAGTTGTTAGTTGAAAGGCAAAGGCGAATGCAAAGGCGGCAGGCCCCAGGGGCTAAAGCCCGGGTCGATTCTGGGCTGGTGATGCCGGGACTAAAGTCCCGGCCTATCTTACTAAAGTCCCGGCCTATCTTAAGGCGGTGCGTTACGTCGTGGAGACCCGAGGCTAAAGCCTCGATGATTGGTTGGGCTTGTTACCGCGGGCTGAAGCCCGCTGCTACTCCGGGGTCGAGCGGTTGCTCGACGGAAAAGCCAATGCGGGGGTCTCTCCACTCCGCGCTAAGGCGCTCCGGTCGAGATGACGGTTTTGTTTGCGGTCGAGGGTCTTTCAGCAGCGGCTAAGGCCGCGTGGTGAGTGGGTAAGTGGTAAGAAGGGGCGAAGGCGGCTAGGCGGCGGGAGGTTGGGCGGGGATGGCGGAGCGGAAGGCACGGTTGATGCAGCGGCTGCGGATGCGGACCACGTTGTTGATCCCGCTGCTGCTGCTGTGCTTTGGATTGACTCCGGTGAGCTTGCTGATCTTGAAGGCGATTGTGAAGCAGCAGGTGCGGGCGAGTTTGGCGAGCGACCTGCAGCACTCGGTGGAGACGTATGCGAACCTGGCGCAGCAGCGGCGGGAGTTGCTGGTGCGGGAGACGGCGCTGCTCTCGGAACTGCCGACGCTGAAGAACCTGATGATCACCGACAACCGGACGATTGCGGATGGAGGGGTGGAGTTCTGGCGGGTGAGCGACAGCGATTTGTTCGCGCTGCTGGACCGCAACGGGAAGCTGATTGCGGCGTACAACCGGGGCGCTCCGCTGGACCGCGGGGCGGTGGAGCGGGGGCTGGAGAGCTCGCTGGGGCGGCCGGAGGAGTCGGAGCTGCTGGCGCTGGACCGGCGGCTGTACGAGGTGTCGATCCAGCCGCTGGTGTTCGGCGACCCGGAGGCGGGCAGCCAGCTTGGGTTTGTAGCGGTGGGGTACGCGGTGGATGAGCGGGTGGCGCGGCAGGTGAGCGAAGCGGCAGCGGCCGATGTGACCTTTGCAGTAGGGAACGAGGTGGTGGCGAGCACGCTGGCTCCGGGGTTGCAGCAGCAGTTGGTGAGCCAGGCGGGGGAGTTGCTGCACTCGCCGGCGGAGAGCCGGAACATCCGGCTGGGCCAGGAGGATTACCTGGCGGCGGCGGTGGCGCTGGGGCCGGCGGCGGAGAATGGGCAGGCGGTGCCGCAGTTGGTGGTGCTGAAGTCGTTTGCGCAGGCGACGGAGCTGCTGAACCGGGTGAATCGCTGGGTGCTGATGCTGGTGCTGCTGGCGCTGCTGGCGGGAGCGGGGATGCTGGTGTCGATCTCGCATACGCTGACGCGGCCGATCGAGGCGCTGGTGGAAGGAGCGCGGGCGCTGGCCAAGGGGAACTTCGGCTACCGGCTGAGCGAGGACGGCGTGGAAGAGATACGCGAGCTGAGCCGCGCGTTCGAACGGATGCGGGTGGAGCTGCAGCGGACGCAGAACGATCTGCTGGACTCGGAGCGGCTGGCGACGATTGGGCGGATGGCGAGCTCGATCTCGCATGATTTGCGGCACTATCTTTCCGCGATGTATGCGAATGCGGAGTTCATGAGCAATGAAGGGCTGCCGCAGGTGGAGCGGGAGGAGCTGTTCGTGGAGGTGCAGACAGCGGTGCAGGGAATGACGGAGCTGCTGGACTCGCTGCTGCTGTTTACGCAGACGGGGCGGGCACTGGACCCGGCGCAGGAATCGGTTGCGGGGGTGATCCAGCGGGCGGTGAGCATGGTGCGGTCGCATCCGGCGGCGCGGGATGTGCGGATTGTGGTGGAGCGGCTGCCGGCGATCGAAGCGTACATCGATGCGAAGAAGATGGGGCGGACGATTTACAACCTGCTGCTGAATGGATGCCAGGCGGCGCATCGCGGCAAGGACAGCCCGATGGTGACGGTGGACTTGGTGGAGGATGCAGAGACCATCCGGATCGAGGTTGGAGATAACGGGCCGGGAGTGGCGGCGTCGATCCGGAAGACGATGTTTCTGCCGTTTGTGAGCGAAGGGAAAGAGAGCGGCGTGGGACTGGGGTTGACGCTGGCGCAGCAGATTGCGCAGGAGCACGGCGGGACGATCGAGTTGAAGGAGTCGGCGGAACATTTGAGCGTATTTGTGATCACACTGCCGAAGGCCGCGCTGGAGGCACTGGCGGCGGCAGCGGAAAGAAAGGCAATGCAGTTCAGTCAAGGCAGCGAGGCGCGGGCCTTTGCCCCGGGGGTCTTGAAGAGGTGAGGACGATGAGAGCTGCGGGTTGTGGAGTTCTGGTATGCGTGCTGTTGGTTGGGGCGGCGGCGAGCGGAGGCGCGCAGGCGGCGAATGCGGATGGGCAGCGGATGGCCCAACTGGAACAGAAGATCGAGGCGATCTCGTCGGCGCTGACGGCGACTGAGGCGCAGATTGCGGAGTCGCAGCGGCAGATGAAGGAGCTGCAGGGGGAGTTGGTGGAGTTGAGAAGGGAGGTGGCGGGGGATGGTGACGGTGGGACGGTGGCGGATGGGGATCCCGGCACAATGGGTACCCCAGGGCTCCAGGGGTTAAAACCCCCTGCGCTTGACGGGGGTTTGAGACCCAAGGCTGAAGCCTTGGGGTACCTAGAAGCAAAGGCGAACGACGCAAAGGCAAACGATACAAAGGCAGACGACGCAAGGGCGAACGACGCAAAGGCAAACGATACAAGGGCGAACGACGCAAAGGCGAACGACGGAAGGGCGAACGACGGAGATTCTGGCTCTGCGAGCCAGAATGACGATTCGTTATTAAGAGGCGACGCTTCGTTAAGGGGTGACGCTTTAGCGAGCCAGAATGACGATTCGTTATTAAGAGGCGACGATTCGTTAACGGGTGGCGCTTCAACGAGTCAGAATGACGATTCGAAGGGGGATGACGCTCCAGGAGGAAAGGATGGGGCGGGGGCGGATCCGGCTGCGACGATGGAGGAGCGGGTGGCGGCGGTGGAGGCGGAGGTGAAGCTGCACGAGCAGACCAAGGTGGAGAGCGGGTCGAAGTATGCGGTGCGGCTGAAGGGGCTGATTTTGTTCAATTCGTATCTGGATAAAGGCGTGGCGGACAATACCGACCTGCCGGGGTTTGCGTTGAAGGCGACTTCGACGTCGGGGGATGGCAACCTGGGGGCGACGCTGCGGCAGACGGTTCTCGGGGTGGAGGGGTTTGGGCCCCGGGTGATTGGAGCGCGGACATCGGCGAATGTGAGCATGGACTTCTTCTCGACCATGGCCTACAGCAGCTATTGGACCTCGGCGGGGGTGGTGCGGATGCGCACGGCCGCGGTGGATCTGGACTGGGATAAGGACTCGGTGGAGGTGGGGATGGTGACGCCGCTGATTGCGCCGCTGGCGCCGACGTCGGTCGCGACGGTGGCGGAGCCGTCGCTGGCGGGGGCGGGCGACTTGTGGACGTGGGCGCCGCAACTGAAGTACACGCACCGGTTCGCGCTGGACGAGGAGCGGCGGGTGCAATTCGAGTTCGGGTTGTGGGATTCCCCAGAGGCGGGCTACAACGGGAACGAGTTGTTCCGCACGGCGAGCCCGGCGGAGTTGGCGCAGCAGCCAGCGTACGAGACTCGGCTGGCGTATGCGGGCGCGGGCGAGCATGGGTTGCAGTTGGGAGTGGGCGGCTACTACAGCCGGCAGGCGTATCCGGGCTACCAGGGCTATGCGGGCACGGAACACCTGGACTCGTGGGCGGGGACGTTTGACGCGCGGTTGCCGCTGGGAACGCACTTCGAGCTGAGCGGCGAAGGGTACCGCGGGCGGGCGCTGGGCGGGCTGGGCGGCGGCGAGTACAAGGACGTGGTGACGGGGACGGACCCGGTGAGCGGGGCCAGCGTGCTGCATGGGCTGAATGCAATCGGCGGCTGGGCGCAGTGGAAGACGCGATTTACGCAGACGCTGGAAACCAACCTGAGCCTGGGCGAAGACGATGGGCTGGCGCGGGACTTCCACGCGGTGGTGATGCCGGCGGGGGCGAGCGCTACGCAGCTAAGGGCGAGGAACGAGATGCTGATGGCGAACCTGATCTTCCGGCCGAAGACGTACATTATCCTGTCGCCGGAGTACCGCCGGATCTGGAGTTGGCCGATTGCAGGGACGGGGAGCACGCTGGATGTGTTTACGCTTTCGGCGGGATATCAGTTTTGAGGAGGGTGTTGAAAAAGGCGGGCCTTGCTCGGAAGGTGGCGAGAAGCGTGTCCCAGGGGAGACCCGAGGCTAAAGCCTAGGGCTACGAGCCCGGGTTGATTCTGTGCTGGTGATGCCGGGACTGAAGTCCCGGCCTATCTCAGAAACGAGTTATTCAACAGCCTTCTAGAACGGGGAGTGCGAGCTATGCGGCGCTGGATGATTTTAGGATGCGCGGGATTGGCGATGGCGGCGGCGGCGGGCGCGCAGGGGCGGGGCGTGGAGGTGAGCGCGCACGTGCGCATCGACAACAGTACGGCGAACAAGATGGCGGACAAGATGGGGACAGCCAGGCAGAAGGCGTCGGCGAGCCCAGCGAATGTGGTGGTGTGGCTGACGCCGCTGGGGCCGGACAAACGCCCGGCGGCGACGGGGCATCCGGGACCGTTCCGGCTGGTGCAGAAGAACAAGATGTTCACGCCGCATCTGCTGGTGGTGCCGACGGGAAGCAGTGTGGAGTTTCCGAACGAAGATCCTTTCTTCCACAATGTATTTTCGCTGTTCAACGGGAAGCGGTTCGATTTGGGGCTGTATGAGTCGGGGACGAGCCGGGCGGTGCGCTTCGACCGCGAAGGGGTGTCGTACATTTTCTGCAACATCCATCCGGAGATGGGGGCGGTGGTGCTGGCGCTGAGCACACCGTACTGGGGCGTGTCGAACGCGAACGGCGAGGTGGAGATTGCGGAGGTGCCGCCGGGCAACTACCGGCTGCACGTGTGGAGCGAGACTGCCGAGACCGCCGGCCCGGTGGAGGCGGAGCGGACAGTGGCGGTGGGTACGGCCCCGATGCGGCTGGATGAGATCGCGCTGGAGGCGGCGACCGACCCGATGGCGCACCACAAGAATAAGTTTGGGGAGGAGTATAAGACGGAGGAAGGTTCGAGGTACTAGGTGCTGGGTTCGAGGTTCGAGGTTCGAGGGAAAAGCGAATCACAGAGAGCACGGAGGAAAAGAGAGAGAGCACAGAGAAGGGAAGGTAAATGCGCGGGTTCTTCGCTGCCGGAGGAAGGTACTAGGTTCGAGGTACTAGGTTCGAGGTTCGAGGTTCGAGGCGATAACCGCGGCGAGAGCATGCCCCAGGGGCTAAAGCCCCGGGCTTTTTTCTGGCTGGCTGGGAGACCCAAGGCTAAAGCCTTGGGGTACCGTGAAGCGAAGGCAAACTTTCGCGCATACGCACCCGACCAAGAGAACACAGGCCGCGATCAATCTCTTCATGCATGGAAATGTACACCCGGAAAAGGGCGCTTGGGTGCTGGCAGAAGGGTGCAGGGTACGGGGGTCTCTTTAATCGCTCCGCCCGGTCGAGATGACGGCTTTGCTGTCGGGTGCCAGGGAAGACAACGACGGAGATCCTGACTCTGCGAGTCGGAATGACCCTTCTTTTTGGGGGGATGGAGCTTCTCGAAGATGTTGACCCTGACTGTGCAATTGCTGTGAATCCTGCGCGCTTGCCGCCGCGGTTCAACTGGCTAAACGAACTCACCTCAGCGAGATAGTCTGTCTACAACTTAAGTTGAACCGACGCTTTGACGGGGCAGCAGTATTCTCCTCGCGAGGTGAAGAGATGATCAGGAGTTTTTGTATCGTCTGTTTGCTCACTTGCGCAATGGCCGGGGGACAGTCGCTAGTCTCAGCCTCGGCGGCAGAATCACTTTCCGCAATCCCCGCAAATCCGAATCGAGCGCACGCGGTTGGCAAGATCAGCGGGATGCGTCCGTCCGGCGCTGCCTCGATAACGCTGCCGGCGGTCCGCGACCAGCAGATCAATGCCATCTACGTGTACCCCAGCGGCAGGATTGTGTGCGCGCATTGCACGTTGCAATTCCTTGCCATGCTGGCCTTCGACCTGCCCGATTGGCAGGTCACGGGCAGAGCGGAGTGGATGGGCGACGCTCGCTTTGACCTCGACACCCGGACCTCGGAGGCCAGAACCTCGGAAGCCAGGACCCCGGAACGGTCTGAGCCGGCCGCCTGGAATTCAAAAACAGCACTCACCGATCGGCAGCGCCAGATGCTGCGTGCGCTGCTGATGGATCGATTCCGGTTCGAAGGCCATCGCGAGACCAGAACCGGCACCATCTACATTCTGCAAAGGAGCGGCCAGCCGCTGAAGCTGGCGCCACCGTCGCACCCCTGCGCAGGCCACTCGGCAGGCGGGGCCGGCGGAGGCTCAATCGGCGCCACGGGCATCGCGGGAAAGAACATCTCCATGCAGGAACTCGCGACCGGCATCAGCAGTGTGCTCAAGCGGCCCGTGGTCGATCGGACCGGACTGTCCGGGACCTTTGACTTCGAATCGACGCCCAGCGACACGGCCGGCGGCGAGGTCTCCGACACGGTGTTCGATTCCATGCGGGGAATCGGCCTGAGGCTCACGCCCGCCACCAGCCCGGTCGAGATACTGGTGATCGACCACGCCGAGCCGCCCGCGGAGAACTAGCGGCGAGCGAAATGCCGGCAAAATGGGGTTGGCGGCGACTTCGCCGGTCCCGAACGCCAAGCCGAAACGCTGGCTTGAGTCCCCCACGCCCACTTTTCGCTTGACTCGCCCACCCCGCCGCCGCAAAATCCAAATACTTAAATCCATCCGTTCGAGGCCCCGCCGTTTGACCGTAGTTCGCTTTTGCAGTCACGGAGGCGTCATGCACTCAAGTTGCCGTTTGCCCGCGATCTTGCTCGCAGTTTTGCTTGCGCCCTGGCCCGCGCCCGCGCAAACCACCCAGTCGCCCGCCCCCCAGCCCGCCACGGCGACTGCGGTCAAGCCCATCGTCATTGGCGTCGTCATATTGTCCGACATTCAGCCCGGCGATACCGTCACCGGCACCGTCGTCACCGAGCCCCAGCAATACGCCAACGTCCCCGGACTCCAGGTGGTCGAGGCTACGCTGCCGCTCGGGACCGACGCCCAGGGCAATGTGTCGCTCAGCGGCGTCGTCGTGGATACCGGCGACAACAAAAAGCAGCCCGCTCAGTCGCCGCTGGTGCTCCAGCTCGCGCAGAATGCGACCCAGTTGGTGCTGAAATTCTTTGACTCGGACTCCAGCAGTTCGGACTCTGCCACCACTCCCACGACTCCCATTCCAGTTTCCGACACGCCCCCTCCGACTGCGACCACACCAACTCCCACTCCAGTCTCCGACACGCCCACTCCGACTTCGACGACTCCCACTCCCGTCTCGGACATGCCCCCTCCGGCCTCGACGACTCCCACTCCGGTCTCCGACACGCCGGTTGCGCAGGAGACTGTGAAAATCCCCAAGCCCACTGCGACCCAGCCGACCATGCCGACTCTCGCCCAGGCCGTGCCCAGCGATTACACTACACCGCCCGTTTATTCCGGTGGCGGGGTCGAGGTCATCCACGGGCCGGTGAGCGGAGACAGCCATCTGACCCAGGTGCTGATGGACGGCAACCCCTGCGGCATCCTCGCGGAGGATCCGCGCTCCGTGATGCTGACGCCGCCCGCGGGCACGACCGCCGGCCTGCACACCGTCACTCTGAAGGAGGGTGGCAGGACGCTCGCGACGTTCCATATCGCGCTGGTCAGCCTGCTGCTCTCGGCCGACGACCTGAAACTGGTCAAGGGCCAGACGACGACCATCCACGCGACTATCCAAGGCGCCGATTCCCTCCCTGCCGCGGCCTGGAACATCGGCTTCGAGAAGGACCTGGTCAGCTCCCAGCAACTTACCGCCGACGGCGTTTCCTCCGGCACGTTGTCTGCCGGCAAGCCCGGCATGATCGTTTTGCATGTCGTCAATGCGTCGCCCGCGACTGTCTCGCTCAGCGGCGCCAAAGCCAACCAGGTCACCCAACTGCTCGGACAAGCCAACTTCAGCAAAGGTCCGTACACCTACAACGGGATCCTGAAGTCCTTGCTGGATGGGACCTTCAACATTAATGTCGCCATCGTCCCGTTGCTCGCCCCCATTCCGGGGGAAGCCCAATAACTCTTGCCACCACTACCAAAAAATGACAACCCTGTGACTACGCATCGCATCCATTACCCGCACCCTGGTCCGCGAAAACGCGGTGGTGCTGGTGGCCGCCATCCGCCACGCCCGGCAACCACGCCCCGCGGCGTTGACCCATTCGGGCGCCGCATGATCAGCGAGCCGATGTCAGTCGCTGGTTGAGCGATGAATTTGCGCTTGCGTGGGGGGCGGGGATATGATGCTGAGACCGTCACCTCATTTTGGGTTGCTATGGATTGATCTTGCCGTACCGGATCTTGGCGAATAAGGGCCCGATGTGATCCCGCTGTTCCGCGAAGGATTTGCGCGCCGGCCAATGGAGAGGATTGGCGGCTGGCGAAGGTTGAGCGACGCGAAGTGAGAGCGTGGCAGCGGCGAACAGGATGCGTCCCGATTGCAAGGATTATCAGGGAGTGGTCCGATGGCGCGAAGCGCAAGCTGGAAGCGATCTCGAACAAGCTGGCGATATGCACGGGTGCTGATCCCGCTGGTTGCGGGGGCGGGGCTTGGGTTTGGGCAGCAGCAGGCGGGGCAGATTGTGACGCAGCCGGCCACACAGACTCCGCTGGCCGTGACGATTGTGAATAACTGCAAGTCGGCCGAGTCGTTTGTGGTGACGACGGTGCCGGCTGCATCGTGGGTGTACCTCACGCAACCAACTTCATTTTCGTCGGAATCAGGCAGTTCGACGGACTACAAATTCATGCTGAATCCGCCGGGGAACATCTCTCCCGGCGAGTACCAGACCAATCTGACGGTGACCTGCACGAGCTGCGCGATGAGCGTGCCGCCGTGCGCGACGAGCGCGAAGACCTTTCCGATCGACATGGTGATCCCGAAGCCGGAGGACAACAGCGGCGGCGGCGGGGGAGAGAATCCGAGCGGAGGGGGTAAGCCGGGCGGGGGTACGCCTCCCGCGGGACCGACGAATGCGCCGGGCGGGACTACGCCGGGTGGGACGGGGCCGGGGAATACGCCGGGTGGGACTACTCCAGGAAATACGCCGGGTGCAAATACGCCGGGTGGGACAACACCGGGTGGGACGACGCCGGGAAATACGCCGACGAGCGGGGGGACGCAGCCGACGGAGACGATTCCGGGTACGCCGGGCGGGACGACGACGGGTGGGACGACTCCGACGATGCCGGGGGCGACGACTCCGACGCCGGCGCCATCCACACCGACGCCGGGGAGCCTGCCGGGTTTGCTGGGAGGATTGATTACGGCCCTGGGAGCGGGGATGCTGCTGCTGGGGAGTGGGCCGGCGGCGGCGCAGACGCCATCGGGGGTGAGTGAGGGTGTGGACCCTGGGACTCCGGTGGGGACGACACCGGACACGCCAGGGACCCCGGTGGGAACGACGCCGGGGACACCTGCGATTCCGGTGGGAGCGACTCCGGGAACGCCAGTGACACCGCCGCAGACGCCAGTGACTCCGGGGACACCAGTGACTCCGGTGGGGGCGACACCGGGAACGCCTGCTATTCCGGGAACGACGCCGGGGACAACGCCACAGACGCCGGGGACGACACCGGGGACTCCGGTGGGGACAACGCCGGGGACGACACCGGACACACCGCAGACTCCGGGGAGTTGGGATGCGACGCTGCAGATGCCGACGCAGGGTTCAGTCGCCAGCGCAACGCCGCCGACGACTTCCGGCCCTTTGAGCGATGGGGTGGTGAGCCAGACGCCGACGCCCGCGACGCCGCAGACGCCGGGGAGCTGGGATGCTTCGATGCAGATGCCGCTGGGGGATGTGGCGGCGCCGGTGGGGCCGCAGGCGGGAGTGGGGCCGGTGTTTGCCGCGGCGTTCGGAGCTGGAGAGGGATACTTCAATCCGGCAACGGGAGAGACGTACCAGGTTCCGCCGGGGCAGCAACCGCCGAATGGATGGGTGAAGCTGGGGCCGACGCCTCCGCAGGCGGGACTGCCGGGAGCGATGGTCTCGTATATTCCGGGGAAGGAACCGCGGCTGTACGTGAACCCGAAGACGGGGGAGACGCAGTGGGTTGATTTTCCGTATCAGCCGCCCGATGGATGGATCCCGTTGCGGCCTACGCTTCCGCCGCAGCAGCAGCCAGTCGCGCCGCCGCAGGCTGGACCAGGACAGGCAGGGCCGGGGAGTGAGTACTTCAACCCGCAGACCGGGGAGACCTACGTGGTGCCACCGGGGCAGCAGCCGCCGGGTGGGTGGGTGAAGATGGGGCCGGTGCCGCCGCAGACTTCGCTACCGCCGGGGTCGACGGTGACGTGGATTCCGGGGCAGGAGCCGCATCTGTTCGTCGATCCTGCGACGGGCGCGGCGCAGTGGGTTTATTACGGCGAGAATCCGCCGGCGGGGTGGAAGCCGGCGACGCCGACGATGAGTCCCAAGCCGGTGGCTGCGGGTGGCGGCGCGGCGAGCGGAGCCGGAGGCAAGCAGCAAGTTCTGGACGGGGGCGACTGGCGGCCGAACATGAAGCACCCGCCGCTGGCGCAGCCGAATCAGCCGGGCGGGATTCTGAATCAGCCGCTGGGCGAAGACCCGCCGCCGGCGAAGCCGAACTATGGGCCGGGTGGGATTTTGAATCAGCCGCTGGGTGAAGATCCGCCGCCGGCGAAGCCGAACTATGGGCCGGGTGGGATTCTGAATCAGCCGCTGGGTGAAGATCCGCCACCGGCGAAGCCGAATTATGGGCCGGGCGGGATTTTGAATCAGCCGCTGGGTGAGGACCCGCCGCCGGCGAAGCCGGTGACGGCGCCGACGGGCGACCAGAAGGTGGGCACGGGCCACACCTTCAGCCGGGGCACGACACAGGCGGACCTGGACAAGGCCAACCAGCCGGTGGCGCCGGGGTCGCTGCCGGTGACGGGGACGAGTACGGACGGCGACGGCCCGGATGAGGTTGGCGATCGCTGGAAGAAGACCAACCAGGGGATGAAGGAGAACCAGGAGGGCGACGGGCAGTGGCACGTGTCGGCGCCTCCGACTTCGGTGTTTGCACCGGACGATGACGCGCCGAAGAAGGCGGCGGCGCCGCTGACGCCGGAAGAGATCGCGCGCGGACAGTTTATCGACCAGCAGATTGCGCAGGCCAAGCGGGATGAGGATGCGCTGCGCGGACAACTGCAGAAGGCCGATCCGAACAGCGAGGCAGCGGCCGCCCTGAAGAAGGCCGCCGATGCGGCGGCAGAGCGCGCGAAGATTTGGCAGGAGATCAAGCGCGACCAGAGCATGCTGAGCAAGGGGCTGAAGGATGCAATCGACACGCTGCAGCAGACCGAGGACCTGCTGGCGCAGGCGATCCGGGACGGGGAAGGGCCGGACCTGGTGGATGCGATTGTGGCGAAGCTGGGACAATCGACGGCGAAGATTCCAGGGCTGAAGCAGTTGGGCCAGGCGTTCATGGGGCTGAGCGATCGTCCTCTGGAGGAGTACGGGCGGATCGCGTGGCTGCAAAGGATGATGGGCGAGGCCGAACATGTGATTGAACTGTATCGCTCGCCGGGCGGGGCCAGGGCGGTACAGAAGTACATGGACGATGAGGCGGAGAGCGAGTTCTACGGTGCGATCCCGGGAATGATGGCGGGCGGCGCGGCGGGGGGAGCGGGAGCGACGTCAGGCGCGCTGGAGGGCGGCGCGCCGGCGGCAGGCGAGCCTTCGGCCAAGCCGGCGGGCGAGCCGGGAGCGGAACCGGGAGCTGCGCCGGGTGAGACGGCGAAGGGGACGCCGGAGCCGCCATCGAAGCCGGCAGCGACGCTTTCGGAGCCGGAGGAATTTCTTCCCGACCCGCCGGAGCCGGAAGCGCCCGCGTCTGCGAAGGCTACGCCGGGTGGGCCTGTCGAAGTGGATCCGCTGCCGCCGGGAGCACGGGGCCAGCAGGAACTTCGCGACGGGATGCCGCCGGGGCTTAAGCCGACGCAGAACAAGATTTACGCCGGCAGCATCGATCAAATGGCGAACGATATGGCCAACGGGAAGTTCGATTGGGGCAAGATTGCGCCTGAAGACGCGATCCAGATCGACGAAAATGGCGTGATCCGGCAGGGTCATCATCGCCTGGTGGCGGCGCAGCGGGCAGCGCAGGCAACCGGCCGTCCGCTGATGGACGCGCCCAATTCGATTATTCCCAGCGAGGTCGAGTCGCCGGTCGCCGGCGAACCGCCGATCAAGCCGGTGCAGTGGGTAAAGGGCACCGGGGCCCGGCAAACGCGGACGTGGGGCGGGGTTGGGGTGCAGGAAGGGACCAAGCCGGTAACGCCCAAGATCGACCGGGTAAACGATCCCGACCAGCAGGCTATCCGCGACATGTTTCCGCTGGACGAACCCTAGCCGGGCAGCGGTGGGACGGGCGCTAAGTAGGGCGAGGGAGGGATGGGGATGAGCGGGACGTCGGCGGTGGGTAGTTCGGCGCAGGGAGCTTCGGCGAAAAGCGCTTCGGCGAAAAGCGCGATGGGCGGGATTGCGCGGCGGCTGCTGGTGGCGTTTATCGTGCTGGTGGTGCTGGGAGCGCTTTCGCTGCTGCTGCCGGCGAGCATTCCCGGGGAACTGCCCACGAGCCAGATGACGCAGCATGGGCCGGGGAGCTGCCAGATTTGTCCGCCGACGGAACAACTGGTGGCGGCGGCGATGACTCCCGGCGACAATGCCTGGTATGTGAATGTGGTGCTGGCGACGGCGCCGTTCAATACGCGGCTGCAGCTATCGTTTGCGGGCGTTCCGGGAATGCTGACGGTGCAGCAGACGGGGACGACCTGGGCGGCCGGCGCGGGCGCGGGGACCACGCTGGAGGCGGTGAACCAGAGCGGCAACCAGGTGGTGCTGGTGCTGCCGGACACGCTCGAGACGAATGGATTCGCGGTGAGCACGGGGTCCGGCGATCGCATTCCCGCGAACAATTACTTGCAGCCGACCTATCCGGCGGCGGCGCACTTCAATGCTACGGATGCGGTGATCCTGCTGATTCTGGCGGTGACTGCGTGGTATGGGTACAAGCGGGGCCTGATGCCGGAGACCGGGGACCTGATGGCAATTCTGCTGAGCCTGCTGATTGCGGCGGTGGCGTTCCGGCCGTTGTCGGCGTGGTGCACGCGGCTGCTGCCTTACCCGCGGGTGGGCGCGGCGCTGGTGAGCTGCCTGCTGGTGCTGGCGAGCGGGACCGCGTTCTACCTGATTCTGCCGCGATTGATGCCGCGGCTGGCAACGGCGGCGGCGCCGCTGGGCCGGACGGTTGACGGATCGCTGGGCGGACTGATCGCGTGCGTGCGCCAGTTGGCGGTGCTGGCCATGCTGCTGACGGCGGGCGCCGATCTGGCCGTGCTGGGGTGGGCGAGTTCGAACATCAGTTCGTCGCTGATCGGCACGGCGCTGCTGCATGCGTGGCGGACGGTCTACCTAGGTAGCTGATGGGTGGATTGGAGCAGATGCCGCCGGCAGCGAAGTTGAAGGAGTTGGAAGGACGGATCGCGGGGTTGGGGGAGACGGCAGCGCCGGCTGCGATCCGCGGGCGCATTGGGGATCTGATTGGCGCGGTCACGGAGGCGCGGGCGGCGCTGCTTTCGGACGCAACGGATGGGCTGGACCGCGCGGCGCGAGCGCTGGTGAATTGCTATTGGCTGACCGGGCATGGCTGGCGCAGGTATCTGGCGGAGGAGGGCGACGCGGCGGGGCTGGGCAGCCGGATTGGCGAGGCGCTGGCGGCAGACCTGCGGCCGATCGCGGACGAGGTGCGGCGGCGGCTGGCCGGGATGCCCGTGGGGCGGGTGGCGCGGACTGACGATGGCTACGAGGTGGGCTGCTCGATTTGCGGCGAGCGGGCGGTGACGTTCCGCAGCGGTGACGGCAGCATGGAGGTGATCAGCCTGTCGCCGGTGAATTTGACGACGCGGCGGGAGGCGATTGGAAGCGAGTGGCTGGGGGAGTCGGCGGCAAACAAGGTGGCGGCGGTGTTCGAGCAGATGGCGGCTGCGGGCGGGAATGGCTGCGCGGTTTATTGTCCCGCCTGCAAGCGCATCTACTGCCGCGCGCACTATGCGGTGGAAGCCGTGTGGAGCGGGTCGTGGCACGAGGCGAGCTATGCGACCTGTCCGCTGGGACATGAGCGTGAGTTCGAATGAGGAGCGGAGTTGTGGGGCGGGTTACTTGCCGATGCAGAAGGTGGAAAAGATGAGGCGGAGGAGGTCTTCGGTGGTGGTGGCGCCGGTGAGGGAGTCGAGGGCGCGGAGGGCGGCGTAGAGGTCGAGGAGGAGCATCTCGTGGGGGATGCGGGCGGCGACCGCGGTTTGGGCGGCGATGAGCGAGCTGAGGGACTGCTGGACGGCCTGGTGCTGGCGGAGGTTGGTGAGCATGGCGGCCTCGCGGGGGGCGGCGGAGGGGCCGGCGACGGCGGCGACGATGGCGGCGCGGAGAGCGGGGATGCCCAGGCCGGTGAGGGCGGAGGTTTCGATTAGGTTCGAGGTTCGGGGTTCGAGGTTCGAGGTTGCTTCGAGGTTCGAGGTTCGAGGTTCGAGGTTCGAGGGGTGAATTGCCCCAAGGGAGACCCGAGGCTGAAGCCTCGGGCTACCAGCCCGCGATTCTTTTTGGGGGCTGTGAGACCCAAGGCTGAAGCCTTGGGGTATTGGAGCAGTGGTCGATTTCTGAACAGGCGGCATCTGAGCAGGCGGCTGAAATTGTAACCGTGACTGTAGCAGGTTAGTCACAAATGTTTTTATTTGTGACTGATTTGGTAGCAGATCGATTTTGTTGAGGGCGAGGAGGAGGGTTGCGGGGGTGGGGAAGGACAAATGCGGGGGTCCTTCGACTGCGGTGTCTGCGACACCTTCGCTCAGGATGACAGATTTATCTTCGGGGGCGAGGATGCCGGGGCTGAAGCCCGGTTGGTTAAACTGCGGACTTTCCGCGGGCTGAAGCCCGCTGCTACTCCCGGGGGGTGGGGCGGGGGCGGTGGGGACGGCCTGATCTTCGGCGGCGTGGCGGGCGAGGATGGCCAAGTCTTCGGGGGCGAGCGCGGAGTTGGCGGCGAGGGCGGGGGCGTCGAGGACGAGCAGGACGACGTCGGCGTCGGCGATCGCCTGGTGGGATTTGGCGATGCCGAGGGCTTCGGCCTCGTCGGAGCTGTCGCGCAGGCCGGCGGTGTCGATGAGGTGGACGGGGATGCCGTCAATTGCAATGGTTTCGGTTACAAGATCGCGGGTAGTTCCAGGAGACGCGGTGACGATGGCGCGATCGCGCTGGACGAGTTGATTGAAGAGCGAGGATTTGCCGGCGTTGGGGCGGCCGACGATGGCTAGCTTGAAGCCGTCGCGGATGACGCGGCCGGTGGCGAAGGTGCGTTCGAGGGATTCGAGCGGGGCATGGATTTGGGCGATGCGGGCGGAGATTTCGGGGGCGGGGAGGACGTCGATGTCGTCCTCGGCGAAGTCGATGCCGGCCTCGAGGGTGGCGATGAGGGCGACGAGGTGCTCTTTGATGGGCGCGATGGAGTGAGCGAGCGAGCCGGAGAGCTGGCGGGCGGCGAGGCGGGCCTGCTCCAGGGTGGAGGAGGCGATGAGGTCGGCGACGGCTTCGGCCTGGGTGAGGTCGATGCGGCCGGCGAGGAAGGCGCGCTGGGTGAACTCGCCGGGCTCGGCGAGGCGTGCGCCGCGGAGGCAGCACTGGCGGACGATGTGTTCGAGCAGGACAGGCGAGCCGTGGGCGGCGATCTCGACCAGGTCTTCGGCGGTGTAGGAGTGAGGGGCGGCGAAGAAGGTGGCGACGATCTCGTCGAGAGCTAGGTTCGAGGTTCGAGGTTCGAGGTTCGAGGGGTGAATTGCCCCGGGGGAGACCCGAGGCTGAAGCCTCGGGCTACCAGCCCCCTCGACCTGAGCGGGAGTCGGAGACCCAAGGCTGAAGCCTTGGGGTACCGTGAGGTCGAGGAGGTGGCCGAAGCGGGCGCGGTTGGGGGCGAGGGGGTGGTTGAGGCGGAGCAGGGGCGAGACGATCTCGACGGCGCGGGGGCCGGAGAGACGGACGATGCCGATGCCGCCGCGGCCGGGCGGGGTGGAGACAGCGACGATGGTGTCGGGGTCAAGCATGCGTATTCAGGATAGCCGTTTGGGTCCGGCAAGAAAGGCTTAACACCGATGGACGCCGATTGGACCGATGAAGATCGGGTTCGATCGCGGGCACGGGAGGGGGCAGCAGCCGTCGGCCATGGGAACCGGTAAAACCGAGGAGAGCATGCCCCAGGGGCTAAAGCCCGCGATTCTTTGGGGGGCTGTGAGACCCGAGGCTGAAGCCTCGGGGTACCTGCAGGCAAAGGAAAAAACACAAGCAGAATCCCTGCGGGAATGACCAACAAGAAAGACAGATGCGGGGGTCTCTCCACTGCGCTTCGCTCGGTCGAAATGACGCTTGCTGCCTGTTGCTTCGGTCGGGATGACGCTTGCTGAGAGAATGATACTTCGGTCGAGATGACGGCAGTTTGGAATGGCAGAGGAACGACCAAGCGGCAGGGTGACAGGAGAGCGATGCGTTTCGCTATTGACGTATAACGTAGCGCGTTATATGGTAGACGTTATCATTCAATCGTTCCAATGCGCGGAGACGCACGGCCTGTTCGTCACCAGGAAGAGTAGAAGGTGGAACAGTATTCTGGCGGTCGCGCTGAGGAAGCTGGACCAGTTGCATGCGGCGGCGGGGTTGGGTGATTTGGCGGTGCCTCCGGGAAACAAACTGGAGTTGCTGCGGGGGTCGCGCAAGGGGCAACACAGCATTCGGATCAACGACCAATGGCGGATTTGCTTCGTGTGGATGGCGGATGGGCCGCACCAGGTTGAGATTGTGGACTACCACTGAGAGGAGTTGAGATGGCGACGAAGACGATCGAGAGGCC
>CAZAXI010000036.1:0-30999 GCA_964489045.1 uncultured Granulicella sp. | reverse complement strand
GCTTCCAGTTCATCCCGCCTGCGATGAGGCTCGACGCCAGCATGTAGGTCGTCACCTCCATCGACATGGAGAACCACAGGGCGATGTAGTTGTACGTTCCCCAGGTGCGCTGCTCAGGGGTTGTGGGGGCCAGGTCGGGGTTATAAAGATGCGCGTCGGCGCGAAGGCCGTACGCATCCGTTAACGTCGTCGGCCCTTCGACGTAAAGGCTCATCGCCTGGACACCTCGCGATGCAGATATTGCCCGCGTCCCACGGTGCCGATGAACTTGCCGCCGTCAACCACCAACTCGCCGCGCGAGAATACCTGGCGGGCGTTGCCCTTTACTTGAAAGCCTTCGAAGATCGAGTAATCCGTGTGCATGTTCTGGGACGCTGCCGTAATCGTATACTTTGCCTCGGGATCCCAGATCACAATATCCGCGTCGGAACCGGCAGCCACAACGCCCTTCTTCGGATACATTCCGAAGATCTTGGCCGGCGCCTCTGCCGTCACCTCGACAAACCGCTCGAGCGACATCCGGCCTTCATTCACGCCGTGGTGATAGGCCAACTGCATGCGGTTCTCGATGCCCGGACCACCATTCGGAATCTTGGTGAAGTTGCCCAGCCCGAGGGTCTTCTGATCGGCGAACCGGAACGGGCAGTGGTCCGTCGACAGCACCTGCAGCACGTCCTCCCTGAGCGCCTGCCAGAGTGGCGCCTGATTCTTCTTCTTGCGCAGCGGCGGAGTGAAGACGTACTTCGCGTCTTCAAACCCGGGCTTGCCCATGTCATCTTCCAGCGACAGGACAAGGTATTGCGTGCAGGTCTCGCCTTGCACTGGGAGTCCGCGTTCGCGTGCAGCCTTGACTTCGTGCATTGCCTCTTCACAGGAGACGTGCACGATGTAGACCTTCGCGCCAGCCAGTTCCGCAATCGTGATGACGCGGTGCACGGCCTCGGTTTCGGTCTCGACCGGCCGCGAGAGCGCATGGTAGAGCGGGCCGGTGTTGCCGGCTGCCAGCGTCTGCTGCACTACGACATCGATCACGGTTCCGTTCTCTGCGTGGACACACACCAGCGCGCCCAGCTTCGCCGTCCGCTGCATCAGCTTGAAGATGGTCGCGTCGTTCACCATCAGCACGTTGGGGTACGCCATGAAGATCTTGAAGCTGGCAATCCCTTCGGCGACCATTGCGTCCACATCATCCAGCCAGGAATCGTTCGGCCCCAGGTCCGTCACCGCCATATGTAGCGCATAGTCGATGCACGCCTTGCCCTCGGACTTCGCGCGCCATGTCTTGAAGGCCTCGGTCATCGGGCGGCCCATGGACTGCAATGCGAAGTCGATCACGGTCGTGGTCCCGCCGATCGCCGCGGCGCGCGTGCCCCACTCATAGTCGTCCGCGCTCGTGGTGCCGCCGAACGGCATGTCGAGATGGGTATGCACATCGATGCCTCCAGGCAGCACCAGCATTCCCGCCGCATCCACTACGGTGTGCCCCGCTGCGTCGATCCTCGGCGCAACCTGCGCAATCTTCTCGCCCTCGATTAACACGTCGGCCAGCGTTGCCGCCGCCGCACTTACCACCTTGCCGCCCTTGATCAACGTTCCCATCGAACCAACTCCCTCTTAGTGTTAATCGGAAAACCGCCCCGCTTAACATCCTAGTTTCCTTATTCGCGCGACTCGCCAGCTTTTCACACGGGTACCGTCCGCGCAAATTGGCGTGAGCCGCTACCCTGCCCGTTCGACGACCGCGCTGGTGCGCTCTGCCCAGGTTTCCGCCGCCAATCCGGTGGGACGCTCGACCATGGTGATGCAGCGATCGACCGGGCACACCAGCGAGCACAGATTGCAGCCGACGCATTCGGTCTCATCGACTCGTGGGATGCGCTCTAGACTCGTGGCATACTGTCCAACGTGTATCCTGGGCGGATCGAGCTTTGGAATCGGAGTGACTACAATCCTCTCTCTGCCGATTTCCCGCGGCTTGGCGTGGACCTCAACATGCCCGTCAACCGGCCCACTCACCCTGTCCAGGTGAATGCACTGGTGCGCACCGTCCCAGCAGGCGATGTGGCAAAGCTGGCAGCCGATGCAGAGCTTTTCATCAATCTGCGCGACGATCCTGTAGTTCAGGTTCAGGTGCTTCCATTCTGTTACCTTATTCAGGCTCTTTCCGCGAAAATCGTCAATGGTTACAAATCCCTTCTGATCCATCCAGTTGGAGAGTCCATCAATCATGTCCTCGACGATGCGATAGCCGTAATGCATTGCCGCGGTACACACCTGCACCGTTGCGCAGCCCATCAGGATGAACTCTGCCGCGTCGCGCCAGTTGCTAACGCCGCCAATCCCGCTCATGGGGATGGGCGGTCCATCGACCGTGTCCGAGTTCACCTGCTGAATCATGTTCAGTGCAATCGGCTTCACTGCCGGTCCGCAGTATCCGCCATGTGAACTCTTCCCATCCACATTCGGACGCGGCTCGAAGGTGTCGAGATCGATCCCGGTAATCGAGTTGATGGTATTGATCGCACTGAGACCGTCGGCCTTGGCGCGCTTGGCTGCCCGCGCCACCAGGCGGATATCGGTAATGTTGGGAGTCAGTTTCACCAGGACCGGCGTGCGTGAGGCTTCTTTCACCCATTCGGTAATCAACTGCGCATACTCCGGAACTTGTCCGACGGCAGAACCCATCCCGCGCTCGCTCATGCCGTGCGGGCATCCGAAGTTCAACTCGAGTCCGTCCGCGCCGGCGCCCTCCGCCCGCTTCACCATCTCATGCCAGGCTTCGCGCTTTGACTCCACCATCAGCGACGCAATTACTGCATGCTTCGGGTAGAGGCGCTTCACCTCGGTTATCTCACGCAGGTTCACTTCAATCGGCCGATCGCTGATCAGCTCGATGTTGTTCAGCCCCATCATCCTCTGCGTGTTCCAATCGACGGAGGAGTAGCGAGAACTGACGTTGGTAATGGGTTCACCGATCGTCTTCCACACTGCTCCGCCCCATCCCGCATCGAACGCGCGCATTACCTGCTCGCCGCAGTTTGTCGGTGGAGCACTTGCGAGCCAGAATGGGTTTGGGCATTTGATCCCAGCGAAATTCGTGGTCAGGTCAGCCAACGTGTGCCTCCGTACGAGTGTTCAACCAAGCCGCAATCCCCAGCGCCGCCCGCTTGCCGTCTGCCACTGCATCCACGACTTCGCGCCCGCCGTTCACGCAATCTCCGCCCGCAAAGTACTTCGGATTTGTGGTCTGCCCCGTAGCCCGGTCGATCACCACACGTCCACGTTCGATGGTGACACCGCGCGCCTGGGAGAGCAGTTCCAGCAGCGGCGATTGCCCAATTGCGGGAATCACGACGTCGCATTCAATCGTAAACTCCGATCCCTCCACCGGGACTGGCAGCCCCGCAGCATCCTGCGCCACAGCCACGCAGGTAAGCGCAATCCCATCGTTGGTGGCTGCGAATGCCTTCGGCAGTGTTTCCCAGCAGAAGATTACGCCTTCGCGCACGGCATGGTCGTACTCGAACGCGAACGCGGAGATGTTCTCGCGTTGCCGGCGGTAGAGTATGGTCACTGACTTTGCGCCCAGCCGTTTGGCCGCACACGCCGCATCGATGGCCGTGTTTCCCGCGCCGACCACGACCACGCGCGGAGCTACCTCCAGTCGCGCGCCGGTCTTGTATCCGGCAATAAAATCCAGTGCGTCAATCACGGAGGAAGACATTGCCCCCTCAACCGCCAGCCGATGCATTGCTCCGAGCCCCAACCCGAGGAAAACCGCGTCAAATTCGCGCTCGAGTTCTTCCATGCCGGCCGCATCGATTTCCTTGTTTTCGAACTCCACTCCAAGGCCGCGCACCATGGCAACCTCGCGCAGGCTGTCCGCCGCGCGCAGCTTGTACTCCGCCACGCCGTAGGTGTTCAATCCGCCAGGAAGTGCGCGCCGGTCAAACGCCTTGACCTGAAACCCGAGTTGCCGCAGTTCCGCCGCGCACGCCAGGCTCGCGGGCCCGGAGCCGATACAGGCGACCCGCTCGCTCCGCTCCTCGCGTTTGCGCAACTGCAGCTTGCCGCCTGCGGCGTAAAACGTTTCCATGGCAAACCTCTGGAGCCGGCCAATCTCAATCGGCTTCTCCTGCTTGCCATGCATCACGCAGGCGCCTTCGCACAATACTTCCACCGGGCACACCCGCGAACAGCTTGCTCCGAGGACATTTGCCTCCAGGATGGCCTCCGCCGAGCCGATGACGTTGCCGGATGCAATCTTCTTGATGAACCGTGGCACGTCGATGTGGGTCGGGCACGCACCCATGCAAGGCGCGTCGAAGCAATTCAAGCAACGGTTCGCCTCGATTACGGCGGCACGTGCATCGAACGCAGGGTGCAGATCGGGAAACCGTGCCGCCACCTCGGGATGTCCAACGAATGTTGCGTCCACTTCGCTCATCCTCCTCGTTGCTTCTTCTCGGTCTCCAATGTTGTTGATTCAACGAGACAACCCTGCATCGCCCAGCCGTCAAGAGGTTAAGTATCGGACATATGGCAAAGTTTGACTACATGAATCTGGGCCGCTCGAAACGCGGGTCGTATCAGCGAACGGGTAAAGGAGTGTCGAGCAGAGTTCTTATCGCCTGCTGATAGCTCATGGGCGCAACCGGCTGAAGATCGGCCGCGTCCGAGATGAGCTTTTGTTTGACGTTCTTGACCATCAGTGCCTGCACAGTGAGCTGTTCGACAATGTGCTGCATAATCCAGCGCTGACCGCCGGCGTTGGTCTGCTCGAGCGTGGCTGTTCCGCCGGGATAAATATGGGCCAGCATGCCCCAACCAATATTAACGGCATGGAACAAGGTGGCTTCCAGGCGAACCATGGTCCGGCTGCGTGGATCAATCCAGACGCGGCCTGCAAGGCCGGTGAGCAGCTCGGACTCAAGATTCGGAGGCGACCACGCGGGGTTCGGCTTGAAGTCGAGGACGATCAGCGCTGGATCGCCGGCAGAATGATTGGGGAGTTGTGGTTGGGCGGAAGAATAACTCCAGAGCATGGCGTCGGGCATCATCCTGATCATTTCGCTTCCCATCTTCCGGTTTTCCTCATCATGGCGGATGTGGCGGGCAAACAGGGCGGGCGAGGCGGCCAGGCTATTGAGGCGATCGCGCTCAGCGGAATCTTCTGCATGGGTAAGCGCACGACCGTCGCGTTGGATGAGGCGGGAGACGGTGCCCTCCGGGGTTTCAATCTGATCGCGAACCTGGTCGCCCTTCCCGTCGACGGTGTGCTGGCGGTAGCGCAGGTAGGAGTTGGGGTGTTCCATGACGAGAACTTCATTGTTGGCGCAATCGAGCGCCCAGGCGCGGGCCGGTCCCGCGAGCAGCGATGTGGCAGGAGTTTCCTGAAAAGCTGCGGCCGAGTCCACCGGGTTGAAAACTGAGAAGACAAAGGCATACGCGCAGAACAGGGCGCAACGGTTCGGCGAAAGCCGCGTCGAGGCTTGTGCATTGCCTCGGGCCGGGAGCCGGCCGGTGGTTTGCGCCGTTTTCATCACCTGGAGAGATTGCATTTCCCGTCGCTGGGATTGACGACGACCGTGCGTGCAGAGGTTTCTTCACCCGCATCAAGGACCGTCATCAACCTGGATTTCACATCGGCATACCCCGAGTCGGATAGGCTTGCTTGAGTTTCTATCAATTGAAGCAATACTGCACGTGATTGGAAGACGGCGCCGATCGGGATGCACCCCCGCCGGCCAGGTTTGCCTCGGAGCGCGGGGGTGGGTATAGTTCGGGCAAGCACTATGATTGAAGCAAGGGAGAGCGACAAGCACATGAAGCCAGCCGAAGGTTCCACCGTCATTGGAAGGTCCGTCACAATTCGAGGAGAGCTGTCGGGCAAAGAGGACCTGTACTTGGATGGCACAGTGGAAGGGACAATTGCGCTATCGGGGAGCCGGTTGACGGTAGGTCCGAATGCTCGCGTGATGGCGGAGTTGAATGCGCGGGATGTCGTGATTTACGGGTTCGTCGAGGGCAATATCCGGGCGACGGGACGGATCGAGTTGCGCGAGTCGGCGGTAGTGAAGGGAGACATCGCCGCGGAGAGATTGTCGATCGAAGAAAACGCGAGTATCAAGGGCCGAGTGGACCTCTCCGAAGTTGTACCGGTGGCAGGGACGGGTCCAGAACCGGATGCGGGTCTCTTTGGGGCAAGCGCATCCGCTTCGAACCTTGCCTGATTTGGAGGGAGACCCCAGGATGCCCAGCTTGTTTGGTGGCAAAGATAGAGCCGGCGCCAGAGCCGAAGCGAATGAGCGCATCTCGCGGCATTCAAGCGGTTGGGGTCAACTGCTGGAGCGGCTGCGCACCGAAGAGTCGTTGCGCGTGCTGGATATAGGCCCAACTTCGTCAACCAACATTAACTTCGTCACCGGGCTGGGACACAGTATCTACCTGGCAAATCTGGCAGAGGACGCGACCAAGCGCGAGTGGTTTATTCCCGACGAGGATGGCAACTCCCGTTTTGACGTTGAGAGGTTTCTAGGGGCGCACCTCAATTTTTCCGGGCGTGGATTCGACATCGTATTGTTCTGGGATACCGCGGACTACCTCCCTGAGGAGTTGCTGCGGCCGGTGCTCGAGCGGATACACGATGTGATGGAACCGGAAGGACAGTTGCTCGCGATGTTTCACTCACCCGCCAGTGCGTCGGCATTGGTCGCAACGAATACCGGCTTTTGCCGGTACCACCTGACCGACACGAATCGAGTAGACATGCAGCGGGCGGGGGAGTATCCACTGCTCAATACCTATTCGAACCGCGAAATAGAGAATTTACTTAGGTCATTCAAAAGCTTTCATTTCTTTCTGGGCAAGGACAACGTTCGCGAGGTGGTGGTTACCCGCTAGCATGCGAAGGAAACTCGGCAAGCCGCTCGTCTTGTTTACGGCGCTCACCCTTGCCTACTTAAGTAAGTCGACGAGCTTTCGACTGAAAAGTGATCGATCTAAGTTCACAGGCGAATATGCAGCGGAGTCTTCGAACTCGAGCGAAGGTTCGCAGGCAACTGCAACGCGGCGGCGTTTCCCGGTGCAACTGCCATTGGTTATGCAGCCGATACCACTTACCTTGTGGCGGCGGTTGCTTTGGTTGCCAGCTTTCTGCGTTCAGCCCACCGACGTCTCATGGCATCTGCAATCCGCTTGCGGCCCTCGGGGCTGAGCCTGCGCTTGTTGGGCGCTGCGGTCTTGGAGGCAGCTTTGGCGTTCTTGCTCCCCTTGGGACGGCCAGGACCTTTGCTCGCCTTTGCGGTGATGCCGGAGAGTAATTCGCGGGCCTGCTGAAGCTTTGAAATCTGCGCGTCAATTTCCGCAATAATACGGCTCACTTCCACGTGATACCTCCTTGTGGCGATCCAGAATCTGATCTCATAACCGCTACCTTCCAGCGGGTCTGCCAGGGAACCAGAACGGCTACCTCTAACTTACCTAGATGAAACCCTAACTCTAATTGTGTCTGCGCAAGGATACAGAAGTAAGACGAATCTTGCAAATAATAAGCCGGTGCGGCCTATGGTTCGGGAGGGATCTCTTATTGAAGTGGCCCCGAGGCGGAGCGATTTTATTAGCGCGATGTTAGACTGCGTAACAATGCGTATGTTTCCAGTGCGGCTGTGGGCGTTGGCGGCTTTGTCGGGAGTGCTTCAGGTATTGCCATTCCCTATTGCTGGACCTGTTCCGATTTGGCGCGCCGCGCTATGCTGGGTCGCGCTGACCCCTTTACTGGCTGCACTTATTGGGAAGGATGCAAATGGACAGCCCCTGCGCGTGATCGAGGGGGCGGCACTGGGATATTGTTCGGGATTCATCTGGTATCTCGGTAATTGCTACTGGATTTATCGGACCATGCACTTTTACGGTGGCCTGTCCAAGCCAGTGGCCGCAGGAATACTTGCCCTGTTTTGTCTCTATCTCGGGCTTTATCATGCTTTGTTTGGGGCGTTGATTGCTGCGATGCGCCGCAGTCGCCTGGGAGTGCAAGGGGCGCTTCTGTTAAGTCCTTTCGCGTGGGTTGCGGTGGAATTAGCCCGGGCAAGGATTACTAGCTTCCCATGGGACCCTCTGGGCATCACGCAGGTGGATAATGCCCTGCTGACACGGCTGGCTCCGTGGACAGGAGCATACGGACTGTCATTCGTAATCGCTGGCGTCAACGCATTATGGTTGACGCGCATTACGCTAAAAGAGAGACGCTTTACCAGGGTCCTGCTTACTGCGTCCGGTGTCGCCATCATCCTTCTGTATTTCGTGTTTGCGCGGCGCGCCCAGACGCCTGTTCGAGATGGCACTTCGGCGATCGCGACCCTGGTACAGGAAAACATTGAAGTTGGTGCGGCGAATACGGGACCGCAACTTACAATACCTCAGGAACTAGCAGAATATTCTCGTGTGAGCTTGCATCCGGAGATGAGTTACTGCCTGGGCATACCGGAGCTGGCTTCCACCAAGTGCATTCGAGTTACTCCGGTCGAGCCAACGTCGCCGAACGCGTTACCTGCGCCGACGGACATGATCATTTGGCCTGAAGCTCCAAACGGCTTCGATGAGATCGACCCGCCGTTGCGGACGACGATCTCCAGCCTGGAGTTTCGAGCAGCGATCTCCAACCTAGCGCGTGCGGCGAATGCCCCAATTATCGTTGGCGAGGCCGCTTACGTTGCCGACCCTGGAGTCGAGCTAGGATACGACCTATACAATTCCGCGTCATTCGTCGCGCCCGACGGAAGTTTTGCAGGACGCTACGACAAGATGCATCTGGTTCCCTTCGGTGAGTACACCCCCTACAAGCGCCTGTTTTTCTTTGCCGGAAGCCTGCTGCAGGATGTGGGCTTATTCGATCCCGGCAAGCATAGGACAGTGTTTGCCACCGGCGGACATACTTACGGCACCTTTATTTGTTACGAGTCGGTGTTTGCCGACGAGATGCGTGAGTACGCGGATATGGGTGCGGATGTGTTGGTGAATATCTCGGATGATGGATGGTATGGGGACACCAGCGCGGCGTGGGAGCATCTGAACATGGTGCGGATGCGCGCGATCGAGAACCATCGCTGGGTATTGCGTGCAACTAACACCGGGGTGACGGCTGCAATCGATCCGTATGGGCGCGTAGTTATGGCTGCGCCGCGGCACGTCAGGACGAGTCTTCGCGTCGGCTTTGACTACGAGCACGATGTTACGTTCTATGCCGCGCACGGCGACCTGTTCGCATACTTCTGCGCCCTGGTGACCGTGGCCGGCTTGGGCTTCAACTGGTTGTACCGAGAGGCGTAAGACGCCTATCTCCGGATGTCGACGGGACGTGTCTGCGAACACGCGCGAGTGTTTGCAGGCCGCTTGGGATCGAAGTTACCTGCGCATCTGAATCACTGTGGCGGCGGTGCCGGCGTCGGCGGCGTGGGCTGGGCTGGTTTGTTACCGCCACCAAAGATCTTCTCGAGCAGATTCTTCTTTTTGGGAGCGGCCGGTTCGGCGGAATCGGGTGATTGCGGATTGGCCGGGGGGGTGGGGGCCGCGCTTGGATTCGCGGTCCCGCCGGAGAACAGGCGCTGGATGAGAGATTGCGGGGACGCGCCCATATGGCTGCAGGTGCTGTTGGGCACGGTGCCGTCGAGAAACGCAAAGGAATAGTCCTCGGGGCACGTGTCGTCCGCAGGCAGCCAGGTGTTTTTGTAGTCGATGGGAACCATCTCGACGCCATCCGGCGGCGCCGCAAACGACTTCATGTCCGAGTACTGGGGCAGCTTAATAGCGCGGTTCATGAACTCGGCCCAGATAGGCGCGGCCGCGTCGGCTCCCTGCAGCTTGATGTCTGTGTAGTCATCGTTACCCACCCAGATGATGCAGAGCAGGTTCGAGGAATAACCGGCAAACCAGGCATCGTGGTCAGTCCCGGTCTTGCCTGCGCCCGGTGCACTGAATCCGTGACCACGCACGGCCGAAGCGGTGCCAAAGGTCATAGCACCCTGGAGCAAGCTCTGAGTGAGATAGGCGACGCGCGGGTCCAGCACTTGCTTGGCTTCCGGCGCGAAGTCGGCGACAATGTCGCCGTTGGCATTGCGCACGCTGGCCAGCATCCACGGCTTCAGATGGACGCCGCCATTAGCGAAGACGGTGTAGGCGCCGGCCATGTCAATGGGGGTAGCGTTATAGGTGCCAATGGCGACCGAGGGGGTACCCCTGGCGTTGACGATACCTGCGGTGCGCGCGAGCGCGGCGACGTTCTCATAGCCAATCTGTTCGGCGAGGCCGATGGTGGCGATATTCAGGGAGTGGGCGATCGCCTGAGCGGCCGTGACCATGCCGGGGTATTCGCCTTGCTCGAAGTTGCCCGGATCATAGGGCTTGCCATCGAACATGAACGTCCTTTGATCGTCGTCGAGCTTGGTCAGGGCGGTGAAGACACCATTGCCGTCGAGATCGGTGCCGTTCAGAGACGTGTTATACGCGGCAGCATAGACGAAGGGCTTGAAGGTGGAGCCGGTGGGACGCTCGGCGGTGGCGTGGTTGAGTTGCGAGATACCGTAGTTGCGGCCTCCGACGAGCGCCAGAATCTGGCCGGTGTGGGGGTTAAGCGCCACCAGCGCCACCTGCGGGTACGTGATGTTCGGGTCGTTCTTCTTGTGCTTTCGGCGTACAAGGTCGTCGACGTTTTTCATGCCAACTTCGACAGCCTCGGAGGCGGCGCGCTGGAGCTCGGGGTCGAGCGAGGTGTAGATGCGGAGCGAATCGTGGCCGAGCTCCTGATCGCCCAGCCGCTGGGCCAGTTGGTCGTGCACGAGATCGACGAAGTACGGCGCCTCGCCCGCGTCGATGGCGGAGTTGGCGAGCACCAGCGGCTCAGCCTTGGCGCGGTCGGCATCCGCCTGGGTAATTGCGCCAGTCTCCACCATCGCATCGAGCACCAGGTTGCGCCGCTCGATGGCGCGGTCCTTATGACGGTAGGGGTTGCGGTAGCTCGGATTCTGGAAGAGGGCGGCGATGGTAGCGATCTGGGCGAGATCGAGCTGGCGGAGGTCCTTGCCGAAGAGGGTCTGCGATGCCTCGGAGACGCCATCGATCTCGTAGCTTCCGCGGTGAACTAGATTCATCTCGTTCGCGTACATGGCAAATATCTCCTGCTTTGAAAAGCGCGCCTCGAGCTGGTAGGTGATCATCAGCTCGGCGATCTTGCGCGAGATGGTCTTGTCGGGCGTCAGGAAAAAGTTCTTCGCGAGCTGCTGAGTGAGCGTGGAGCCGCCGCATTCCCTGCGGCCCGCCAGGATGTCGCGCACAACACACTCGGTCATGCGGACGTAGTTCACGCCGCCGTGCTCGAAGAAGCGGCGGTCCTCGATTGCGGTAACTGCCCGCACCATCTGCGGCGGGATCTCCTGGTACGTGACCAGGCGGCGCTTGGTGCGGCCCTTGTCCTCGGAGAGAGCAGTGATCAGTTGCGGTTCAAGCTGGTAGGCCGCGAGCGGGGCGCCGTTGTCGGCAGTGATGGAAGTGACCGTGTACTCAAGTCCGGGACCGGAGTCGGATGGCGGGTCTGCATTGGAGCTGGCCCCGGTGGTGATGGTGGCGCCGTCGGTGGAATGGTAGCTCTGCGGGCCGGGCTTGATGGTGATGCTGTTGCCGTTGAGCGTGAATGTGCCAAGTTGGGGGTTGGTGTTGTATCCCGCGCGGCGGAGGTCCTGGGCAATGAACGAGACGGTGAGGCGCTGGCCCACCCGGACTTCGCGCGGTGCGGCATAGATCTGCTCAACATTGGCGAAGATGGGCCCCGAGGCGAGACGGTCATCCACGATCTTCTGGTACTTGAAGTACATGTAGCCGAAGACGATGGCACCAATCACCAGGCAGGCAAGGGCAGCGACAAGTATGCCGCGCAGCAAACGATGTTTGGTGCGGCTTGGCGGATTGCCGTTGCTACCGAGTTTGAATTTGATGGCCATGAGAGAAGAAACGAAAGAGGCTACCGTGATCAGACGCCGCGGAGTGCACTCTTCATGCGTTCAACCACGTCAGCGGTGAGGATATCGTCAGTCTGGTTGGTGAGGCGATTCAGGAGTTCCACCTTGCCCTCGGCCAGCTTCTTACCAATGGCGATACGGAAGGGCACACCGATTAGTTCGGCGTCTTTGAATTTGACGCCGGCGCGCTCGTCGCGGTCGTCCAGGAGGACGTCGAATCCTGCGGCGGAGAGTTGCTGCGCGATGTTCTCCCCGGCCGCCAGCAGGTCCGGCCCTTTGACGTTGGTGATGGTGACGACAACCTGGAAGGGCGCGATGGCGGGTGGCAGGGCGTAGGCGTCAGGCTGGCTGCGCGCGGCAAACTGGGCGGCCGAGTGCTCGATTGCCGCGGTCAGGATGCGCTCGACCCCGATGCCATAGCTGCCCATGATCGGTGTCGTTTCCTTGCCGTCACGGTTGAGTACGCTCGCCCCCATCGACTTCGAATACTTGTAGCCCAGCTTGAAGATATGTCCAATCTCGACCGCCTTGCCAATTCGAAGTGGCTCGCCGCCAATTGGGTCGGGCTCGCCCTCATTCACGCTGCGGACATCGGCGACCAGAGTGGGTTGGAAGTCGCGCATCGGGGTGATATTGCGGAAGTGATAATCGAGCTTATTGGCGCCACCGACGAGGTTGGCACGGCCCTGGAGGCCGAGATCCATTATGACGATGGTCTTAAGACCTTCGGTTGGGATGGTGCGAAAGATGCCTTTGATCTTGTCCAGCTCTTTGCCGGAGTTGAGGCCGTTGAGGGAGCCGTTGGTCATGACTTCGGCGATGCCGACGGGGCCGAGGTATCCGGCGGGACCGCCGATGTGTATCTCGAGTTCTTCAGGGGTCATGGGGCGGAGCTCAGCGGCGCCGGCGACAGCATTGAGCTTGGTCTCGTTGACCTGGTGATCGCCGCGAAGGAAGGCGACCACGGGGCGGAGGGGCGACGCCTGTGCCACGGGAGTACCCATGAAGGCTACGCACTTGATATCCTGCGAGGCAGCGATGCCGAAGAAGGCCGTGACATCTGCGATAGAGGCTTTCCCGGGGGTATGGACGAGCTCTGGCAGACCGTCGCCAGTTTGGGCAAGGTCTTCGACGGGGGTGAGTTTCGAGGTTGCCTTCTCGACGTTGGCGGCGTAGCCGGAGCGGGAACTGGCGATCAGGTCTTCGCCGGCGTCGGTGTACACCATGAACTCCTGTGAGCCGGTTCCGCCCATGGCTCCGGAGTCAGCTTCGACGACCACGAACTGTAGCCCGCAGCGGGTGAAGATGCGTCGGTAGACTCGGTCGTGCTTGTTGTAGCTCTCGTCCAGACCGGTCTCGTCGATATCGAACGAATAGGCGTCCTTCATCAGGAACTGCCGGACTCGCAGCAGGCCCGACTTCGGGCGGGGCTCGTCGCGGAACTTGGTCTGGATCTGGTACCAGATCTGGGGTAGCTGCTTGTAGCTGCGCAATTCCGAGCGGGCGATGCTGGTCATCACCTCTTCGTGGGTCATCGCCAGGCACAACTCTGCGCCCTTGCGGTCCTTCAGCCGAAACATATTCTGGCCCATCCCAGCCCAGCGGCCGGACTCCTCCCACACTTCGCGCGGGTTCAGCGCGGGCAGGTAAAACTCCTGGCCAATGGTGTCCATTTCCTCGCGAATGATCGCCACAATCTTGTTAATGGACCGGTTGCCGAGGAAGAGGTACGAGTAGAGGCCGGCGCCAAGCTGGCGAATATAACCTGCGCGAAGCAGTAGTTTATGGCTTGCGACCTCCGCGTCTGAGGGGGCCTCGCGCAGAGTCGGGATGAAGAGCTGAGACCAGCGATGCATTTGTATTCAGGACGCTTTCCGGCCCTCGGACTGCCTTTGGATTTGCCTGCCGACTGCCAGTTGTCTTAACGGGGAGCTCGGGCGTGAGGGGCCAGAATCCATTCTAAACCGGCAAGTCCTTGTCCAAGGACCGCGGCGAAGGCTGACAGTTCGGCTCCCGCCGCCTTCTGGCAGCCGGCCCTAATGGGCCGCATTCGGAAATTTCAGATTTCAAACACCTTATGTGCGGTACAGCACAGACATATGTCGCCTAACAACCGTAAGGTAAGTGGTAATCGCACCTAAACGCCCCGCAAAGTGTGGGCAACGGTTCATGCGGCCAGAGAATCCACCCTCGCGCAAAGGAAGTTACCGTGCCCACAGGCCAAATTTCGACTCCGGTGAACTCGACGAGACCGCGCAATCTTATCCTCTCGCAACTGCCCGCCGACGAATACGCGGCGCTGTCGAAGCACCTTGTGCCGGTGGAACTCCCTCTGGAAAAGCGGCTTTCCGAGCCGAACCAGCCGATTGAGTTCGTCTATTTCCTGAATACTGGCCTGATCTCAACGGACGCGGTGACCGAACGCGGCGAGCAGGTGGAAGTTGGGCTGATCGGGCGGGAGGGCTTCTCCGGCCTCCCGGCATTGCTGGATCAGCCGCAGATGTCGCACATGGTGATCATGCAAGGTGCAGGAGAGGGATTTCGCATCCGTTCGTCGGTAGTACGGGCCGAGTTTCTTAAGGGCGGAACGCTGCAAAAGTTGGTCCATTCCTTCGCTTACCTCCAACTTGTCCAAATCACCCAGTCGGTCTTGTGCAACCGGATGCACGAGGTAGAAGCCCGGCTGGCCCGGTGGCTGCTGAGTTCTGCGGACCGGATGGAATCGGAGTATCTGCATTTGACCCAGGAGTTCCTGGCACAGATGCTGGGGGTGCAGCGGTCGACAGTGACCGTGGCAGCCGGTGAACTGCAGCGCAACGGGATGATTGGCTATTCGCGCGGGCGCATTCACATCCTGGATCGGACGGGACTGGCCGCGAAGGCGTGCGAATGCTACGGGATTGTGAACGCTGTCTATGATCGCATGTTGAAAAAGGGCGAGAACGGCGACGCGGGCTACATCCTCTAAATACCCCTCCCATAAGGAATCCGTAGGTTTTCCGCAAAAAAGAACTCCATTGTCGTATGGCAGACCGAAACTTTCCGGTTCGTATGATTACCTTTGTGTGACCAGCGTGGCCGACGGGAGCCTTTTGCGCCTTGTTGACCACTGGATCCGCTCCGCTCCCGCCGGAGGATTGGGCCATGTTTACGGTATTGCTTGTTGGCGAGGATGAGTTGCTTCAGCAAACCCGCGCGGCTGTTCTGCGCACGATCGGTGCAGACATCATCTGCTCAAGCCCGGACTCAGCGCTGGTTGTCCAAGAAGACCAGAACTGCGATCTGGTCGTCCTGTGCCACTCGCTGAGGGAACCGCTTTCTGCCAGTCTTGCGGAAACGATCCGTTCCCGCTGGCCAAGTACGCGCATCCTGCAGGTGACCTCATCCAGGATCTGGGAGGCGGCAGAAGCGGTGCCGGCCGTCGATGCAATCAGTACAGCGGAGCCTGAGCGCCTGATTATGCGCGCCGTCGAACTGTTGGGGCGGCGACCACCGCGCGGCATTCAACCTCCAGACCGCACCTCTGGCCGACTGTCAGCGTGAATAACGGTCAATCGATCAGGCGTACTTGCGCAGAACGCCCAGTACCTTGCCCTGAATGCTGACGGTCGCGGCCGGCGCGAAGATCGGGGACATCTCCTTGTTCGAGGGTTGGAGCCGAATCATACCTCCCTCGCGGTAGAAACGCTTCAGGGTCGCGTCGGAGCCGTCGACCAGCGCGACGACGATCTCGCCCTCGCGCGCGGTGCGGGTTCGCTCTACCAGGACATAGTCACCGGAGACGATGTGCTCATCGCGCATGGAGTCTCCACGAACCTCCAAAGCGAAGACCTCGCGGTTGCCTATGATGTCGGCGAGCGAAATGCTCTCAGCGGTTTCGATCGCCTCCAACGGTTTGCCGGCAGCGATGCGGCCAAGCAACGGCAGACGGTCGAAGCCTTTCTTGCTGGAGCGCGGAGGCAGCACGTCGATGGAACGGCTGCGGTTGTGTGCGCGCTGCAGCAGGCCTTTATTCTGCAGGTTGGTGACATGCTTGTGCACGGTCGCGAGCGAAGTCAGCCCGAGGCCGTGGGCGATCTCCTCGTACGAGGGGGAGTAGCCGTTCTTCTGGGTGAAATTGGAGAGGAAGTCGATGACTTCCTTTTGCCGCCGCGTGATTGCCATGCGCCGATTGTAGCGAATAAAAGGCGAACCGCAAGAGCTTTTGCAAATTATTTTGTCGGCGCCCGTTCCCCTTCGGGCACTGGCTGGCGATACCGCGATCTGAAGCCGGCAGTATGTGCGACCAGCGCTTGGTAGAGTAAAGGAATGAGGGATGATGCGGGTTTGACGGCAGGAACCATGCCGCGCGGCTTTGTCTGGGGAGCGGTGCGCGCCGGAATCAAAGCCAGTGGAAATCTCGATGTTGCCGTGGCCGTGGCAACGGCGGGGGCGGTGGGCGGGGTGATGTACACCTCGAACCGGGTGGTCGCGGCCCCGGTAACGGTGGGCCGGCGGCATCTGCTGTCTACCGGAGGACGGGTTGGCGCGGTGCTGGTCAACGCGGGCAATGCCAACTGCGCGAACGGCGAGCCCGGAATCGCCGCATGCATGGCGACCTGCGTGGCCGCGGCGGAGACCTTCGGATGCATCTACGATGAGGTTGTTCCATCGTCAACCGGCATCATCGGCGTGCCGTTTCCGGCGGAGAAAGTGGTGGCCGCAATGCCCGCACTGAAGGCCGCCGTAGGCAACACGGTGGAGCACGCAGAGACGTTCGCACGCGCCATCATGACGACCGACACCCGCATGAAAACAGCCGGCGCGACGATTCCGGCCAACGGCGGCGAGGTTCGCATCTGGGGTGCTGCGAAGGGTGCGGGCATGATCGGGCCCAGCCTTGGTGCGCCAGTCGCCGGGCCGCCGCATGCGACCATGCTGGTCTATCTCTTTACCGATATCGCGGCGGAAGTGTCGGATTTGAGCGCGGCGCTGGCTGCCGCGGTTCAGCCGAGCTTCAACTCCATCTCCATCGACGGGGACACCTCCACCAACGACACCGTGCTTCTGGTCGCCAGCGGAGCCAGCGGCGTGAAGTTGAGCAAGGAGCTTGTTCCTGCATTCGACGCGGCTCTGGGCGATGTGTGCCTGACCTTGGCTCACCAGATTATCGCCGACGGCGAAGGTGTCACCCACGTGGTCACGCTGGACATTCGCGGAGCGGCGTCCGCGACCGATGCAGCAGCGGTGGCAAAGACAATCGCCACCAGCCCTCTGTGCAAGACTGCGTGGTCCAGCGGCGATCCGAACTGGGGACGTCTGCTGGCGGCTGCCGGCCGTAGCGGAGCGGTGTTTGAGCCGGAGCGGACGCGGATCTGGATTGGCGCCGAGGCGGTCTTCGAGTATGGCGTGCGGGCGCCCGCTTTTGACGAAGCTGCGGCCCACGCGGCGATGATGCAGCCTGAATACACCATCACCATCGATCTGGGCGAGGGTGACGGGACGTGCCGCTTCCTGACCTGCGACCTCACCGTTGAGTACGTCCACATCAATGCTGATTACTCGACTTAGCTCGTCGCCTCAGTGATAGAGGAGATACTTTTCGCGGTGTTCCTTGAACGTGGCGAGGGCGGGCGCCCAGGAGGCGGCGATGGCGCGTGGATCGTCGCCTCGGGCCAATGCCGCCATCGTCTCCGTATTCGCGACTAGCGGTGCGGCCTTGTCGAGCTTGAATTGGGTGGGGTAGAGATGGTGAAGGGCGGAGAGGATTTCAATGCCGAGTTCGGGGGAGTCGAGCGCGGCGCGATCCGTCACCGTCACCTTCACGCCTTCGATCGTCTGTCCGTGATACGGGTAATGATTCGCGTCCTCCGCAACCGCGAACTTCGTGGCTGCAAACGTGACTCCGGGGATTTCGCGCGCGGTTAGGTAGTGCGCTACGGCTTTCCCGTCGAACCACGCGGGCAATGCAGACGCATCCTTCGTCGCCGCCGTCGCGCCTGCACCAATGACCTCGAATGGCATCGCCGTTCCGCGTCCAACGGACACATTCGTTGCATCTAGCATTCCCAGGCCGGGATAGAGCGTGGCTTCCTCGACGCTGCGTAAGTTGGGCGATGGGTTGACCCACGGTACACCGGTTTGATCGAAGAACTCGTCGCGGTGCCAGTTCTGCAAAGAGACGACGGTGAGGCTCGCAGGTTGGCCGCTGCACGACCCGGGGTGTTCCACGCGTATATACTGCGCCAGCTCGCCGAGGGTCATGCCGTTGCGAATGGGTTCCGGCATGTAATTGATGTACGAGGCGGTCGTATCCGACACCGGGCCTTCGACCGCCCCTCCCCCTATCAGTGCAGGCCGGTCGAGCACTACGATCTCAAGCGGATGTTTGCGCGCTGCCTCGCATGCAGACGCTTCCACAAAGTAGCCGAGGACGGTTTCGTAGGTGTAGAAGCGGACGCCCGCGTCCTGCAGGTCGATGACGATGGCGTCGAGGTCTTTCAGGTCTTCGGGCTTGGGGCGCTTGTCAGCGTCCTTGGGGCCGTAGAGGCTGATGACCTTGAGGCCGGTGGCTGGATCGACTTCCTGGCCGATGTCGGTGGAGTCTTTGGCGCCGAAGATGCCGTGCTCGGGGGAGAAGAGTTTCGTTAGTTCGATTCCGTTGCCTGCGCTGCGGAGGATGTCGATGGTGCGGCGGCCCTGGGCGTCGAGGCCGGTCTGATTAGTCAGCAGGCCGATGCGGAGATGGCCTCCGTGACGCGCGGCGGCGTCTTTGAGGGCGGCGAAGTTGGTGGTTTCGAGGACGTCGATGCCGGTTAAGACTTGGGGTTCGAGGTTCGAGGTCCGAGGTTCGAGGGTGCTGGCTTGGGAAGAAGTGACCTCAGCGGCTAAAGCCGTGCCCTTAACGAAAGCGGGCGAGCGGGGTGCTGTGGAAGTTTGTGACTCAGCGGGCGAAATGCGGGGGTCCCTCGACTCTGCCCCGTTCGGCTCGCCTGCGGCTCGCTCAGGGGCTGCGCTCGGGATGACGGTTTGTCGATTGGGCGCGGGAGCGGAAGACGACTGGATGAGGCCGGTGGATACTGTGCTTGAAGGACTTACCTCAGGCGGGAGTCCATGAAAGGTTACGTCGCAGAACGCTTGTGGTGGGCAGACGTAACCGAGGCCGAGGGCTTTGGCGACGTCGGTGGCGACTTCGCCGCGAAGGGGCGAGATGGGCGATGCTCCGCGGGGGTGGACGGAGTTGGCGAGCAGGACGATGTAGGTGTCGGATGTGGGGTCCATCCATAGGCTGGTGCCGGTGAAGCCGGTGTGGCCGAAACTGCCGATGGGAAAGATTTCGCCGCGAGGGCGCGAGAACGCCGAGTTGATGTCCCAGCCGAAGCCGCGGGCTGCGATGCCGGTGGTGGGCTTGCCGTCGGGGGTGAAGGTGGTTGCGCCGCCTTGGGCCGTCGACGGCTGCTCGGGCATGGTCATCAGCTTCAGGGTTGATTGCTTGAGGGGGAACGGGCCTTTGTCGTAGAGCAGTTTGTCCAGCAGCGCTTGTGCGAACTTGGAGACATCTTCCGCGGTTGAGAAGACGCCTGCGTGCCCGGCTACTCCGCCCATGCGGCGGGTGGTGGGATCGTGGACCGTGCCGCGGAGGAGTGCGTCGAAGTTTGGATTTGTTTCTTTTGTTCCCTGATCATCATGCTGCGTCGGCGCAACCCTTTGGAGCAGAGGGTAATACCAATCTGCAAGCGTACAGTCTGTAGGGAAGAATATTTCCGTTGGCCCCGTCACCCCTTGGGGATAGTCGTGACGGACTGCAGTATATGGGCTGCAGTAGAAAGGGGCGTACTCCGTCATTCGCATCCCCAGGGGCACGAAAATGTGCTTCAGCGCATATGCGTCGAGCGTTTCGCCGCTGAGTTTTTCGACCAGCGCGCCAAGGACGATGTAGTTGATGTCGGAGTATTCGAAGTGTGTGCCGGGAGGGGTGGTGAGTGGCGACTGCATGGCGCGGCGGATGCCTTCGGCTTTGTCGGGCGCGGCGAGTCCCCAGGCGTCTTTCAGATTCACATCCGGCGGCAGGCCGGAGTAGTGGGTCAGGAGTTCGCGGATGGTTACATGTTCCTTGACGTTCACGGCGAATTCGGGCAGGTATTTGGCTACGGGGTCGTCGACGTCGAGCTTATGTGCCTCGTAGAGTTGCATGATCGCCGTGGCCGTGACGAGGCACTTGGTGAGCGAGGCCATGTCGAAGATGGTGTCGAGCGTCATGGGTTCGGCGGCCGAGGGCTTGCCATCGAGGCCGGGTTCGCCCACGTATTTGCGCACGCCGTAGGCTTGCTCGAAGACGACCTTGCCGCCATGGCCAACCACTAGGACTGCGCCGGGGAGTTTCTTTTGCGCGATGGCGGTGTTGATGGCGGCGGATGCGGCGGAGAAGTCGGGCGCGGAAGGTCGCGAAGGCGTGACCTCAGCGGCTGAAGCCGCGTTTTCTTGAGCAGCCTGATACGGCACGGCTAAAGCCGTGCCCTTAAGCGAAACCGAAGCGGCTGGCGAAGCGGTTGCTGATCCTGCCGGTGCGGTTAGTGCCGCAGGTTCTGATTGGGCGCAGGCAAACGGAACACCAAGCAGCATCAGAAGAAGCGCGGCAGTTGCTACGGCCTTGGTTGCGCGCGGCTTGGGCAGTGCAAGGCTGGCGAGCGAGCCGACGGCGAAGGTCACCAATGCTCCGATGATCACATACCAGGTCCACGCGACTTTGGGCACGGTCACTCCTGCGAAATGCACAGCAGCGGGTTGCAGCCACAGCGCCATGTTCAGTGCGAAGCCGGTGATCATGCCCACAATCGCTCCCCATTGGGTAGCGTAGCGCGTCAGCGTGCCGAGCAGGAAGACGCCGAGCAGGCAGCCGTAGGCGACTGATGCGATGGACAGGCCGATCTCGACGACGTTGCCTTTGCCGCCGGTGTGCACTGCGTAGACGGCGACAACGAAGAGCACTAGCGCCCACAGCACCGTCGAGGCGCGCGAGACGACCATGCGCTCGCGGTCGTCGGCAGCGGGACGGAAGCCCATGTAGAAGTCGACGACTGTGGTGGAGGAGAGCGAATTGAGCGCGGCGCTGAGGTTCGACATGGCTGCTGCGAGGATGGCGGCGACCAGCAGGCCGGCGATGCCCACGGGCATGTCGCGGACTATGAATCCAGGGAAGATGCGGTTGGTATCGGCTCCGTGGAGTGCAGTCAACTCTGCCGGATGGATACCGTAGAACACGAACAGCCCGGCGCCGATCAGCAGGAACAGCGCGAACTGGATGAAGATGACGACTCCGCTGGAGAGCAGCGCAAGCCGCGACTCGCGGAGGTTCTTGGCGGCGAGCATGCGCTGGACCATCAACTGATCTGTCCCGTGCGATGCCATGGTGAGGAACGTGCCGCCCAGCACGCCGGCCCAGAAGGTGTAGGTGGTGGTCAGGTTCATCGCGAAGTTCAGCATGTGGAACTTGCCCGCGGCGGCGGCGACGGCGTGGATCTGCGTCCAGCCGCCGGGGATGTGCGTGCCGAGCGACCAGATGGCGACCAGCGTTCCGCCAACGTAGATGGCCATCTGCACGACATCGGTCCAGATGACGGCGGCCATTCCGCCTTCGAAGGTGTAGAGCAGCGTGAGCGCGGAGATGATGGCGATGGAGAGCACATCGCCGGTGCCAATGGCGATTCCGACAACGATGGAGACGGCGAAGACGCGGACGCCTTCAGCAGCGGCGCGGGTGAGCAGGAAGAGGCCGGCGGTGACTTTGTAGAGGGTGCGGCCGAAGCGACGGTCGATGAGCTGATAGGCCGTGAGCATCTCGCCCTGGAAGTACTTTGGCAGAAAGAGCAGCGCCACCACGACGCGGCCGCACATGTAGCCGATGACGATCTGCAGGAAGCCGAAGTCGCCGGCGAAGGCCAGGCCGGGCGTGCCGATGATGGTGAGCGTGGAGGTTTCGGCGGAGACGATGGACAGCGCAATGGCCCACCAGGGAATGGTCTTATTGGCGAGGAAGTAGCCGCGTAAGGACTTGTCCTTTGCCGTGCCGCGTTTGGCGAAGCGTAGGCCGAACAGCGTGATCGCCACCAGATAGAGCCCAACGACGCCGAGATCGAACGCATGCAAACGCACGGGCATTGCCTGAGTATAGCGAGCCGGCTACGGGAGGAGATGCTTAACACCGATTACCACCGACGGGCACCGATCAAAAGCGTGTCGAGGAAGAACAAAACGGTTGCTCGCTATATGATTGCTGCGCATGGGACTCTTTGTTGCGATTGACGCGGGCGGCACCAAGACGCAGTGCCTGATTGCCGATGGGGAGCGCGTGCTGGCGCGGGCAGCGACGGGTACGGTGAAGCTGATGCGGGTCAGCGAGCAGGAGGCGACCGCGCGGCTGCAGGCGATGCTGGCGGAGGTGGCCGTGGCTGCGGGAGTTTCGCTGGGGCAGGTTGAGCGGACTTGCTTCGGGCTGGCGGGCGTCAGCGGTCCGGCGGTTCAGGCATGGGCGCGGCGGGCGATGACGGCGGTGGTTGCGGGCGAGCTGATCCTGTGCGGCGACGAGGAGATTGCGCTGGACGCGGCGTTCGCCGGCGGGGAGGGAATTCTGGTGATCGCAGGCACCGGCTCGAATGCGATCGGGAGATCGGCGGGCGGCGCGCATTTTGGCGCGGGCGGCTGGGGGCCGGTGCTGGGCGACGAAGGCTCCGGCTACTGGATCGGGCTGGAGGCGATCCGGGCGGCGCTGCGGGCACAGGACCGGATCGGCATCGGCGGCGTTGCGAGTTGCCTGCTGCGCGAGATCGAGCAGCATTGGGGGCTTGGGTCGGTTGCGGAGCTGGTCGCGGTGGCCAACCAGCGGACGTTTGCCGAAGGAGCGACGCCGCCGGACTTCGCCGCGCTGGCTCCGGTGGTCGCGCGCTGCGCCGAGCAGGGCGATGCGCTGGCTGCCGGCATTCTGGAGCGAGCCGGCGAGGAGCTGGCGGAACTGGTGTCCGTAGTGTTCCACAAGATGCAGGCTGGGCCGGCTGGAGTTTCCGGTGCGGGGCCGACGGAGATTGGCGTCGCGTTCACCGGCAGCGTGCTGGCGCGGATCGCGGCGGTGCGCGGAGCGATGGCAGCGCGGCTCGCGGTCACGGTTCCGAGCGCCCGAGTTCGAGAGGCAGCAGTCGATCCGCTGGACGGGGCGTTGTGGCGGGCCCGGCACGGCTGAGCGAGTCTCCGGTAAAAACCCTAAAGTATGTCTTCTAAATGGTTTAAATCTGGATTTGTCCGGGTTTTCGGTCGGGGCAGGTCTGAACTGCGTCTGGGTGCATCCGTATTGCCGAAGGTGAGTGCCCTCCCCGCGGGGTACTTTTTTTGTCAAAGTCTAGATAACATTGCGGTTAGGCGTTTGTATATACAAATGGCTCGTTGATGGTAAACGACTTGCGGGTGCGTCTATACGCTGCTGTCCAGACTCTTGTAGTTTTCACTTCTTGCGGTTTGGCAGGCTCCAGATCCGGTCCGGGTGAGGCTTGGACACGATCCGTTCGGCTTCGCTCAGGGCAAGCTGCTGGGCTCTGTTTGGGCCTTCTTCAATTATATGGGTGGTGTCAAGGATTTCGGTGCAAAACGAGGCTGGTGACGGGGGAGGGAAAGAGCGAATCACAGAGAACACAGGGGAAAAAGAGAGAGCACAGGGAGAGGATTTATTTCTGGGGATGGTAACGGGAGTTTCGAGGGTGCGGATTTTGTTGGAGGCGGGGTCGAGGATGCCGATGCGGAGGAAGAGATGGCCGGAGGGAAGGTTCCCTGGGGAATGACAAACAAAGAGGGAATGACAAACAAAAGACAAAGCAGAAGCAGATTCCCTTCGGGAATGACAAACAAGGACGAACAAGAGGGCAAAAGCTAGGTTGGGGTGCGGAGGAGGAGGTAGGTTCCGGCAATGGCGAAGAGAAGGTCGGGCGACCAGGCGGCGAGGATGGGCGGGAGGGTATTAATGTTGCCCATGGCGCTGAAGAACAAGGCGATAACCGAGTAGGCGATGGCGACGCCAATGGCGGCGGCGATGCCGACCAGGCCACCGCGCTTGCCCATGGAGACGGCGAAGGGGACGGCAAGGATGGCCATGACGAGGGTGATGGCGGGGACGGCGAGCTTGTTTTCGAGCTGGACGCTGAGCTTGATGGTGTCGAAGCCTGACTGGCGGAGATCGGCGATGTAGTCACTCAGCTCGCTGTAGGACATCTCGTCGGAAGGCTTGTCTTCCTTGGTGAAGTAGGCGGGCTGCTCGCGGATCTCGGGGAAAGTGGCGACGGAGAAGGGCTGGTAGCAGACGGCTCGAGTGTCGCATTGGTGACCGGCGGCGGTACCGGCGAAGCGACGCTCCCAACCATTGTCGAAGACCCAGGCGTTGACGGCGGGGTCCCAGCGGGTGCTCTTAGCGAAGATGCGGCGCTGGAGGGTGAAGGTCTGGGGATCGAACTCGAAGACGCTGAGGTCTGCGAAGACGCGGCGATCGGGGTCGTAGGCGGTGTAGTAGAAGATACGTTCGGGCTCGCCGGCCTTGTCGGTTTGGCCGGAGATCCACTTGCGGCCGGCGAGGACGAAGGTTTGAGCAGGCTTGTCCTTGATCTGAGCGCGGAGCTGTTCCTGGCGGCGGTTGGCACCTGGGAGGTAGTACTCGTCGAAGGCGAAGAGGGCCGAAGCGAGGATGGCGGCGAGGACGATGACGGGGACGACGACGCGATAGAGGCTGATGCCGGTGGCCTTCATGGCGGTGAGCTCGGAGGCGCGGTTGAGGGCGCCGAAGGTGATGAGGACGGCGAGCAGCGAACAGAGCGGGGTGACGGCGGAGACGATGTAGGGGATGAGGTTGAAGAGGTATTCGCCGACGATGACGAAGGGGGTCTGGTTGCGGATGATGTCGCCCATAAGCTCAAAGAAGGTGAAGATGACGTAGAGCAGGACGAAGGCCCCGAGCGACAGGATGAAGTTTTCGGCGTAGGAGCGCATGACGTATTCGTCGAGCAGCAAAGGGAAGCTGGTTTTGAAAAGACTGCGCATGCGCTGGACCAGGGTGGGGCTGGGGTGGGCGGGATGGTGCGCGTAGGCGGAGTAAGGGCCAGCCGGATCGGGGCTGGTGGAGGTTTTTGAGTCGGCGGCGGGGTCGGCTGTATCGCCGGCGGGGCTGGTGAGCCGGGTGAGGGCCGCGGTGATGTTGCTGGGGGCGATGGCGACGAGTTTCCTGCCGAGGGTTGCCCCGACGGCGTGGAAGAAGTTGAGCAGGACGCCTCCGCCGGCGAGCTGCTGGAGCAGAATGAGGCCGAAGGCTGCGAAGATGAGGTTGGCGGCCCAGACTCCGAGGAACGGCGTGAGCTTGCCGGATTTTGCGAAGGCGACGCCGACGTTGGAGAGCAGGTAGTAGCCAAAGACGAGCAGCAGGGTGAGGACAAAGCCGGTGCTCTTGCCGCCGCGCTTGGAAGACAAGCCCAGGGGAACGCCAATGAGCATGAGGACGAGGCAGGCGAAAGGATAGGAGAAGCGGGAGTTGAGTTCGATGCGGGCGGAGCGGATGTCGGCGGTGGGAATGGGGTGGTTGGCGAGGTCGAGGCCGTGGGTTCGCTGCCAGAGTTCGCGGAACGGAAGCGCCTGGAGACGAGTGTTGGAGCGGGAGATGTGGGTCTCGTCCTGGGTGGCGAGCTGGAGGGGTACAGGGGCGGAGGTGAAGGTGGAGATGTCGTAGTTCAGTTCGCTGGGGTCGTTGGGGGATATCTGGTGCTGGCCGCCGTTGAAGAGATGCAGGGTGAGGCCCTGCTGGTCGCCGGTGCCGGAGCTGGAGATGTCGGCCTCCTCGGCGGTGGTGACGTTGGGATTTGCGGGCTGGGTGAGGTCGGCGAGGAAAACATGCCGCCAGGTGGGGGCACCGGCTCCGGAGCGGACGTCCTGCACGTAGAGGACGTAGTTCTTGAAGTCCTCGTAGAAGACGCGGGGCTGAATCTCGAAAGAAGCCTGCGAGGACTTGAGCCGGTCTTCGAGGCGGAGGAGGTCGGCGGCGCCCTGCGGAGCGAAGTAGAGAGCATTGACGAGGCCGACGGCGAGGGCGATGAAGGAGAGGATGGAGACGATGCGGACGAAGCGGAAGGCTCCAATGCCGCAGGCACGCATGGCGGTGACCTCGGAGTCGGCGGCGAGGCGGCTGAGGCCAAGCAGGATGCCGGCGAGGACGGCGGTGGGAATGGTGACGGTGAGGGTGTTGGGGAGCATGTCCGCGAAGATGCGGAGGGCGTCAGCGAGCGAGGCGGAGTCGCGGACCAGGAGATCGAGGATCTTGTCGAGGTCGCGCATGAAGAGCACGAAGGTGAAGAGGACTCCGCCGAGCAGGGCGTAGGAGGTGACTTCGCGGAGGATGTAGCGGGTGAAGATGCGCATACTGGTGCTGAGTTTGAGTGTAGCGTTTCCATAGCGCCCATGGCGATGAAGCTGCTATGCGTCCGGTGCGTTCCGCTGAGCCACTGAAGGAACCTAGAACTTGAAGCGGTAGCGGAGTTCGGCGTAGAGCTGGCGGGGGTCGTTGAAGTGGAAGCCGCCGAAGGTGAGGGAGTTGTCGAGCAGGACGCGGCGATTGGCGACGTTGGTTGCGGTGACGGAGGCGGTGAGGTTGTCGGTGAGAGATTTGCCGAGGGCGAGGTCGAAGGTAGTGTGGCCGGGCAAGTACTGGTTGGGATACGGAGTGGTGGGGTCGGGGTCGCCGTTGTGGAAGCCGGAGCCGTAGTAGACGTTGGTGGCGGCAGTGGTCCGCCAGGGGAGGGTGGTGTTGAATCCGACGTTGAGAGTGTCGCGCTGGTCGTGGTCGAGGGGGGTGTAGGCGAAGCCGGCGTCGCAGGAGGGGTCGCCGATGGGGGTGCAGACGAGGCCGCCGGTGATGTTGCCGCGCTGCTCGCCGATCTGGTTGGAGTAGGCGAGGTGGGCCTGTCCGAGGTGGGCGATGCGCGGCGAGCGAAGGGTGAGTTCCCAGGCGCGGATGAGGGCGCCGTCGACGGTGACGGGGAAGTAGATGCTGGATTCGCCGATGTTGGAGTGGTCGAGGAAGTTGTTAACGCGGTTCTTGAAGGTGTCAGCATCGAGCAGCCAGCCGCGGAAGGGAATCTGCACCCCGAACTGGTGTTCTTCATCGCGCTCGCCGTGGAGCGGTACCAGGGTGGTGTTGTTGTTGTTGGCGTATGCGAGGACGGGGCCGGAGGCGGTGAGCAGCGGCGGCGGCTGATAGAAGCGGCCGTAGAAGCCGCGGAAGACCCAGTTGAGTTTGGGGACGCGGACGGCCGCACCGACGCGGGGAGCGGGGACGTCCTCAGAGAAACTAGCACCGTCGAAGCGGGATTGGCGGAAGCCGGCGGTGAGCGTGAGCCAGGAAGTGGCTTTGAAGGTGTCGGAGATGTACTCTTCCACGACGCCGCCGTCGGTACCGTCGGGCTCGCGGATGGGCGGGGCGCCGCTGCCGTCGTTGAAGTTGGCGCCGAAGAAGTAGTCATCGTACTGGTCGAAGAAGTAGACCCCGCCCTGGATGGAGTTGCGGGCGACCTGGCCGGTGAGCGAGAGGTGTCCGCCGCCATAGTTTGACGAGCGATCGGCAGTGGTAGCGACGGGGGCGTCGGCGGGAGGCGAGTTGTAGTCGGCCTGATTGAAATGGTAGAAGGGCGAGACCTGCAAGACCACGGAGGAGTTGAAGGTGTGCAGATAGGAAAAGGCGGCGACGCTGTCGGTCTCGCTCTGGGTGTCGCGCAGTTGGCTGGAGCCGTAGGGCTGATCGAACTGCTGGGCCTGAAAGTCGGTGGTGCTTGGGTCGTAGGGGATCTGGAAGAAATCGTGACGGAGCTGGGTGACGAGGCGAAACTGGTCCCTGGGGGTCTGGTTATAGATGAGGGAGGCGAACCCGCCGTAGCCATTGGTGGCGTCGTGCAGGACATGGCCAATGGGCGGCGCGAGACCGTAGTCGCTACGGTTGCCGTTGAGGCTGGCATACCAGGCGAGTTTTTCGGTGTGGTCGCCGAGGTTGAGCTGGTCGTTGGTCTGGAGGAAGTTACCGGCGGATAGAACGAGCTCGGCTTGGCGGTCGCGTTCGAAGCCGGTGCGGGGAACGACGTTGAAGACGCCATAGGTGCGGTCGCCGACGTCGGCGGTGTAGCTGCCGCGCTGGACTTCGATGTAGTCGATGTCCTTGGGGTCGATCTGTGCGGCAAGGTTGCTGGCAATGTTGGTGTTAGGAATTTCGACGCCGTCAATGAGCCAGGAGACCTGATGGCCGCCGCGCATATGGAGCATGTCGTGGGTGATATAGGCGCCGGGAACATAGTCTGTGATCATTGCCATGGAGTTGGTGCGGTCCGCGCCGGGGGTTTGGGCGATGTCGAGGCGGGAGATGAGGGTGGTGGGGGTAACGGTGTTGACGTTGGCGAGGCCGGCGTCGGTGGTAACGGTGACGCTTTGGGAGACGGAGCCAATCTGGAGCATGAAATGGAGGATGGGCGAAGTATCGGAGTGGATGGTGAGGGATTGCTGGAGGGTCTCGAAGCCGGCGTGGGTGATGGTGACGGTGTAGTCACCGAGCGGGATATTGGGGAGCGTAAAGGCGCCTTCGCCGTTTGAGTCAGTGGACTGAGCGAACCGGGAGTGGGAGGCGGTGAGGATGATGTGGGCGCCGGGGAGCGGGCGATGCTGGGGATCGTGGACGATGCCCTGGAGCTGGGAGAAGACGGTCGCGCGGGCGCTGGCGACTGGGAGGAAGCACAGGAGAAGAAAGAGTCCAGGGAATGTGGGGTGCTTTCGCGCAGGACAATGCATAATGGCTCCGCGGTCACGGGGTCGTGACGAAGCTAGGGCGTGCCGCTACGGGGCGAGCAACGCCGAGGGGACATCTGGAGTTGAGGGGAATGTTGGCGGCTTAGGCGAGGAGGGTGGGAGGGCCGCGCTTCGGGTTCGCAGAGGGAGCGAAGGTACGGGCAGCTCGGCGCGGGGTTGCGGCCAGCAGCACGAGGTCGTGGAGCTGCGCGGCTGAGGGATTGACCGGCGCGGCGAGAGAGGCGGTGGCGATCCGGACGGGAGTGGCTGGAGTTGGGTAGAACGGGCAGGGCGGGGCCTGGAAGGCCGGACCGCTGGATCGGGCCAGCATCATGCTGTGCATCATGGCGCAGTGATGCTTGCCGTGGCTGCGGCAGCAAGGCGGCAGAGAGGCTTCGGGGTCGGCGGTTGCGGCGAGAAGGGGCGCGACGAGCGGCGAGCCGAATGCAATCAGCAACGTGATGGCAAGGATTCGGCGGCGCATGGCTGAGTATAGCGGGTTTTGACGGAGAAGGAGAAAAGGAGAGGGGCGGGCCGCAAGTAACCTGCCCACCCCCAAGGAATATGATCCCAGTTCGCGACAAGCCTGCCGCGACACCTGCCCGGGAACGACGCGGCCTGGAAGCAGCCGCAGCCGTTTCCGGCTAGGCTTTCCGCAGTCTGCGGCGCATGAAGAATACTGCACCGAGGAAGCCGGTTCCCAGGAGGGTGAGGCTGCCTGGTTCAGGCGTCGGCATTGGATCCACCATGAAGATCTGCGGCTGGCCATTGGTCCAAGTGGAACTGCCATTCGGGTCGGGCAGGAGCACGGTGTCATTGGCATAGTAACTGGCGGGCAGTGGGTTGTTGCCGGTCACATTGGCGATGGCTTGGTTGGCCAAGGCCTGGGCGACTGAATCGAAGGCGCCGGAGCCGTTGTAGTTGTTGTTGGTCGCGTTGATTACCGCGGGATCCATGATGCTCCAGATCGCGAACTGCACCTCGGAGGGGGAGTAGGGGCTGCTGGGGCTGGTGCCGCTGTTGACGTACTGGTTGTAGAGCCAAGCGTCTTCAAGGATGCTGGCTCCGGACTCGTTGTCGTAGGTGTTGCCGGCGAGGATGGTGGAGACGTTGATTGGGTCCACTTCCCAAGTCTCGTTGAAGGATATCTCGCGATCGAAGTTCAGGCAGGACATGGAGACGTTTTGCACGCCGTCAACGGTGAACAAGTAGGGATAGACGTCGACGCCGTCGACGCTTCCGCCGGTCGTAGTGGTCAAAGTGATGGTGTCGGCTAAGGCGACCCGGGGAATGAAGCAGACGAGCGAGAGGGACAAGGCGATTAGCGAGGATTTGAAGCGCATGGGGAGGAACTCCTGTGGCCCGAGGCCTACGATCTGTCGAAGCAAAGCCAGTGCTGTGTAGCAACCCGGCATTTCGCCGGCAAATGAAACAGCTTGCAACTTACAAGGCAAATGGTTGCACACTTCTCCAGGGATTCCTAGCAATAAAATCAATGAGTTACGATTGCCCATTGGAGCCAGTTACTGGCGGGTGCCTACCGGATTACCGGGTTGCTGGATTGATAACGGGCCCAGACTCCAGTTTGCGGCGCACTGACGCACCGATGCGCTAAGGGGCGGTATCGCGGCCTTGATTTGCGATAGGGCTAGTGCGGGTGCGGTTGCTCGGAGCCTGGCTTGGGAGGGATGCGGTCGGGGCAGTCGCCTTCGATGCAGACACAACGCAGAATGCCGCAGAGGACGGCGAGGCCGATGCCGGCGACGAGATAAAAGATGCCGCTGGAGAGGCGGCCGGTGAAGTACGGGTACAGGAAGATGGCAACGCCCGCGTAGATGAGCACGGTGAAGATATTGCGGAGGGTGCATCGAGACATGGCGTGCCTCCCTGTGCGGGTCAGTCTACTGCATAGACGCTGAGGGAGGCTATAGGGATTTTTGGGGCGGACGCGGGGATTTTTGGCCGTGCGAGGAAGGCTCAGGGCTACGGCCCCCTTTAATTAATTGGAGGCTGTATTTACCGCAGGCTGAAACCCTGCTGCTACTCAGAGAAGCCGATCGGTTACGGGTTGGCGAGGAAGCGGTAGCCGATGCCGCGGACGGTGGTGAGGTGCTGGGGGTTGGCGGGGTCGTCCTCGATGTAGCGGCGGAGGCGGACGATGAAGTTGTCG
>CAZAXI010000035.1:0-31937 GCA_964489045.1 uncultured Granulicella sp. | reverse complement strand
GCAGCTTCTCGTATCTGCTGCAATACCCGGTCGACCGGCTGAAGATCGACCAGAGTTTCGTGATGAAGGCAGTGACGGAGCCAAACGCCGCAACCGTGGTGCGGACGATCGTGGCCATGTCGCACCACCTCGGCATCAAGGTGATCGCCGAAGGAGTGGAGACGCCGGACCATCTGAAGTTCCTGGCCGAACGGCAGTGCGACGAGGCCCAGGGTTACTATTTCTCGCGACCGGTCGCCGCCGCGGGTTTCGCAGCGGCAGTGAACTCGATCCATCGCCTGTTCGACGAGCGCAAGCTGCTCGAAGATATCCGCGCTGCGTCCTCCGAAGGCCGGGCGGAGCAGTTCGAGACCGACCGAAAGCTCGAAGAGCAGGGTTCCGCATTCCCGGTGTATCAGGTCAAACAGATCGTAATGTAAAGGCCGGCTGCCGGCAGCCCTGCCGACAGAACTCACGCCGCTGTCTTCGAAAACCCTGCATTCCGCATGCCATCGTGCGCGGTTAACGCCGCTAGAGCAACTCGTGTCGGCGGCGCAGTGCATTCGCGCGGCAAGCTGGCGTCAGACGTGCTGAATGGCCTGCGCGAGGTGGCTGAGGCTGGATTTGGCGTCACCGTACAACATGGTGGTGCAGGGCTTGTAGAAGAGGGGGTTCTCGAGTCCGGAGAAGCCGCGGCCCTGACCGCGCTTGAGCACAATCACGCTGCGGGCGCGATCGACCTCGAGAATGGGCATGCCGGCGATCAGCGAGTTCGGATTGTCGCGGGCATCCGGATTGACCACGTCGTTTGCGCCAATCACAACGGCCACATCGGTCGATGGGAATTCGGGATTGATCTGGTCCATCTCGTACAGAGACGAGTAGGAGACGTTGGCTTCGGCCAGCAGAACATTCATATGTCCCGGCATGCGGCCGGCGACGGGATGGATGGCGTACTTCACCGTCACGCCGCGGCCTTCCAGCACATCGGCCAACTCGCGTACCGCATGCTGAGCTTGCGCCGTGGCCAACCCGTAACCCGGTACGAAGATCACTCGATTGGCAAAGGCCAGTTGCATCGCGGCATCTTCGATGCTGATCTCGCGCATCACCCCGCCGGTTTCGGCTGTGGCTTCCGCGATCACCGAGCCAAATCCGCCGAACAGCACGCTTGTTATCGACCGGTTCATCGCCTTGCACATCAGGACCGAGAGAATAAAGCCGGAGAAACCGTCCAGCGTGCCGGCGATGATCAGCACGTTGTTTGCAAGGACAAAGCCGGTGGCGGCAGCTGCCAGGCCGGCGTAGGAGTTCAGCAGCGACATCACTACCGGCATGTCGGCCGAGCCGATGGGGATCACCAGCATCACGCCGAAGACGAAAGCCAGGCCGAGCATCGCGTAGAAAGCGGCGATGGTCTCTGGATGCGCCCAGAAGTAGACGAAGCAACCCGCCATAGCCAGGAAGATGAGCAGGTTGATCGCGTTCTGGCCGCGGAACTGGATCGGTTTTCCGCCGATGACGCCTTGCAACTTGCCCGCGGCGATCAGCGAACCCGTGGTGGTCAGCGCACCCAGCATGACTTCAAAGCCCAGCGCGCCTCGCGTCACCACGCCCATCTGCGCACCGTGGACCAGAAACTCGCCGACCCCGACCAGCGCGGCAGCCAGGGCCCCAAAGGCATGGGAGAGCGCGGTCCGCTGTGGCATAGCGGTCATAGGAACGGAGACCGCCATCCAGGCGCCGATGATCGATCCGATGCTGAGGCCGGCAATGATCCAGCCCCACGTGACGATGTGCTGACCGATGAGGGTGCCGATGATCGCCGCCATCATTCCGGCCTCGGCGAGGAACATGCCGCGGCGGGCCGTCTCCGGATGCGACATGCCCTTCAACGCGAAGACGAACAGGATCGAGGCGAGGAGGTACGTGGCCTCCATGAAGTAGGATTCGAGGGTCATTTGGTCCCCGAAGAGCTGGGCGCTTTAGCGTCAAGGCGCTTGCCGAACATCTTCAGCATGCGATCGGTAATGCCAAAGCCGCCGACCACGTTGATGGTGGCAGCAGTGACTGCGACGAACCCGAGGATGTGCGCGAACCGTGGCGCGTGACCGCCCGCAAGCACCAGCGAGCCGATCAGCGAAATGCCGGAGATGGCATTGGTGGCCGACATCAGAGGCGTATGCAGCAGAGGCGGCACGCGGCTGATGACCTGGTAACCCAGGAACGCGGCAAGTGCGAAGACATAGACCGAAGCGATGAGAACGGCTGGATTCATAGGGCTCTCGGATTCATGAGTTGGTTTGGGCCGCGGCCAGGGCTTCCAACGCGCTGGCCACGCGCGGATTCACGACCTGCCCTTGGTTTGCCACGCAGGAGCCGCGGATGATTTCGTCTTCCATGTCGAGATGGAGCGAGCCGTCCTTGATGAGCAGCGCTAGGAAGTTGGCAATATTGCGCGAATAGAGTTGGCTTGCGTGACCGGGAACGCTGACGGGCAGATTCAGCGGAGCGAAGAGAGTGACTCCGTTGTAAAGCTGGGTTTCTCCGGGACGCGTGAGTTCGCAGTTTCCGCCGTTGGGTGCCGCAAGGTCGACCAGGATGGTGCCCGGGCGCATGTTGTCCACTGCGTCACGCCGGATAAGCAGCGGCGCGCGGCGGCCGGGGACTTGTGCGGTGGTGATGATGACGTCGGCTGTGCGCGCCGTTTTTGAAATCAGATCGCGCCCGCGTTCGAGTGCTTCGTCGCTGAGTTCCCTCGCGTAGCCGCCCTTGTCCTCCGTGGCGATGCCGCCGAGATCGACGTCCAGAAACTTTGCGCCCAGGGACCGGACCTGCTCGCCGGCGGCGGCGCGAACATCGTAAGCCTCCACCACCGCGCCCAGGCGGCGGGCGGTGGCGATCGCCTGCAACCCTGCGACCCCCGCCCCGATGACGAAGACCCGGGCCGGGGCGATGGTTCCGGCCGCCGTCATCAACATGGGAAAGAGGCGCGGAAGGGTGTCGGCGGCCAGAATGACGGCCTTGTATCCAGCGACTGTGGCCATCGAGGACAGGGCGTCCATGGCCTGCGCGCGCGTGATGCGCGGGACGAGTTCGACGGCAAGCAGGGTGGCGCCTGACTCGACGGCCGGGAGCAGCGCCGCAGGATCGTCGAGTGGCCGGAAAAAACCAATGGCGATGGCCCCGCGCTTGATCTTCCGCTGATCTTCGGCCGGCGGAGCGTTAACTACGGGCAGGATGTCGGCTGAGCAGAGCAGGCTCTCACGGTCGCTGGTAAGTGTGGCGCCGGCCTGGACGTAAGCCTCATCGGAATGGCCCGACGCTACTCCGGCGCCCGATTGAACGGCGACCTCGAGTCCCTTTGCGATCAGGGCCTTGACGGCGTCAGGAAGGAGGGCAACCCGAGTCTCTCCCGGCGCGGATTCTTTCAACACTGCAAGGCGCAAAACACATCCTCCAGCCCGTTCAGGCTTGCTCTATTCATCCGCCCATCGCGGGCTGGTGCCAATCTATAGCGGCAATTCCGGCTTCATCCGTGCCGCTGCCAGGTTGAAGTCCTCAGGTGCGAAATGCTACGCCCTCTGGACGGCATTGTCGCCTGCGACTCCGCTGATAAGACCCGGGTTCTCAAGTTTGCTGACGGTAGGATAGCCGCGTGGCCGCAAGCAGGAGTGTGACGGGCATCACGATGCGCTTGCTCCCCTACCACTTCTTAACTAACCCCACGAATTTGCCCGGTTATACTCAAGAGAATCCGCCGCGCGGCCGCGCAGTTCAGTAGCCAAGGCCAGGCACGTTCGGACCGATGAAAGCGAGCCCATGAGTCTTCCCGCAGCTCTTGCAGCCGGCCAGGAACTTGACCACTACCGCATTGACGAAGCCGTAGCCGAGAGTGGGATGGCCTCCATCTACCGGGCAACTGACCTGCGCAACGGCCGCAAGGTCGCACTGAAGGTCCCGCACTTTGCCATCGAGTCCGACCCGGCCCTCTTCGACCGCTTCCAGCGCGAGGAGGCAATCGGCCTCGCGCTCGACCACCCCAATGTAATGCGCATCTACCCCGACGACGACCGTTCGCGGGTGTATATGGTGATGGAGTGGGTGGACGGCCGCCTGCTGCGCCAGGTGATGTTCGAGCAGGGCAAAATGCCGACAGCGCGGGCGCTCAAAATCACGTTGGGCATCCTGAAGGCGCTGGACTATATCCACAAGGACGGCGTGGTGCACCGCGATCTGAAACCCGAGAACATCATGCTTGACCCCGACGACAACATCAAGCTGATCGACTTTGGCATTGCGTCGCAGGCCGGCGCAAAGCGGCTGACGTACGCGGGCTTCACCCAGGCCCTGGGCAGCCCCGACTACATCTCCCCGGAGCAGGTCCGGGGGAAGCGTGGAGACGCACGGTCGGACCTGTATGCGGTAGGCGTGATGCTATACGAGATGCTCTCCGGCAAGACGCCTTTTTCCGGCCCGTCGCCACTCGCGGTGATGAACGACCGCCTGATCAATCATCCGCTGCCCCCGCACGAGGCCGAACCGAGCATCAGCCCGCAGTTGCAGGAGGTTCTCTACCGGGCGCTTGAACGCGAACCCAAGAACCGGTACCCGTCAGCTCACTCCTTTGCCCACGACCTGGAGCATCTGGACCAGGTTGGTGTGGCGGAAAGGTCCGAGCTGACCGACTGGAAGAAGCGCAAGTCCGCGACTTCGAGAAAGGTCGTGTACTACGTGGCGCTGGCCTTGATTCCGTTTGCGCTCTTCCTCGCCATGGTCCTGCTGGCGCGGCATCGCTAACTAAAAGCAGGCCTTCTCGTACGTTTCGCTGAAATCTTCATGGGTTCTTTATGTCCCCCCCGCTAGGTTGGGTATGTATCCCAAAAATAGAACCCCTTGCAGATAGGAGATTAGCGTCACTATGGCTAAATACAAACTCGAATACATCTGGCTTGACGGAAAAAAACCCGTTCCTGAGTTGCGTGGCAAGACTCAAATCAAGTCGTTTGAGAAGCCGCCCACCCTAGCAGATTTGCCACTTTGGGGATTCGACGGCAGCTCCACTATGCAGGCCGAAGGCAAGAGCTCCGACTGTATTTTGAAGCCAGTGGCCCTCTACCCTGATGCCAGCCGCAAGGACGCGTACATCGTTCTCAGTGAAGTCATGCATCCCGACGGCACTCCCCACCCCACCAATGCGCGCGCAACCATCGAGGATGATCCTGACTTCTGGGCTGGGTTTGAGCAAGAGTACTTCCTCTTCAAGGACGGTCGGCCGCTCGGCTTCCCCAAGGATGGCCACCCCAGGACTCCCCAGGGGCCTTACTACTGCGGCGTCGGCTACAAGTACATGGGCAGCCTGGCCCGCACCATCGTCGAAGAACACCTTGAACTCTGCCTTGCCGCGGGAATCAATCACGAGGGCATCAACGCCGAAGTCGCCAAGGGCCAGTGGGAGTTCCAAATCTTCGCCAAAGGCTCTGCCAAGGCGGCCGATGATGTCTGGACTGCGCGCTATCTGATGATGCGTCTTTGCGAGAAATACGAAGTGGACCTGGAACTGCATTGCAAACCGATCCGGGGCGACTGGAATGGTTCCGGCATGCACTGCAACTTCTCGACCAAGCACCTGCGTGAGGTGGGTGGCAAGGAGTATCTTGAGGCCCTGATGAAGGCGTTCGAGAACAACATCGCCGCGCATATCGCCGTCTATGGCCCTGACAATCATCTTCGCTTGACCGGTCTGCACGAAACCCAGGCCATCGACAAGTTCAACTATGGTCTCTCCGACCGCGGCGCTTCCGTCCGTCTACCGGTCAACTTTATCAAGAATGGCTACAGAGGCTATCTCGAAGATCGCCGTCCGAACTCCGAAGGCGATCCGTACCAGATCGTCTCGCGCATTCTGAAGACTATCAATACAGTCAAGGAGCCTGCTCTGGTGTAGCGCGTGTCCGGCACTATCTCACAGCAACCAGCGGTGTGGAGATGGGGAAGCCGTTTGCTTCGCCGTCTCCGCACCCCGGTTCATTTTCAGGCGGGAGGTTTGACCGCTGCGCGCACCTGCTGGGTACCTTCGTCAAAGAACCTGAGGTCCAGTACCACCCACGAGGCCTACAGCCGGGCCCTGACGAGCCCGTTCTACAAGCGCACCACAGAAGCCCAGTTCCGCCTCATTGGGCCTCCAGCGTTTCTTCCAGCTGGAGCACGTTGGAAACCACCTGTTGCCCTGGCGCGATCGGCTGTCTGGGGTCGGCGGCGGATATGCGTTGCCGGTCGCCTGGAAGCATCTCGCCCGCATTCACTTCGACGCGGCGAAACTGGTTCCCGCCCGCCGGCACAAACAACCAGTCGCGGTCGTGTAGGTGGAGGATGGCCGAAGCCGGAACTGCGGCGTAGCTCTCCTTGACTTTGCTCTCAAACGTTGCGGTGACGAACATTCCCAACTTCAGAATGCCCGGATTGGCAACCTCGATGCGGACCTTGGCGGTGCGGATGCTGGGATCGAGGATGGGGCCGATGTCGCTGATTCGGCCGGTCAGCGGCCGGTCGGGATAGGCGCTCAGCTTGATCTTGGCTGTCTGCCCAAGCTGTAGCTTCGGGATATCGTTTTCGTACACATCGCAGACGATCCAGACTACGGAAAGGTCGGCGATGGTGAAGGCGGTTGCATTGCCCGAGTAGGTAACACCGGCAGCAGCCGCGTTGGTCACGTTCTGCGCCACGATCACGCCCGAGATCGGCGCGTACACCGGGACGATACTCTGGGGGTTGTTCTTGTCGATGCCGAGCGTCTTCAACTGCTCCTCGGCTGCCTTCAGGTCCGCCTGGTTGTCGGTTTCCGCATCCTCGGCCTGCTCCAGCATCTCCTGCGAGATGGCGCCGTGCTCGTAGAGAGTTTGTGCGCGCGTGTAGGCCTTGTTGGTCATCTGCTCGTCGCTGACGGCCTTCAGGTATACGTCGTACGCGCCTGTAACATCCGGGCTCTGCACCTTCAATAGCAGTTGGCCCTTCTTCACCTGGTCGTCCAGCCGCGCCTTGATGTCGACCACGCGGCCACTGGCCAGCGAGATCACCGGAACCTCGCGCGAAATATCGGGAAACACTGAGCCGGTGACGTTCAACTCCGCCGCTGCCTCCACCTTGTCGGCTGCGACCATCGGAAACTGGTCCGGCTTGTCCACCGTCACCAAACTCATGTCGCCGGCTGGAACCACCTGGGCCTGAGGAGGAGCGCCGTCGGTCGGGTTGAACTTCTTCTGGCACCCACTCAGTGCAAGACACGCCACGAGCGTGAGTGAGCATACAAGGTTCTTGTTCTTCACGGAATCACCTCACGCCCTACGGCGAGATTCAGTTGCCCGGCGGCGGTCAGATATGCACCCACCAGTTGGAGATACGCCAGTTGCACCACGCGGTAGTCGCTCTGCGCGTTCAAAAAGTCCATCAGCGATGCTCCTCCGTGCTGGTAGGCAAAAGTCACCGTGTCGCGTACGTCGGTTGCCTGATCCCGGTACTGGTCGCGATACGGGATCAGCAACGCAATGTTGCTGCGCACCTGCTCATAGGCCGAGTTGACATCGTTAAACACCTGGGCGCGGGCGGCATCGCTTAGTTGCTGGTTGCGGTCGATGTCGATGAGCGTGCGTTGCTTTTCGCCCTGGTTGCGATCAAAGACCCGCAGCGGAATCTCCAAGCCAAAACCCAAAGTCTGCAGGTGGAGGGCGTCCGGGTTGTTCACTGCGGAATTCCAGGTGTACCAGACGCTATAAGTTGGGTCGGTGGAGCCGTTGGAGATGGCGAGGCTGTGATTGGTCTTCGCCTGCTCGATACCCTGAATAGCGGCGCGCAGGTCGGGGCGCGCGTCGAGCGCTGCCTGCTGAAAGTCGGCGAGCGGCTTGAGGTCGCTGGTGAAATCGAAGGGCCCTACCACATCGAACTGGTCGACTGGCGTGAGATTATCGTCGAGGAGTTGGAGCAGCGCGATTTTCGCCGTGCGCAGGTTGACGATCGCCGTCTGGATCTCCGTCTCGTACTGCACTCGCAGTAACTCGATGCGGGACAGGTCGATCTTCGCCAGGTCGCCGGCCGCATACCGGGCTTTGCTGATGTCGATGATCTTGTCGTAATACTCCATGTCGGCCCTGGCGAGTTCGAGCACGGCCTTGGCTTGGAGCGTCTGCACGAACGCCGACCGGAGCATGAAGACCATGTTGCGGGTGAGGTCCTGGTGCTGCGTGGCCGCGATCTGCGTGCCTTCCTGTGCACTCTTCAGCCGCAGTTCGCGCTTGTGCTCGCGCTCATGCAGGTAGCTGAAGTTGGGGACGGCGAATTCTCCGTAGACCGGATGCCATTGGCCCCCATTGGGAGCGATCTGTAGCCCATCCGCTGTCAAGCTGAACTGCGGATTCGGCCGCAGATACGCCGTGATCTCCTCCGCCTTCATCTCGTCCACGTTCGACTGGTCAGACTTCAGCACCGGGTTGACCGCCTCGAACTTCGCCTTCACCTGGTCCCAGGTCAAACTGAGAGGCCCCGGCGGTGCGGGCAGGCCCGGAATCGCCGCCTGCGCCAGTTGCGGTTGCACCAGCGGAGCCTGCGGCAAACTCACCTCACCCGCCTGCCCGACCGGTGCCGCCTGCTGCGCGCCCGCCGGGCAGAAAGCTCCCACCAGCATCGCCAGCGTCACGGAGCTACATGCTGTCCAGGGAAACAACCTCGATGTGCTCATGGAGTGAGTTCGTTCTCGTTTTCGAATGCTTCGCGCTGTGATTTCCCTCATGGAGCAACGCTTGGAGCGAGGGCAGAATTGAATTGAAGGGTTCGATGCGGCACAGGGTCGAATGAGCATAGACTACCTCATCCCCCGGACATCCGGAGGCTATCTTTTGGTTGTCCCTAAGGAAGACTTAAAGCCCAACAGCACAGTTAGTTACCTGAGTTACGACCAGACTCTCGAGCGGCTGCACTGATCGAACGGCTGCGCCGGCATTGCAGGGCTTTGTCCGCCCCGCTTGCAGATCAACGTGGCGTCCCGTCTTCAGCGGGAGCCTCACTCACTTGCGGTAGCTCCGCAAACCGGTAGCCGACATAGGCATCCGTGAGCAGGTACTTCGGGTCTGACGGATCGTTCTCAATCTTCTTCCGCAATTGGCGCACAAAGGTCCGCAAGTAATCCACCTCTTGGCGGTACTCCGGCCCCCAAACGGAAGTCAGTAGTTTACCGTACGTGACTGCGCGGCCCGCATGGGTCATCAGGTAGTAGAGAATGTCGTACTCTTTGCGGGTCAGGTGGATCGGCTGACCGGACTTGGTGACGGCGCGCCGGGTCGGAACCACCTGAATCTCGCCGATCAAAAGCGGTGCATCCTCATTCCGTTCCGGAGCCTGCGCGCGGCGCACTGCCGAGCGCATGCGGGCCACACACTCGCGCACGCTGAACGGCTTGGTAATGTAGTCATCTGCTCCTGACTCCAGCGCCTCCACCTTTTGCTCTTCGTCATCGACCACCGTCAGCATCAGGATGGGCAGGCGCGGCGCGACCGAACGCAGCCGCGCCAGGGTCTTCATGCCACCCATGCCAGGCATGTTGACGTCGAGCAGGACAACATCGAACGTCTGCGACTGCGCCAGGTGCAGCGCCTCTTCGCCGCGAGACGCCTCGGTCGTAACGAATCCCATCTCGCTGAGTGGAGTGCGCAGCGCGCGGCGAATGGACGGCTCATCGTCCACAATCAGCACGCGAATCGCAGCCTGGAAAGCTGTAGTCATGGGCGAACGCCTCCTTGCAAGGTGGTCGGCAGGGATGCGTAAAAGGTAGTCCCCTTGGCGATGTCACTGGTTACCCACACGTGTCCGCCCTGAGCCTGGGCCGTGCGCTTGGCCACTGAGAGTCCGATTCCGGTGCCCGGTACCCGATTCGAGGCTGCCGAAGACCGGTAGTAGCGATCGAAGACCCGCTCGTAGTCGGCAGGTGGGATTGCGGGGCCAAAACTATGCACTGAGAATATGACCTCGGTCGCGTGTTCGGCGGCCTGAATGGTAACTTCGGTGCCGGCCACGCCATACTTCGCCGCATTGTCGACATACTGGGTCAACAAAACGATCAGAAGGCTGCGGTCGCAGCTGATCGTCAGATCGTCGCGCGAAATCAAAATCTTTACCGAGACGCTCGCGAGTTGGTCTTTGAGGCTGGCCACAACATCTTCAAACAGCGGCGCAATCGCAACCTTTTCCACACGTGGAATCATATCCGACGAGTGCATCCGCGCCGTCTTCAGCAGGCGCGTGGTCAGACGGCTCAGCAGCCCCGTCTGCTCGTCGATCTGCGCCACCAGTCCAGCCTGGGCAGGAGACAGTCTGCCCAGCGCGCTCAATCCCTCGCTGGCCGCTCCGATCACAGTCAGAGGCGTTTTGTACGCATGGGCCAGGCTGTCGAGCACGGTTGTCCGCAACTGCTCGGCCTGCCGTGCGCTCTCGGTGCGGCTTTCATTGGCCAGCGAGTGGTAGCGGTCGAACGTGATAGCGACGACCGAGGCAATGGCATTCGCCATACGGTCGCGTGTCTCCCCGCGCAGCATCATTGCGCCGACGGGCAGGTTGCCCATGTGAAGGACTCTACGGCTCAGCCCGGTCTCCGGGTCGTCGCTGACCGTCTCAAAGGTGTAAATGTTCTGCAGCACATCCTTCAAGTCGTCGAACCATTCCCCGGTCGCGTAGACTTCGCGCAGATCGGCGTCGAAGATGGCAACCGACTCCACCTGGAAGATCGACTGCACGAGTGTCGCCAGCGATTGTCCCGGTTTGCGGTGCGGATCCAGCTTGGTGGTTTCGAGGATCAACGTGCAGAGCTGGTCCGCCTGGGGCGGGAACGGGCCTGCTGGCTGCGCGGGCTGCGGAGAGCGTCTGCCGGCGGCAAGCACGCGTCGGAAACCAATCATTTGCACTCCGTCGACGTATCAGGTCTCGCGTGTCGTCTGGTAGACAGCGACTGAGACGCCGGGAAAGTTCCCTGCCCAATTGCCAGGGAAACATGAATGGGATCGGAGAGCTTCCTTCTCCAAGGCTCGATGGATGGAACTCATCTACAAACCCGCGCTATATACCAGAAGATCGATGAAGTTAGAAGAGTGTCTGCTGAAGATTCTAGCATCCCCCTGCAAGAATTAACCCTCCTTAGCCCAGACTGCAAGAAAAGATGAATCCTTACGTTTTCTTTATGAGTTCCTTATAACTTCCTTGCGTTCATAGAAGGTATCCGGGAGACAAACAATTCCCCGGCGACCCCCACAGGGGCGCCGAACAAATGGAGCACCGGGGCGCAGATTGCCATGGTGCCTTCTCGCAAAGCCGAACCTGCAAGCGATTTTACGGAGGAATGGACCGAATGGATTTCAAACCGCACAGCGTTGTGTTAGGTATGGCCGGAGTAGTTTTGTCTCTCGCCATTGTCGCGGGAGCTCAGACCCCGAGCACCCCACCACCCCCAACCCCTGCCCCGGAATCCACTCCGGCCGCTGCTCCGGCCGCTGCCGCTCCTGCTCCTGCCCCAGTCTGGAGCGTCGGAACTGTCGATTTCAGCGGCTACCTCGACGGGTATTTCAGCTATAACAACAACCGCCCGCAGAACATGATCAACGATTACTACAACTTCGACGATCAGGACAACTTCAATCTCGAAGCGGCAAAGCTGACCCTCAATCACGATCCCGATCCGATTGGAGCACATGTCGACCTCCTCTTCGGCCGCACCAATACGTTCGTTCAATCCAGTGGCTTGGGTATCAACTACATCGAACAGGCCTACATCAGCGTTAAGCCCCCCAAAGCCAAGGGTTTTGAGCTGGATGCCGGCCAGTTCACCACTTCTGCGGGTCAGGAAGTCATCGAGACCATGAACAACTGGAGCTACTCGCACGGCCTGCTCTTCTCCTACGCAATTCCCTACTACCACTTCGGCGTTCGTACCTCGATGCCCGTCTCCAAGGTCTGGACCGTCGGCGCGCAGGTAGTAAACGGCTGGAATAATGTGACCGCCTATAACGGCGGCGTCACGGTCGGCCTCACCAGTTCTTTGGTCAAGCCGAAATACACCTGGAACTTCAACTACTACACAGGCCCGGAGAACAGCGGACTTCCACCCCAGTACGCCGGCACGCAGAAGGGATATCGCAACCTGTTCGACACCACCCTGCTGCTCACGCCCAACGCCAAGTTCAACGCCTATATCAACTACGACTACGGCCAGAACCGGATTCCCGGCTACTCCTACAGCAACGACGAGGAGGGCACGACGAAGGTCAAGTCGTTGGATCCTCACTGGCAAGGCATAGCAATCTCGGCCCGTCAGCAGATCACTCCCAATGCCGCGATCGTTTTCCGGTACGAATACTTCTCCGACAACCAGGGCTATGCAACCGGGTTGGACTACGAGACGTATTCCGGCTTCACCGCCACCGACTATCTGTACCAGACGACCTACTTCAAGACGAATATCCAGGAGTGCACGGCAACCTATGAATACAAGTGGGTCGCGGGTCTGCTGGTTCGCGTGGAGTACCGCATCGACTGGTCCAACAAGAACCTCTTCTTCTATGGCAACGACGTCAACTATAACCTCAGCAGCCCGAGCCACAACTCCACCAACTACACGTCGTTTGGGCCGTCCAAGGACGCGCAGAACACTGCAACCGTCGGCCTGATCGCCTTCTTCGGTCCGAAGCGCTAGTTCCCCGGCCGCGCCTCCGGATGCTCGAAGGCGCGTCCTCAATCTCTCGCATTATGTTCAGGACGTGACAGAACTACACAGAATCCTTATGTGTGTCAGGACACAATATTCATAACCCTTCAACACTAGGAGACAGCTAATGGCAGAAGAGACAACCGCCCCGCAAATGCAGAAAACCCTTGGTCTGACCGGATTGACCAGCAATGCAATGGCTCTCATCGCGCCAGGGGCCTTCCTCTGGCTGACCTTTGCCATCCAGGCAAACACCGGCGCGACCGCTCCCTCCATGTGGATCGGGATATTCGCGGCTTTGTTGCTCTGTCTGGCAACCGCCGTCTCTTATGCCGAAATATCAAAACTCTATCCCGGGACCGGCTCCAGCTACTACTACGCCGAACAGGCTTTACTGTCGAAGGACACGGCCTTCAAGTATGCCCGGCTCGCCAAATTCATCGTCGGCTGGGGCTCCCACCTCTACTACTGGGTCTACCCGGGTGTGATGGTCGGCGTCACCGGCGTCTTTGTCGGCTATGTAGTTGGCTTCCTTTATCCCGGCTTCATGAGCGGAGCCAACCCCGGCCCTATCTTTATGGCTCTGGTTGCGGTCGTCTTCACCTTCGCCGTCACGTGGATTGCGCAGCGGGGCGCCAACGCCTCCACCGCCGTCAACCTGGCCATCAACGTCATTCAAATCTCAGCGCTGGTTCTGTTCAGCATTCTCGCCATCGGATATCGCTCCAACCACCCCGAAGGCGCCAAGGCGTTGAACTATGACTCCGCATCGCTGGCCACCTACACCTATAACTTTGCCGCCAAGGCTGACGGCACCATCATCCGCGACGCCAGCGGAGTTCCTCAACCGCAACTGGACGCGGCCGGCAAGCCGGTCCCGTTCGCCATCAGCTACGCTCCGTATGACTCAACCGGCAAGCTCTTCCAGGCGCATTCCGACGCGAAATCCGTCGTATCGATCCATAGCTTCAACTGGATGATGATTCAGGCCACGGTCGCCATCCTTATCCTGGTCGGCTTCGAATCGGTCACATCGATGGGCGGTGAAGCAAGAAATGCAAAGCGCGACATCCCCATGGCGGTAATCTTTTCGCTGCTCATCCAGGGACTGGTGTGTTATCTCATCGAGTATTTTGCGGCGAACTTCTTCCTCAACTCGGGCTACACCATGCAGAGCGCATTGGGGTCCGCCGCGCCCATCGGCGACATGATGATCATCGTCGGCGATGCCCTGCTCGGGCAGGGGCATGGCAAGTACTTCATGCTGGCTGAGGCCGTCACCGTCTTCCTGGCGCTGATTGGCACCACCCTGGCCTGCATGAACACCGGTGCCCGCGTGACCTACGCGATGGGCAAGGACGATGAGGCTCCCGAGCACTTCGGCATGCTTCACTCGAAGACTCTCAGCCCTCACCGCGCCCTGCGGACCCTGTCCTTCATCACGGCAGTAATCGGCGTTCTGTCAGTTTCAGTACTGTTTGGAGACGCGTCCGCGCTCCCGGATGCCACCATTGCAGCCCTGCCTCACGGCATCTTCTCCAGCGTGGGTTATCTCCCGCACGATACGCTGGCCAAGCTGCCCAACTCGCTTTTGATGATCACCCTTGTCTCCAACTTCGGGACGTTCATCCTCTACGCGCTTAGCTGCATCCTGTGCATGATCGCCTACCACAAGCGTGCCGATCACAGCCTGATCAAGCACACGCTTATTCCACTGTTTGGCGTGCTGGCGAACATCGGTTGCATGATGTTCTACTTGATCGGACCATTCCTGGGCATTGGTACTGCGAAGGAACCGCTTGGCGCACTCATCATCGCCGCTCTTTGGGGCGCATACGGCGCCTTCTACTTCCTGAAATCTTCCAAGGCCAAAGGAAGGAGTGTAATGCTCGCAAGCAAAGCCCAGGTATCGTAATCCGGCAAATGAAACGCCAAGCTGTACGTACAGGTTGATTAGAGCTCCGCCCCTCCGGGCAGCATCGGAGGGGCGGAACTCCTTCACCTGCACGAACAGCCGACCTCCCGCAACGACAACCGGCCAAACGGGCAGGGTGGTGAACTTCCATGTTGGATGTGGTCTTTGGACAGGCTAGCGATCCCGGCAGAGTGCGCCCGCACAATGAGGACGCCGTCGGCTTCTTCAGCCCCCGGTCGCGCCAGGAATCGCGGTCTCGCGGCTGGATGTTCGCGGTCGCCGACGGTGTAGGCGGGCTGGATCTCGGCGAAGTTGCCTCCGCCAAGGCAATCGAGGTGATAACCGAAGAGTTTGCCCACTCGGTCGAGGGGATCTCGTTGCCCAGCCTGCTGCCGAGCCTAATCCAGCTCGCCAACTCCGCGGTCCACGACGAGGGCCTCCATCCGGAACGGCGCGGGCGGCATATGGCTACCACTGTCGTCGCCTGTGTGCTGCGCCAGGACCAGGCCGTCATTGTGCATGTGGGAGACTCGCGCTGCTACCAGGTGCGCGACGGCAAGGCTCTCCAACTCACCCGCGACCATACCTGGGTTTCGGAGCAGCGCAAACTCGGCCTGATCACGGCCGCCGAGGCCGAACGCTCGGAGAGCCGCCACGTCCTAACCCGCTCGCTCGGTCCCGAGCTGTTCGTCACCCCCGATACCACCACCGTCTCGCTGAAGCCCGGCGACGTCTTGGTGCTGTGCACCGACGGCCTCTACGACGGCCTGTACCCGGAAGACATAGCCCGCATCGCTTCGCAGGACAAAGAGGCCGATGCCATCGCGCGCGACCTCGTGAAGTATGCGGTCGAAGTCGATGGCTCCGACAATGCGACCGCCCAGGTCATCCAGGTCCGTTCCATAGAACCCATGGGAATGTATCGCGGGCGCCTCTACCCGCTTCCCCTCCAGCCGTAACCACAGTCAATACGCGTTCGTAATGGGGACGGCGAACTACCTTGGAGGAGCAGGCGGGGCCGCCGGGCGACCCGGGAAAGCACGCATCACGCGCACGGCGGCTTCGGTAGGAAGCTGGTCCTTGCACAACTCCAGCACCTCGATCGACTGCAGCGCGGTCTGCGATGCCTCGTTGGTCTGAAGCCTTGCGTCCTCCTCGACCGGTTTTAGCGAGTCAGGCCCGGAGACCATGTGCGGGTTGGCGATGCCTCCGCCCTGCGTCAGCAGCGTGGCAATCGCCTTCTTCGCATACGCGACATTCCCGGTCTTTGCATAGGCGTACGCCGCCAGGCGTGCCCCGCTCTGCCCGGGCGGCACGTACTGGGCGTCCGCGCCCTCGTTGTGCGTGGTGCGGTCCTTGTCCCAGACGTCGGGCGGCGCAACGCCAAGGCGGCACATCTGCAACCACGCAGTCTCAAAGTCCTTGCGTCCGAGCAGCGGCACCAGCTCGAACATCACTTCCCCGCCGCCCTGGATGGTGGCGAGGTTGTAGTTGGCGGGCACCAGAGCGTGCGTCTGCGGGTTGGGGATTGCGGTGAGCTTGCCGGTGGCGTTGTCGAACCCGACGGTGGCAGCCAGCGCCTTTGAATTGGCCTCCGGCTTGCCCGTCTCCAGCCCGTATGGCATCGCCAGGATCGAATCCACGCCGGCGAGTATCTTGTCGCGCCAGCGCTTGTCGCCCGTGCGCTCCCACTCGGCCATCCAGTTGCCCGCGAGGGCAAACCAATCCGGTCCAATGCGGAGGCGTACCGGCGGCTCGCCCGGACCCTTGGGCTCGGCCTCGCGCATGGGATCGTAGTTACCAATACCTATGCCTGCGTACTCCGCGGACTCGTGGATGATGTCGCCGGTGCGTTCGTCTGTGGTGAGGTAGTAGAAGGGACGCCAGTGTGCAGCCTGGCTGATGCGCGCTTCCTTGGCCCCGTCGCCCCATTTGACCACATTGTGGCGCGAGCCCAGTCCCCGCATGGGACCGAGGTGGTAGCAGCAGGTTTCGCTGGTATTGCGGGAGTGGGCTTCAGCGAGGCGGAAGAGATCGGCACGGCCGCTGCGCAGGTAGCTCGACCAAAGCCACAGCGGAGCGCCCAGCTCCGTGTTGTCCCACGCATGGCCGCCCCAGTCGTAGTGCCAGACGTGGCGCGGCGCGGAGTAGGAGTGCATGAAATCGCCGTACTGCCAGAAGCCGTACCAGGAGCGGTCGTTGACCTGGCGCTGATAGTAGGCAAGCACGGAGTCGAGGCCGTCCTCGATGGATTTCTTGAAGGGCGTGGAGCGGTCAGGCAAACTCCACACGCCGAAGACGCCGGTGGAGTGGATATACTCGGGCGTCGCAGCGAGGAGTGGCAGTTGGGCGCCGGCGGCGGCCATGGCAACGGTGTCCGGGCGGGTCGGGAATGCCGACGAGGCGAATAGGGTCAGCTCGCTGGTGCGCGCAACCCCGTAGGCAGTGCTCAGCCCGGGCTGCGCGTCCTCGTAAGCGGCGTCGAGTCCGTGGCCGTGGGTGTCATAGAAGCGCATGTCCATCTCGGGCGCGTCGGGCGACCAGAGCCACGCGACCAACTTGGCCGCGGGGCTGGCGGCGTTCTGGACCTCGAGCGCGGCCGGGAACGACTGCCAGAAGTTCTTGATGCTGACGGCAAGTCCGCCACCGAGATCGCCCGCATAGGCCAAGCCGGGAGCACGTGTGCCGGAATTGGAATAGAGCCATGTGCTCTCGGGGCCGGTGCGCTTGATGATAGTGAAACCGTCGGGATTGGGCTGGATCAGCTTGAAGTCGTTCCAGATGGCGTTCTTAGCAAAGATGGGGTTGCCAGTGAATGGCTGACCTGACTCCTGCGCGGCGCTGCCTCCGCCCGGCTGCAGCGGCTCCGACCAGAGACCGCCGTCGGCGCCTGCAAAGCGCACGGTGCGGTTCAACGGCTGATCGCGCAGGGGTACGTAGATCTCCAATCCGAGGCCACGCACAAAGTCCTTGTTCTGATCTCCATCGAAGACAATCGTGTGGACGACGCGGATCGAAGTCTGGCCGCTGTAGAAGTAGAGGCGCACCGTGAACGGCAGCCACTCACGCTTGGATGCAGTTGCACGATGCATGCCTTCGATCTTCACTACGGCACGCACTGGGCCGGACTGCTCCACGGTGACTTTCTTTACGCTGGAGAGAAATCGTTCTCGCGCCGGAGTGTCTTCAGGATTGTTGGCCGACCCATTCTGAAGAATACAAACCAACTGGCAGGCGCCTGCGATGACTTTGCCATTGCTCTCGATGGATTCGATGAGGTGAGGGCCTAGCAGCGGAATGGCGCACTGCATCGCGCCGGTGTCCACGACCACCGTATTGGGATTCGTCGCAACTTTTAGCGTGCCCGCCGCGGCCGCCTGCGCAGCGCCGCTGGCGAGCGTAACCGCGCCCTGGAACCCCGCCGGCAAGACGCTGGCGAAGCCAGTCCACTTGATCGACCCGTCCGGCCAGTAAGCCAGAGGCCAACTCTGCAGCGGTAGACTGCCGCCGCCTGCATTGAGATTGAAGCTGGCGCCGCGTGCGACCGCGCCCTGCTCCCACGGCACTCCCCAACTGACGCCAGTAGGTAACACAGACGGCTCTTTGCTCAGCAATGAGAGCTCAACTGAACGTACGGCAGAGCGACGGGCCGGCGTCGGCCCTTGAGCAGGCGCTGCAGCAGCGAACAGGCTGCGCTCGGTGAGCGTGCCAGCGGAGATTGCGACGCCCGTGAGTGCGGCATCCTTCAGAAATTCTCGGCGAGATGTTTGGTTCACGGATGATCTCCCTGCGAAGTTGCGACCAGGTTGGTCTCGATCGCCAATTATCGGGCTTTCAGGCAACGGTTGTGAAGCCACGGCCCGAATCAGTCTCGGCACGCCCATCTTTCGCAGCCAAGCGGGTTCTGCTCTTTCTCAGGTCGAGGTGGCTGTGACCGGCGTCACCGAGGTTGCGTTTGTGTTGCTGTTAGCCTACCGTCCAAGCAGCGTTACCCTCCTGCGCATATCTATCCGTCGCACGCGGCTTTCTCCGCGGGTGGCCGTCGTGTGCATATCCGCCGCCAATACCAGCACCATGTCGAGGAGCTATCCTTCGTGTTTATTTCCAGGTGCATCTCCGGTCTTGCAAGTCGCCGTATCCTTTTGCCGTTCGTCTTCGTCGCGTTGGTTGGCTTGGGTTTCAACGCGATGGCGCAGACCGCGCCGCAACTCCTGCCCTATACGGTGAATTTGATCGCCGGTGGAGGGGCAACCGTCATAGCGGCCGGCAACAAGAACTGCCCGGTCTCAGGGAACTCGTCTACCGACGCCTACGGTGACGGCTGCCTCGCGACCGAGATCGAGATCGGCAACACGGCCACCGGCATCAACACGCCCGGCGCGCGCAGTGCCGTGGCCGATGCCAACGGCAACGTCTTTTTCACCGACTACAACAATGGCCTGGTGCGTCGCGTCGACGCGCTGACGCATATTGTGACGGCGGTAGCCGGTGGCGCGACAGCGTCTCCAGCCAGCGGTACGGCTTGCGGCACCAACATGTCGACCGACGCCATCGGCGACGGTTGCCTGGGCACTCTGGTCAAGCTCACGCATCCTGCGGGTATCGTCTTCAACCCGACGACCGGGGACCTCTATTTCAGCGACACCGGACAGGGACAGGTGCGCAAGATCGCCGCCACCCCCCCGCCAGTTGGAACACCTGGCCCAGGAACCATTCCGGCGACAGGAGGCATCATCTCTCTGGTCGCCGGAAACGTCGCCGGCACCTACGGCTACGCCGCCAGCAACGCCACGACGACGATCGTCGCCGCCACCCAGGGCTATCTGCGCTCCCCCTACGGTCTGGCATTCGACAAACTGGGCGACCTCTTCATCGTCGACGAATACACCGAGGCCATTCTGGTTGTGAACACCAACGCGACCGGCACTAATACCGTGAACACCGTTGCCGTGGCTGCCGGAACCATCTCGAAGATCGCCGGAACGTCCACGGGCGCGAGCGCCCCGTACTGCGTCAATGGAACGGCTTCCGGCTACGGCTGCAGCTACGGCCTCTACACGGAAAACGCCGTAGCCAACAGCGACACCTTCGATTCGACCTACTCAGTCACGGTAGACCCGAATGGCGTTGTCTACGGCGGCAACGAGTACTACGACTCGGTATACAAAGTGAGCACGGCGGGCATTCTCTCCACGTTCGCCGGCAAGCAGAACGCCGTAGGGACGAAGCCGACAATCGGCAACCGCGGCCTGGCCGGCAGTTTTGGAATCGGCAGCATCTTCGGCGTCGCGGCCGACGCCAACTCGAACGTCTATGTCACGGATGCGAGCAGCGGCGCTATTTGGCGGGTCGACGGAGCGGGCCAATCGATGTATGTGATTGCCGGAGGCGCAACTAACGTCTGCTCGACCGTGATCGATGCCTATGGGGATGGCTGCCCTGCTCTGCAGGCGAAGTTCGGTTCCAGCGGAACCGGCAACTATGCCACCGCAACACTGCCGGGGCCGGGCATCTACGGCATTAGCGTCGACGCCAATGCGAACGTGTATGTCGGCGACACCGAGACCAACCTGGTGCGCGAGGTAGCGTCGGGCACGCAGTTCGGCCCGGTCGGAACCACCAAGAAAGTCCAGACCGTCGAGATCCACTTTGCCGCCGGCGACTCACCTGCGGCGTCGGCCTACTCGCTGACCAACGCCCCCTACTTTTCGCTCGGTACGGCCACCTGCGGCGCACCGAACAGCGATACGACCGAGGACTGCCTGTTGCCGGTTACGGCGCAGCCCCCGTCGGTTGGCATCAGCACCGGCTCGGTGTTCACCGGCACACTCCAGGTCGTCTCCAAGCTGGGCGGCACCGGCAACTTCGCACTCTCCGGAACCTATTTCGGTTCTCCGGTGACCACCACCTCGGTTTCACTTCCCCCTACTTGCGCTGGCACCCCAATCTTCCTGCCGGCAACTGCGGTCGCATTGAAGGCGACTGTTGCCAGCACCGGCAACCCCACCGGAACGGTCACATTCTTTGCGAACGGAGCGCAGATTGGCACACCGCAGGCAGTCAGCGGCAGCAGCGCGACCCTCAGCTATGCGTTCGCGACGCCGGGAACTTACGCGATTACCGCATCCTATAGTGGGGACAGTTACTTCACTGCCTCGAGCAGCCAGGCTTCCGTTGCGGTTTACTCCGAGAATCCAAACTTCAGCACTGCCACAGCGAGCTACCCCGCAGGAGCTGTATATCCCGGCGGAATTGCCGCATTCAGCTTCAACGTGGTGCAGAACGTTTACACGGGAACGATTACGCTTGCGGTCTCCGGTCTTCCGCCGAACAGCACCTACTCGATCAGCCCCACCAGTATTTCGTCGACGGGATGCACGGCGGGAAGCACGGTCGCTCTCAGCATCAATACCCAGCAGGGGTCAGCGGTGCTGCCGGCTTCGTTTGGTTCATCTGGCCGGGGCTGGTGGTCGATTCTCACGATGTTCCCGGGCGTTGGCCTGGCCCTGCTGATCGGTCTTCGCCGTCGCCGCTCCGCCTTGCGCTACGGCCGGATATGGATCACGCTCGCCCTCCTCGTCGCTGCCTGCGGAGTGGTGGCCTGCAACAACATTCAGACACCCGTCGGCACGCCTGCCGGTTCTTACACCATTACGGTCACAGCAACCGGCTCAGCCGGTGGCACGTCCGCCCTCATTCTTCCAACCTTCACGGTTAATTAGTTCGCTTCGAAATCGGTGGGTAGGATGCTTGGTTTCTGCCGCCCGCCACTTCCAGTCAGGAGATTCACGGGATGCATCTCAACTTCCGCAAGTCTGGTAACCTCACCTGCATCGTAAAATCGAGTTTCTTTGCAGCTCTTCTCGTGATCCTGGTTCTCGCCTTGATGCCGGGAACTGCGGCCTTCGCACAGTCGGCAACTACGGGCGCGATCGGCGGCACGATCACCGACAGCGGGGGAGCCCTGTTGCCCGGAACGACCGTCGCTGTGAAGAATCTGGCTACAGGCATGGCGCGTACGGCGAGGAGCAATGATTCAGGCGAGTACCTGGTCCCGGAACTGGAGCCAGGCATCTACACCGCGGTGTTCACTGCGAGTGGATTTGCGACCTATCAGGAGAACTCGATCACCGTAACCGTAGGCAGCATTTCCACGGTCTCGCCCCAACTCAAGGTCGGCTCGGTGGCCGACCATGTCGAAGTCACGGACGAGGCGCCCTTGATGCACACTCAGGACGATGCCATCTCCACCACCATCGACCAGAATGCCGTCGACAACCTGCCCATCAACGGCAGGCGCTGGGCCGACTTTGCCCTGCTCACCCCGGGCGTGGTGTCGAACGCCGATGGCTTCGGCCTGCTCAGCTTCCGCGGCATCAGTGTTCTACTGAACAACAGTACCGTCGACGGCGCGGACAACAACCAGGCTTACTTCTCTGAGGAGCGCGGCCGCACCCGCGCTTCCTACTCCGTCTCGCAGGCGGCGGTGCAGGAGTTTCAGGTCAACAGCTCGAACTACTCCGCCGAATACGGGCGGGCAGCCGGTGGCGTAATCAACACCGTCACGAAGTCCGGCGGCAACCAGTTCCACGGCGAACTCTTCTTTTACGACCGCGATAACGACTTTGGCGCCATAAACCCCTACGACCTGCTGACCACGCAGATACCGAACTCCAATGCCTTCCAGACGTATGTGTACAAGCCGAAGGACTGGCGCAAACAGTGGGGCTTCGGTGCAGGCGGCTACCTGCTGCGCGACAAGCTCTTCTGGTTCTACTCCTACGATCAAAGCCAGAGAAACTTCCCGGGAACGGCGCGTGCGTCCGACCCCGTCCACACCTTTGCCACGGCGGATTCCACACTTCCTGTCGGCGCAGCGTGTTCCGGCGGCAGCTTCAGCCCGGGCACGGCTAGTACAACGTCTCTAGGAGATCCGTACGCATGCGCCGAGGCCAACGCGCTCAGCGTCAGTTACCAGGCGGGTGCAGCCTACTACACCCAGGGCCTCGGCATCATTTCCTCATTCCTGGGCACCGTCCCGCGCCACTCCGACCAGGTGCTCAACTTCCCGAGACTGGACTGGCAGATCAATGACAAGAACCGCTTCATCATCCAGTACAACCGGCTGCGCTACAGTTCGCCGGCTGGCGTAGAGACCCAAGCCTCAAACTATTACGGCCGCGCGTCCTTCGGCAACGACTTCGTAAAAGAAGATTTCGGCATCGCCCGCCTGTCCACGGTACTCACCTCGAACCTGGTCAACAGCCTTCTGTTTCAGTATGGCCGCGACTTCGAGTACGAGAGTTCGCAGACGCCGCTGCCGAATGAGCAGCCGATCAGCACATTGATCCCGGACGATCCGCTGGCTCCGGCCGCGCCCCCGGCAGTCCAGATTGGCTACGACTTCGACGGGACCGGCTTCGACATCGGCAGAACCTACTTCCTGGAGCGTCGCGCCCTGCCCAACGAACGGCGCATGCAAGGCGAGGAGATGGCGACCTGGAGCCACGGAAAACAGGTGTTCAAGGCCGGCGTCGAAGTCAACCGCGTCTTCGACTTCATCGACAATCTCTACGAAGAGGGCGGCAGCTACAGCTACGACTACAACTGGGATTTCATTGCCGACTACCTGCACGCAACCACCGGACTCGGCGGCGCCGGCTATCAGCAGCAGTACTACTCCTTCAGCCAGGGCTTCGGAAACCCGCGCCTCGAACTGGCCACCACCGACTATGCCGGTTTTGCCACCGACGACTGGCGCATATCGCCGCGTCTCACCCTATCGCTGGGCGCACGCTACGAGTATGAGTACATTCCGTTGAATCCGCTGATCAACACTGGCGGCACGCAAGGCACCGCCGGCGGCGCTGTGCCGCAAACCGCGAACCAGCCGGACGACCGCAATAACATAGGTCCGCGCGTCGGCTTTACCTACGACGTATTCGGCGACGGCAAGACCTACCTGCGCGGCGGCTATGGCATGTACTATGGGCGCGTCATCAATTCAAACATCATCCAGACCTACCTGCTCTCCGGCGGCGCCGGCAGCCAGACCGCGCTTTCGGCCAATGGCTCCGTTCAGTGCCTGGCGTTTCCAAAGATCTTCGCGTCGGCAGCCCAATATCAGACCGGCTGCGGCGGCAACTACTCCAGCACCGTCGCGTTCCTCGACAAGCATCTGCAGAATCCGCAAGTGCACGAGATGGATCTCGCACTCGAACAGGACCTCGGCTGGAACACGATCTTTTCCATCTCCTACATGGGCTCGCTGGGCCGGGAACTCGCCGCCGCCGTGGACCAAAGCGTTGCGCCCGCAATCACCACCGCAACCTTCGAAGCGCTCGACAATCCCGCTCCTTCCGGTGGCTACATCGTCTACCCGCATGGCGGCAAGACCCTGCCGCTGTTGCCAAATAGCCTACACACCTACAAGAAATACACCATTAACAGCGGCCTTTTCCCCGGCTACTATCACGTGCTGGATTTCAAGAGCGAAGTCAATTCCAGCTACAATGCGCTGGTGGTGCAGCTGAATCACCGCTATTCGGAAAATCTCTCGATCCTCTCCAACTTCACCTGGGCCCATGCGCTGGACTACAACCCATACCTCAGCACCGGCTACGGCAGTGCGAGCGAGTTACTGGACCCGCTGAATCCTGCCGGGGAACACGCCAACAGTACTCAGAATGTACCGTATCGCTTTGTCACCGGCGTCACCTATCGCCTTGACTTCCGCGGCCTCTCCGGTTGGCGGAAGGAATCCTTCAATGGCTGGGGGATCGCGCCCATCGTTCAGATGCAAAGCGGGCTGCCATATAGTGCGGGCACAACCAACAGCGTAGGCAGCAGCTTGTACGGCGGTATCATCGGCGCCGGAGGCACCGGGCGCGTACCTGATATCGACCGCAATGCCTTTTCCATGCCCAGCACTGCCGTTGTCGATCTGCGCATCAGCAAGACCTTCCACATCGAACACGGCTCATTTCACTCTGAATTCGAGTTGTTCGGCGAAGCCTTCAATCTCCTCAACCACCAGAACATAACCTCGGTGAATACAAGCGCCTACTGCGTTACCAGCTTGCCTTCCACGTCGACCCCAAGCGTGGGAACCGGCTGCCCGCAACTGCAGTCGCTGCCAACGCCTGTAACGGGGGTCGGGGAGTATCTCGTCGGCAATCCGCTGTTCGGGACCAACACCAACTCCAACAGCAACACGCTGATGACACCGCGCCAGTTGCAGATTGCAGGCCGCCTCCACTTCTAGCGGCCAGTACAGCGGCGGTAAGGGCTGCCGCCGAAGGCGCCGCCTGCGGATATGCCGCAGGCTATTATGGCGGAGCGCGTTCCTGTCCTGGGGAAGAGGAAGAAATTGATTCTGCCGTCCGCGATTTGCCACCGCCGTGTTCGCTACGATTTCACAACCTTTGCGGTCGTACTGCCGATCCTTGTAGCCGCCGCAATGGCCGGGCCACAGCACCTCCGCGCGCAGGCGCCGTCCTCAGATTCGAGCCGGACACCAACCCCGACTCAAACCACCACCCCCGCCACTGCTCCGGCCAGCCCCGCTCTCACCGTCAACGTGCGTCTGGTGGTGCTGGATATCGTCGTCACCGACCAGGCCGGCAAGCCCGTCGACGGCCTCACCGCCAAGGACTTCCAGATCTTTGAAGATGGCAAGCCCCAGCGGATTCGCTCCGTCGAATTGCCGTCCGCTCATATCCTGCCGCCGGCCACGATCTCGGCGGGCACATCCGCCGTCTTCGATCCCGCACAGCCCGCAAGTTTTGGCCGTTCCCCGGCGGACATCCTGGTGCTCGACCAGCTCAACACGCACTTCGCGGACAGTTCGTTTGCCCGCCGCTCGCTGCATGATTACCTCGCGCGCCAATCCGCGCTCCTGCCGCAGCCCACCACGCTGCTCACCGTCGGTGACAACCGCTTCAAGCAACTCCAGCCGTTCACTCGCGACCGTGACGCCCTGCTCCGCGCGCTGGCCGCCGCGCCCACGGAGAACGCGTGGACGCTCGAAGTTAAGGGCATGGCCGATTACGGCCCCATCGATCGTCTCGACCAGTCGCTGCGCGCGCTCGAAGAGATCGCCCAGAGCTACGCCCGCATCCCCGGACGCAAGAACCTCATCTGGGTCGGCGGCGGCTTCCCCTCTCTCGACCCCGAATCCATCGATGGCGACGACCTCCAGGAGGTCAAGGACACGTTGCAACACGTCACCGACGTCCTGCTCGACACTCGCGTCACCCTGTATGCTGTCGATCCCACCAGCCTCGTCCCGGGCATGACCGAGATCACCGACGAATCGCAAATGGCCTTCGTCCTGGCTGCCGGCGATTCGCTTGCGAGCAACTCAGACCCATTCAACTCCAGGGAAAGCTTCGATCAGTTGGGTCCAATGACCGGTGGCCGCGTCGTACGCGGCAGGAACGATATAGCCCAGCAGATTGCCTCGTCCGTCGACTTGGGCAGTCGCTTCTACACCATCTCCTATACGCCCAGCTCCGCCAGCGATGCCGTCGCCGCGTATCGCAAAATCCGCGTCGTCTGCCTGCGTCCGGGCCTCACCGCAACCACCCGCAGCGGCTATTATTCCGGCCAGACCCAGCAGGAGAAGTCCGCCGCCACGGCTGCGTACGACCTCACCACCGCGGCCCAGGGTACCATCCCGCTCAATGGAGTTCGCGTCACCGTCGAGCCCGACACCTCACCCAACGCGCCGCCTGCCGCTTACATCATCCACGCCGGCGTCGCCAATCTCACCTGGAAGCCGAGGACCGACGGCAGTGCCACCGCTTCGGTCTACATTATGGCGGTCTCGCTCAACGCGAAGAACCAGATGCTCGCCCACACCCTGTGCGGCATGACTGCTAATGCGAAACCCGGCGCCGATCTGCGCGATGCCGCCCGGACCGCCGACTTCCACTTCACTGCGCTACCCGCGCCCAGATCCACCACCCTGCGCTTTATCGTCCGCGACTCCGCCACCGGCCGCATGGGTTCAGTCGAACTTCCAATGGCGAAGCACTGATCTCCGCCGCGAGAACGTGCCAGCGAGAGCGGCCACGCCAGGGTCAGCGCCCGATGCTTATTTCTCGATCGACCTGCGGCGTGCCTTGAAGCGCCGCCGCGCCGCCGCAAGGAACGCCCCCGCGCAGCCGACCATCGCCAACACCGCCGTTGGGTTCTCCGGCGAATCCGTGCAACCGGTCTGTGCATGGGCCATCACCGGCACCGCCAACACCGCCATCGCCAAAAGCGCCAGGCGAACCGACCTACTCTGAGAAATCCGAATTACCTCGTTCATCATTGTCTTCCTTTCACAGATGAGGGTTAGGGGCGTGTGCCAAGCCTGTTGGTGCCACCCGGAGTGGTGGGTAGTCCGGCGGCAATCGGCGTGACCACTGGAACAGCCTGGCCGACGATCTCCGTGATGAACCCGTTTGGCTCGGCTCCCGCGTACGCTGCGACCCAGACGTTGCCGGACGGATCGATCGCAATTCCGTAAGGCTCGTTATAGGTGTGAGCGAAACCCACGGCAGGCGCTATCGATACACCGGCGTTGGAGATCTCATAGACGCTTCCCGCGGGACTCGCGACGGTTGTTGCCGCATCGGCGACCCAGAGATTCCCAGCGCCGTCCGTAACCTGAAATTCCGGCTTCGTCAGATTGGCTTGGACGGCGTAAGGCACTGTGAGAGCGCTAATCGTGGAAGTCCCCCAGATGCAGGAGACCTTCTCCGCACCGTAGTTCTCAACCCAGACGTAGTTGTTGCTATCGATCGAGATCGCCTGTTCCGGCTCCGCGATACCTCCGGCGTTGGTCGTAGCGCTCGGCGTCGAAGGATAGTTGGGCGACGTGGAACTGTAGAGGAACTGATAAACATAAGGATAGCCGCTGGTGCCGCCCAAGGAGCCGGTGCCGCCGCCAGTAACCCAGACTGTGTAGTTACCATCGATTGCGATATTCGAGTAGTCGGTCGTCAAACTGCTGGCGAGCGTGGTTGCCGTCGTCCCGCTGGCAGAGCCTGCCGGGATCTCCTCTAGATCACCCAGGCCTTTGTAGCTAGGCTCAATGACAAACACGTCGCCCTTGCCATCGATAGCCATTCGCTGCGGGCCTTTGTTGGTGGTGAAGGTATTCGTGGCGCCACCGGTCGTGTACTCCACAGCGCTGGTCTGGAGCGCGCTGGCGCTGCCGTAGTTGCTTATCCAGGCGTTGCCGCTAGGATCGATGGCGAGCCAGCTTGGCCCGATCAGCCCGCTGCCTGTGAACGCTTGCGCCACGGGAATGCCAACCGGATTCAGCTCGGTGAGACTGTTGTAGCTCGCCGTCGTGGAGGACGCATCGTTCAACGCCCATACGTTCCCAGAGCCGTCGACTGCGAGATAGGTCGGATCGTTGATGAAATATGTGCCACCGGTGTTGACACTGGCGCTGCCGTACGTGACTCCGATGCTCCAGTCCGTTGGCACAGCCGTAAGGCTGGGGTTGAAGGGCGAATTGGCAACCGCGGTGTTGTAGATGGCCGTGATATTGCTCGTGCTGCTTACGGTGCTGGTCGGGTTCGTTGCCAGGTAGTAGGCGGCTTGCAGCGTATCCAGCGCGGCGGTCGAGTTGACGCCACTGAAGAGCGTTGAGCAGGGCGTCCCGGTGCCGGGCGAGTTCACGCAGGCAGCGAGGATGTTGGCCAGCGAATTAATCTTGCTCTGCTCCGGCGTAATGGTGACGACGGGGGAGTAGCCTAAGGCGACAGTTCCCGTCGCTGTGGTGCTGAGGTTGGCCGTGCCGCTAGCGATGTTGACCAGGTTGTTGACGGTGGCCATGGCGTTCGCGAGGCCGTTGATATTGGTCGGGCTGGTCCCGAAGTTGCCGAGGCCGCTTCCGCTGGGCGAGAAAAACTGCTGCAGCGCGAACATGCTGGCGACGGTTGTGACTTCGTCGACGTCCACAGCTGGATTCGCTGAAAGCACACTCGAGCAATTGCCCAGCGCCACCATCAACGCAGCGTTTGGGTTCGCCACGCCGGTCGTTGGCTGACCTCCCAAAGTGGTGATGTAGATGTACTGGCTCTCCGTGGCAGAGCTGAGGCTTGGGCAGCTATACGTGTTGCCGCTGCCCGGACCGAACGAGAAATTTCCGTTCGTATCCGTTGTCGTGCTTTGAAGCACAGTGGCTGCGCTGCCGTAGCCCGCATTTCCCGCCGCCCATAGCTTGACAACCGCGCCGCTGATCGGCTGACGGCCACCATGCACAATGCCCGAGATGCCCGCAGTGGAAGCAACGGAATTGTCTGCCACCGATGACGAAACCATGTTGGCGCAGCCGCTGAGCAGCGCGAATGGGATGACCGCCGCACAAAGCAGTGCGACTCGACGAACGTATAGGGAACGGTCTGACATCGGGAACTCCTCTAGAGTGAATTCTGCGTGGTCGCGAATCCGTGGGTTAGAGCGGGAAAAGTTGGAGCAAGATATCAAGGCAATGGTACGTACCGAGGGTATGCAGCCAATGTGTCGGTGGTCACACTCCTTTTCCCTGTCTTTGCCACAGCCTGATTGAATATGCTTCCTGGTGCACGCTCCGTCGGCTCGCTCGCGTCCGCTCTTGTGCTTCTGCTGGCTTCGACCGGTCTAACCGGCTGCCTGAAGACGGAGTTTTCTCCGCCCGTCCTGGAGCCGGGAGTTTCGGGCTCTGTCATCGGCGGACAGAATCCCGTCAGCGGCAGCTTGATTCAGATGTATGCAGTCGGCACAACTGGAGACGGATCGGCAGCAACATCTCTGATCTCCACCATTGTGACCACCAGCGACGGCACCACCCTCCCCAACAGCAATGCCAACGCAGGCAACGCCGGTAACGACTTGCCCGTCGGCTCGTTTACCGTTACCGGCGCCTACACCTGCCCATCCGCAACGGCGGAAGTCTATCTGGTTGCCACGGGAGGGAATCCCGGCCTCGCCGCCGGCAGCAATAACCCGGACCTCGCGCTGATGGCGGTTCTGGGACCATGCGGCGATCTATCCTTATCGACCTACATTGTTATCAATGAGCTGACCACAATCGGCACGACTGCCGCGCTCGCGAACTTCATGACCGCGTATGCCGGCATGGGCTCAGGTCCCAGCGACGCGGCGCAGTTGCAAACCGCGTTCTTGACCGCAAACGAATACATCAACACCACCAGCGGGACGGCTCCGGGAGCAACCCTGCCTATGTTCTTCTCCGCATCGAGCACCACTCTCCAGACGCTGGGAGACATCCTTGCCGCCTGCGTAAACTCCACGGGCGGCGTAGCCGGTGACTCGAGCGTTTGCGGCCAGCTATTCGCGCTGGCGACCCCCTCCGGCGGTCCGGCCCCCACCAATACAGTTGGAGCTATTCTCAATATTCTCAATCAGCCAACCGCCAGCGTCGCGCAGCTCTACGCGCTGGTCCCCGCGCAACCACCGTTTATCCCCACGCTTTCCGGCGCGCCCGCGAGTTGGGCGCTGCCCATTACCTCCAACACATCGACGCCGCTGACGTACACGCTCTATGCCTTCCCCGAGGCCGACAACAGCGTCACGCCGCTTTACACCTTCATCAACAGTGCCCAAAAGACCATCGATATGACGATGTACGAGATGCAGGACACCACCTTCACCGCCGACCTGGTGGCAGCCTGCAGCCGGGGCGTTAGGGTCCGCGTCATCTTCTCCTCCAGCATCGCCAGCTCGAGCGCTACCGCCTATTCCGCGCTCAACAGCGCCGGCAGCAACTGCAGCGCGGTTGATTCCAACTCGCACTTCGTCAATACCCACCAGAAAACCATCACCATCGACGGCGCTCTTCCCACCGCCCAGACTGCCATCCTGTCACTGAACCTGCAGACGCAGTACTACTCCACCACCCGCGACTTTGCGTTGATCGAAAACGATCCCGTCGATATTGCAGCCATCGAAGCTACCTTCAATCAGGATTATGCGGCCGGTGGCACCAACAGCTTAACCGAGTACAACTACCAGCCGGGCGCCGGCGACGACCTGATCTGGAGCCCCACCACAGCGACGGCCGATATGCTCGCGATCATCAACAACGCCACCAAGACGCTGCTGGTCGAGAACGAAGAGATGAGCGCAAGCAACATTGTCACCGCGTTGGAGGCGGCTTGCACCCGCGGGGTCACCGTGCACATCGCGATGGAGTACAGCAGCGATTACGTTACCAACTTCAACTCCCTGAAGGCGGCAGGATGCAAGCTCAGCACCTACAACAACCCCAACGGCTTCTATATCCACGCAAAAGCTGTAGTTGCCGACTATGGCCTGCCCACGCAAAACGTTTACATGGGATCAATCAATTATTCGACTGCTTCCATGACGGAAAACCGCGAGCTTGGCGTCTACATCGCGGATCCAGCCAGCGTCCAGTTACTGAACGCCACGATGGCCAGCGATTACGCGGGTGGATCTCCTTATTAGCGTAAGGCCAATCTTGCCAGTCCAGGCCGGAGATCCTCTGTTTCTACCGAAGATTGTTACTCGCCCCATCGCAAACCCAGGCTGCCGGTCCTAATCGCCAAGGCACGTCCCTACCCTGCGAGCAGCTTCTACCCACGAATGGTCAGGTGGCACCAATTTCAGCTTGCCTGCGACTTGATCCAGCGGCACGGGTTCCGTGCCGTCACCGCGCGCCGCCACCATCACACCGAACTTCCCCGCGTTGATCAGATCGGCGCAGGCGCTGCCCAGGCGCGTCGCCAGAATTCGATCTTCCGCGCAGGGCGTGCCTCCGCGCTGCACATAGCCAAGGATGGTCAGGCGGGACTCAAGATGGGTCAACTCCTCAAGCTGGTGGGCCAGGCGCAACGTGTTGCCCTGATGCCGGACCTCAAACGCGGCGATCTCGCGCTTGGCCTCCAGCTTCTCGCTCAAGGTCTTGGCGCGTTTCAGGACCTTTTCGGCCATTCCGAAGACGCGCGCGTCGTTCCGGCTCATCGCGCCTTCGGCCACGGCCACGATGCTGAAGTTGCTCCCTTGTTTGCTGCGTTGGCCGATGGCCTTGGCGATACTCTCGACGCTGTAAGGAATTTCGGGAATAAGAATCACGTCCGCCCCGCCCGCGAGCCCCGCACCGAGCGTGAGCCAGCCGGCGCGATGCCCCATAATCTCAGCCACGATGATGCGATGATGGCTGTGAGCCGTGCTGTGCAGGCGGTCGAGCGCGTCGGTGGCAATGCTCAAGGCCGTGGCATAGCCAAACGTGGCATCGGTCATGGCCACGTCGTTGTCGATGGTCTTGGGCAACGTGAT